>JBBQWE010000025.1:0-27005 GCA_038210855.1 Sphingomonadales bacterium | reverse complement strand
GATTGGGGCCAAGGACGGCCAGGGTTCGTCATGCGCCAAACAATCAAGATGGGGTCTGGGGCCTAAGGCCCCGGCCGCCGGAGGCCCCTATTTCTACACAAAAGCCCGCAATTCGGCGATAAACCGATCGAACTGGTCGTGGTGCAGCCAGTGGCCGGCATCGGCGAAGGTCACCACCCGGGCATCGCGGAAATGCACGGCGCGGCCGTCCGCCAGCGGGTTGGAGGCCCAGCTTTTCTCGCCGTACATCAGCAGTGTCGGGCAGGTGATGCGTGACCAGAGTTCCGCCACCTGTTCGGCCGGCATGTCGGCGATCCATGGCAGGTTGAGGTAATTGTCGAATTTCCAGCTCCAGCTGCCGTCCTCGTTGCGGCTGGCGCCATGGATGGTCAGGTGGCGCGCCTGGTCCTCGGTCAGATAGGCGTTTTCGGTCTTCATGCGCTGGAAGGCGTCTTCCAGCGTCGGATAGCGGCGCGGGCTGCGCGCGGCGGCGGCGCGCCTGGCGTCGATCCAGTCGCGCAGCCGCTGGCCGAAATCGGTGGCATGGCGCTCCGCCAGCATCTTCGGGCTGGGGCCGAGGCCTTCGATAGCGACAAGCTTGCGAACCTCATCGGGGTAAAGCCCGGTGTAGCGCAGCGCGATGGCGCCGCCCATCGAATGGGCGACGATCGTCACCGGTGCCAGCTTCAGCTGGTGCACCAGCTGCGCCAGGTCATAGAGGTGGGTGTTGATGTCGTAGCAGCCATCGGGCGCCCAGGCGCTGTCGCCATGGCCGCGCCAGTCGGGCGCGATGACATGCCAGTCGCGGCGCAGTGCCCGCGCCGTCCAGTCCCAGCTGCGGCAATGGTCGCGGCCGCCGTGGAGCAGCAGCAGCGGCGGTGCCGCAGCATTGCCCCAGTCGACATAGTTCAGTCGCAGTCGCTGCGAGATGAAGCTGTGCGAGGTCGGGCCGGCTTCGGGAACGGGATCGTGCATGCCGACGCTCGTGGCGCATCGCGGGGGACGGCGTCAATCGGTGCGTCGGCGCCCGGTGTTCATGCTGCACTGCAGCCAGGATTATTGCTGCAACTGCGAAGAGTTTGTTGACCCGCCGTCACGGCCGGCCCTAGATGCCCACAGCGGGGCAGCATTGCTCCATCACGAAGGACTGCCATCATGTTCCATCGCCTGCTCGCCGCGATCGCCGCCATCGCCGCCATCGCCGCTGTCGCGCTTGTCGCTGTTGCCCCGGCGTCCGCCCAGGATCCTGCTGCAGTTGCTGCCATCACGCCGGCGGTCGCCAAGGCCGGCCGCTTGCTCAAGGACAGCGCCGGCGGCCGTATCGGCAAGATCGACCAGGTTCTGGGCGACGGATCGGTACGGGTGATCTTCGACGAACGCTTCGTCGTCATCCCGGCCGCGACACTCAGCATCGTCGATGGCGAAGCGGTGACGTCGCTGGCCAAGCGCGACGTCGCCAAGCTGCGCTGATCCTCGTCAGGCTGCGCTGAACCGGGTCGTCGCCGTCCTCAGTCGGCGACCGGAAACTCGCGCGCTGCCTCGATGAGCAGGATCGGCACGCCGTCGCGGATCGGATAGGCGAGCCCGGCGCGATCGGCGACCAGTTCCTGCGCCACCGCATCGTGGCGCAGGGGCTCGCGAGTCATCGGGCAGACGAGAATCGCCAGCAGCCGCGGATCGGGGCGCGGCGCGGCGGTCTGGCTCATTGCAACGTCGAACTGTCGCTGGAACCGGCAGCGAACGTCATCAGCGCCGTGAGCGTTGCGGCGCGGGTTGCCAGATCATCGGCTTCGAGCAGAGCCTGTTTTTCGACCGGGTCGAACGGGCAGACACAGGCCAGCGTCGTCACCAGCGATTCATCGTCGGCGGAGTGCACCGCCTCCCAATCGGCAGCGAGGCCGCGGGTATCGAGATAGGACTTCAGCACGTCCTCAAGCCCCGCGCGGGCGGCTGCGGCGAGCGCTTCGGGATCATCGCGATCCTCGGGGAAATCGGCGTAATCGGCGAGCACCTGGCGGTACGGCGTCGTCCGGTCGAGTTCGGCCGAGGCCCGGAACCGCGTGACGCCGGTCAGCGCGATCAGGATTCGGCCATCCTCGGTTTCGCGGAAATCGGTGATCCGGCCGAGGCAGCCGACTTCGTAGAGCACCGGCGGTTCGTCATCGTCGCGGTTGCTCGGCCGCGGCTGGATGATGCCGATGATGCGCGCCGCCGAGCCGTTGGCCGCCATGGCATCGCGAACCATGGCGAGATAGCGCGGTTCGAAGATGTTCAGTGGCAGCACGCCACGCGGCAGCAGCAGCGCGCCGGTTAACGGGAACACCGGCACGGCGGCCGGCAGCGGTGCAGGAAGGTCGTTTCCGCTCATCGCGCCCTCAGGAAAACAGCAGTGAGCGCAGCCGCGCCCGGGTATTGATGCTCCACGGATCGCCAAGGCCCGCGGCTTCGAACAGCTTCAGCAGCCGGGCTTGCGCCGCGCCCTCCTGCCATGTCCGGTCCGCAGCGACGATGGCGAGCAGTTGATCGGCGGCGGCATCGCGATCGCCGCGTGCCAGCAGCCCGCCGGCCAGTTCGAAACGCTGATCGAGATTGGCGGGATCGGCAGCAACGCTCGCCGCCAGCCCGGCAAGATCATCGACCGGCACGGCTTCGGCAGCGATGGCGAGCGCCGCGCGAGCCTTGACGACATCGGCGTCTTTCGCGTCGGCCGGAACCGGTTCCAGCGCGGCGCGAGCCCCGTCGACCTGGCCGCCGGCGAGCAACGCCAGGGCATATTTGCCGGCGATATCGGCGCGATCCGGAAATTCCTGCGCCAGCGCGCCGAGCATTTCGGTCGCTTCGAAAACCGCGCCTTCGGCCAGCGCGTCTTCAGCGGCCTGCAGCAGCACGGCGATCTGTTCGGCGTCGGACGGCGCATCGGCAGCGCCCGGCACCGCAGCGAGCAGGCGATCGACGAATGCCGCCAGCTCGCGTTCGCCCAGAGCGCCCTGAAAGCCATCGACCGGCTGGCCGGCGATGAAAGCATAGACGGTGGGGATCGACTGGATGCGGAATTGCGCCGCCAGTGCCTGATTCTTGTCGACATCGATCTTGACCAGCCGGACGCGCGGCGCCCGCGCAGCCACGACTTTTTCCAGCAGCGGCGTCAGCGTCTTGCACGGGCCGCACCATTCGGCCCAGAAATCGACAAGCACCAGCGCCGCCTGCGACGGGTCGATGACATCGCGGCGAAAGGCCTCGATACTGGCCTTTTCGGCGGCGGCGGTGGCGATACTGGCCAAGGCAGTGCTTTCGATATCGTTCGCTGTCGCCGGCATATGGGGCGACCGTGGCCGATTTGCCAAGCCCGGCCGATGTCGCAAGGGCTGCAGGCGGTGGCTGGCCGGCGATTCGGCATTTTGGGCTTGCACCGTTGCTTGCGGCTATAGTAACTGCGCCGCTCACCGGTGGCAGTGCCGCCGGTCGAGCGGGCGTAGCTCAGGGGTAGAGCGCAACCTTGCCAAGGTTGAAGTCGAGGGTTCGAATCCCTTCGCCCGCTCCATTCGCTGCCTTGGGGCAGTGGCTTTCTTGACAACAGTGACGCGGGTGCTGCCACCGGGGCGGCATGGTGTTAGAGCGGCGCCATGGCCGGACACCACCATCACGATCACGGCAGCCACACCCATCCTGCAGGTCACGCCGGCCATGGCGCCCAGCCGCCGCGTTTCGGCGCGGCGTTCGCCATCGGCATCGCGCTCAACCTGGCCTATGTCGTTGCCGAAGCCGGCTTCGGGCTGGCCGTCGGGTCGGTGGCCCTGCTGGCCGATGCCGGCCACAATCTTTCCGATGTCGCCGGGCTGCTGGTCGCCTGGGCGGGGCTGCGGCTTGCCGGCCGGGCTGCGACGGCGCGCTATACCTATGGCTGGCGGCGGTCGGGCATATTGGCGGCGCTGGCCAACGCCGTGCTGCTGCTGCTGGCCTGCGGCGCCATCGGCTGGGAAGCGGTCAACCGGATGTTGGCGCCTACGCCGGTGCCGGGCGGCACGGTCATGGCGGTGGCGGCAGTCGGCATCGTCGTCAACGGCGTCACGGCCTGGCTGTTCGCTCGTGAACACAGCGACGACATCAATATTCGCGGTGCCTGGCTGCACATGGCGGCCGATGCCGCCGTTTCCGCCGCCGTCGTCGTTTCCGGGCTGCTGATGCTGCGCACCGGCTGGCTGTGGCTCGATCCCGCCGCCAGCCTGGTGGTGGTTGCCGTCATCCTGCGCGGCACCTGGGGGCTGCTTACCGAATCACTGGCGATGGCGCTGGATGCCGTGCCGCGCGGCATCGATCCGGCGGCGGTTGCCGCCTGGCTGGGCGGCCGGGCGGGGGTCGCTGCTGTCCACGATCTGCACATCTGGCCGATCGGCACCGGCAGCACGGCGCTGACCGCGCATCTCGTCATGCCGGCCGGCCATCCCGGCGATGCGGCGCTTGCCGACTGGATCGATGCGCTGGCCGGGGAGTTCCGCATCGACCACGCGACGTTGCAGGTCGATCTCGGCGATTGCACGCATGGCGACTGCGGCGCGCGGGCGGCGTGACCCAGCGGCGTGATCCAGCGGCGTGATCCGGCGGCGGCGTGTCGACAGTGCGAAGATTGGTGCGCCCGGAACGATTCGAACGTCCGACCCTCAGATTCGTAGTCTGATGCTCTATCCAGCTGAGCTACGGGCGCGAAGAGACGATGGCGATAGGCGAGGACGCCGGGATTGGCAACAGGCTTTGCGGTGGCGGCCGCTGCCGGGGCCGGCGGCTTGCACCGCTGAGGCACGCGGCCTAGGCACGGCGGCGATGCCGGCGCCGTTTCCCTTTCGTTTTGTCCTGCCGATGCTGCTGGTTGCCGGCTGCGCGGCGAGCGGCGGCGAATATCCGTCGCTGAACCCCCGGCCTGGGGAAGTGGCGCCGATGGTGCCGCGTCCGGCGCTCGGTTGCAGCGGTTGCGGCAACGACATCACGGCGGCCGCCACTGCACCGGCCGAACGACCGTCCGGCCCGGCCGATGCCGCGGCACGTTTTGCCGCCATCGATATCGCCATCGCTGCTGTTGAAACGCAATTGCCGGCGCAGGCCCGAACGCTGGTCGAAGCCGAAGCCGCCGCGCGCGGCACCGGCGATGCCAGCGATGCCGCCGCCACGGCCGAAACCGAACGCAGCCGCTTCGCCGCGTTGTTCGTACCGCTCGCCGGTGCCGCGCGGCAGCTCGACGACCTAGAGGACGACCTGGCCGGAACCACTGCCGAGGCAGCCAACGCCGCCGCCATTGCCACGTTCCGCGCGCGCCTGGATGCGCTGGATGCGGCCCGGCAGCCTTAGGCGAATCGCCACTGCGGCGGCGCAGGCCCTGAACCCAGACCCGTTTGGTTCACGATCCTCGGTCGGCGTGACGGCGACACCACAAGATGGGGTCTGGGGCCCACGGCCCCAGCCGCCGGAGGCATTTTTAACCTTACGAAAAAACCCCGCGCCGTACGGCGCGCGCCACCAGATCGGCGGCGATGGTGCCGATGATGGTCAACGCCACCGGGTCGCCGCAGCTGCCGTGGCCGGTGGAGGCGACGAACAGCGTGTCGCCGTCGAAGGGCGTGTGCACCGGGCGGATGGCACGGGCGAGGCCGTCATGGGCCATCATCGCCACGCGCCGGGCTTCGGCGCGGCTGAGCGGTGCGTCGGTGGCGACGATGCCGATGCAGGTGTTTTCGCGCGGCGCCGCCAGGCTGCCGATACGGCGAAGCTTGGGCAGTGGCACCTCGCCATCGGGCGGCGCGCCGGGACAGGCTTCGCCGAAGCTGTTGACGGCGACCAGCACGCCGATGGTGAAGCCGCCGGGCAGGGCCGCCGATACACTGCCGATGCCGCCGGTGCGGCTGCCGGCGATGGCGCCATGGCCGGCGCCGATTGGGCCGCTAGCATCGCCGTTGCTCAGCGCCGCAAAGGCTTCGCGCGCCAGCCTGCGATAGGGCGGATCGCTGCCCCAGTGCTTGTCGCCGCCATTGCCGAGATCGAACAGGATCGCCGCCGGCACCACCGGCACACGCGGCAGGCCGGGGCCGATGTCGAGGCCATGCCCCGCCGCCGAAAGCCACAGCGCCAGTTCATCGGCCGCTGCCAGCCCGAAAACACTTCCCCCGGCAAGCGCCAGCCCGTGAACCCGCTCGACCAGCGTCGATGGGTCGAGGGCATCGGTCTCGCGCGTCCCCGGCCCGCCACCGCGCACATCGACTGCCAGGACCATCGGAGCATCGGGCACCACCAGCGTCACGCCGGTGCGCACGCCGGCATCATGGGCGTGGCCGATGCGCACGCCGGGGCAATCCGAGAAACAATCCGTCACGGCAAACGTATAGACGTGACGCGGTGACACCTTGCAAGTGATGCGGCCTGTCGTCACCGTGATAGGGGGCAGGGTCCGCCCGGAGAATTCGATGGCCACTGCCCATATCAATCGCATCGGCACCGCCGTCCCGCCGAACGATGTCCACAACGCCTTTGTCGATTTCGTCGGCAAACAGTTCGACGATCGCCGTTCCCAGCTGATTTTTCGCCGCATGGTCGGCCGTGCCGGCATCGATCACCGCTGGTCCTATTTCGAACCGGTGCGCGATCCCGACAGTTTCGTTGCCGATTCGGAGGGCTTCTACGTTCCCGGCGCCTTTCCGACGACGGCGGCGCGCATGGCCCGTTACGAAGCGACGGCACCGCGGCTGGCCGTCGCCGCCATCGACGCCCTCGGCCTGGGCGAAGAGCGTGCGCGCATCACCCATCTGATCGTCGCGTCGTGCACCGGTTTCGTGGCGCCGGGGATCGACCAGTTGATCGTCAAGGCGGCCGGGCTCGATCCCGGGGTCGAACGTACGGTCGTCGGCTTCATGGGCTGTTACGCCGCTGTCAACGCACTGCGGCTGGCGCATCATTTCGTCCGGTCGGAGCCTGCGGCGCGGGTGCTGGTCGTCAATCTCGAACTCTGCACGCTGCATTTCCAGGAAACGCAGGATCTGGAGCGTGTGCTGTCGATGCTGCTGTTCGGTGATGGCTGCGCCGCGGCGTTGGTAACGGCGGAAGAAGGCGGCATCGCGCTGCACGATTTCCGCGCCGCCACCATCGCCGATTCGGCCGAGGCGATCACCTGGCGAGTCGGTGACCAGGGCTTCGACATGCATCTGTCGGGCGAAGTCCCCGGCCGCATCCAGCGCGCGCTGCGCCACGACGCCACCCGCAACGATGGCGAGGGCCTGCTGCGCGATACCCGCCCGTCCGACTACGATATCTGGGCGGTACACGCCGGCGGCCGCACCATTCTCGATGCGGTAGAGGCCGGTTTCGAACTGGCACCCGACGCGCTGGGCTGGTCGCGCGGCGTGCTCAAGGATTACGGCAACATGTCGTCGGCGACGCTGATGTTCGTGCTGCAACGCATCATGGCGGCGGCCGGCGGCAATGTCGCCAACGGCGCACGCGGTTTCGGAGTGGCCTTCGGTCCCGGCCTCGCCGCCGAAAGCTTCCGCTTCACCGTCCAGTGACGTCGGCTGGTCGTATATTTGCCTGCAGAAAAGCGGCCTCCGGCGGCTGGGGCCTGAGGCCCCGGCCGCCGGAGGCATCGTCCTCCTCGTTTTCGGTTCCGGCTCGATAAATGGCTGTCCAGCCCAGCACTGTCGATTTCGGCCGGCGTGCTTCCGATCCCGAGCGGATGGACGCCGACGACCTCGATCCGGGCACTTACGCCGCCGTCATCGCCGATCTGGCGCGCGTCAACACCATCACCCTCGCGCGTCGGCCGACGCTGGCGTGGCTGGCCCGCGCCAGCGCCGGCATGGACAGCTTCACCCTTGTCGACGTCGGTTTCGGCCATGGCGACATGCTGCGCGCGATCGCCGCCGAGGCGGCGGCGCGCGGCCAGCGGGCCCGGTTGATCGGCATCGACATGAACCCGCGCAGTGCGCCGGTGGCGGCGGCAGCGACCGACCCGGCGCTGGGCGTCGAATACCGTACCGGCCGTGCCGAGGAGCTCGAATTCGTCCCCGATTTCATCGTTTCCTCGATCGTCTGCCACCACATGGACGATGGGGAACTCGCCGGCTTTCTCGGCTGGCAGGAAGCCACGGCACAGCGCGGCTGGTTCATCAACGATCTGCACCGCCACCCGGTCGCCTGGGCCGGTTTCCGGCTGCTGGCGTGGCTGTTCCGCTGGCACCCGATCGTGGCGCACGACGGCGCATTGTCGGTGCGGCGCAGCTTCACCCGCGCCGACTGGCCGCGGCTGCTGGCGCTTGCCGGCCTTGCCGAAACCCCGGTCAGCGTGCGCTGGTACCTGCCGTTCCGCTGGGGCGTGGGGCGCCTGAAATCATCGGATCGACAATGATGGGCGCCGTTCTTCGTCCGGTGATCGTCGGCGGCGGCCTTGCCGGCGGTGCAGCGGCGGCCCGGCTGGCGCTGCTCGGCAAGAACCCGCTGCTGATCGAGCGTGAGGCCGCCCCGCACGACAAGGTCTGCGGCGAGTTCCTGTCGATCGAGGCGACGCGGCACCTGTCGGCACTCGGCCTCGATATCGCCCCGCTCGGCGGCGCGCCGATCGCCGAAGTCGTGCTCCACGCCGGCCGTCGCTCGGCCCGCGCGGCGCTGCCCTTCGTCGCCACCGGCGTTACCCGCCGGCGTCTCGACGAGGCACTGCTCGATCATGCCGCCAGCCTTGGCGCCGAAGTCCGCCGCGGCGTCAGCGTCCGCCATCTCGACGGTGACCGCGCCGTCACCACCGATGGCGACGCCGCGGGGACGATCCTGCTCGCCACCGGCAAGCACGATCTGCGCGGCCAGCCGCGCGATACGGCCGGCACCATCCGCGGGCTGATCGGTTTCAAGATGTTCTTCCGCAGCGCCCGGCTGGCCACGGCCCTGCGCGGCCGGGTCGAAGTCACCGGTTTCGCCCATGGCTATGCCGGGCTGCAACCGGTCGAGGGCGATCGGCTCAACCTCTGCCTCGTCGTCGATGCCGATCATTATCGCGCGCTGGGCGGCAGCTGGCCGGCACTTTTCGCTGCCATTCTCGCCGAACCCGGCCTGGCGCCGCTTGGCCAGGCCGAAGCACTGCTGGCCAGGCCGCTGGCCATCGCTGCCATTCCCTATGGTTTTCTCGCAAGCCCCGCTGCCGATGCGATCTGGCGGATCGGCGACCAGGCCGCCGTCATCCCGAGTTTTTGCGGCGACGGCATGGCCATGGCGGTGCACGGCGGCCGCCTTGCTGCCGACATGCTCGCCGCCGGCAGCGATCCGCGGGCCTTCCAAACGCAGTTCCGCAGCGATGTCGGACGCCAGGTCCGTCTCGCCACTCGCCTGCAGCGCCTTTCCGGCACCGCGTTGGGCCGCTTCGCGCTGGTCGCCGGCCTCGGTGCGCTGCCTTCGGCGCTGACGACGCTGGCTCGCTGGACTCGGGTGGAACCGGCGGCACTGGCCCGGGCGGCGGTCTGACCGACGGGCCGGGCCCGACCCTGTGTACCGGGACACGACGTCAGCTGTGCCGCGCGGCCTTCTCGTCGATGCCCGACAGGCCCTCGCGGCGGGAAAGTTCGGCGCGAATGTCGTCGAAACTCAATCCCATGTCGGCGAGCAACATGGCGAGGTGGAAGATCAGGTCGGCACTTTCGCCGATCATGGCGTCGCGATCGTCGCCGACGGCTGCAATTACCGTCTCGACCGCTTCCTCGCCCAGCTTCTGCGCCATCTTCGCCCGGCCCTTGCGAGCGAGTTTGGCGACATAGCTGACCGCGGGGTCGCCGCCGCGGCGGCTGCGGATCGTCTCGAGCAGCAGGTCGAAACGATCGGTCATGGTCGCACCGGAAAGCCGGCAGCGGCGAGCGCGGCGCGGGCCTGGGGAATGGAAACTTCGCCGAAGTGGAAGATCGAGGCAGCGAGCACGGCGCTAGCATGGCCGTCGCGGATGCCGGCGACAAGATCGTCGACGCCGCCGACGCCGCCCGAGGCGACGACGGGGATGGAGACGGCGTCGGCGATGCTTCGGGTCAGTTGGATATCGTAGCCGCTGCGCGTGCCATCGCGGTCCATGCTGGTCAGCAGGATTTCGCCGGCGCCGCGGTCGGCGGCCTCGCGAGCAAAGGCGATGGCGTCGATTCCGGTGGCGCGGCGCCCGCCATGGGTGAAGATTTCCCAAGCGCCCGGCGCCACCGCCTTGGCATCGACGGCAACGACGACGCATTGTTCGCCGAAACGCGCCGCAAGTTCGCCGATCAGCGCCGGCCGGGCGACGGCGGCGGAATTGACGGCGATCTTGTCGGCACCGGCAAGCAGCAGCGCGCGCCCGTCGTCGACCGAACGGATGCCGCCACCGACGGTCAGCGGCATGAAACAGGCTTCGGCCGTAGCCGAGACGATGTCGAGCAGCGTGCGCCGGTCCTCGTGGCTGGCAGTGATGTCGAGGAAGCAAAGCTCGTCGGCGCCGGCGGCATCATAGGCGCGTGCAGCCTCGACCGGATCGCCGGCATCGCGCAGCCCGACGAAGTTGACGCCCTTGACGACGCGGCCGTCGGCGACATCGAGGCACGGGATGATGCGAACCGCGAGCGGCATCAGGCGGCGACCGCCAGTGCGGCGGCCAGATCGAGCCGGCCATCGTAGAGCGCGCGGCCGGTGATGACGCCTTCGATCCCGGGCCGGCCGGCAAGCGCGGTGATATCGTCGATCCCGGCGACGCCGCCTGAAGCGATCACCGGCAGGCGCGTCGCCGCGGCCAGTGCCAGCGTCGCATCGATGTTGACGCCCTTAAGCAGGCCATCGCGGCCGACATCGGTGAACAGCAGCGCAGCGACGCCGGCGTCTTCGAATCGCGCCGCGAGATCGGCGATGGCGACGGTGGAAACATCGGCCCAGCCGCGCGCCGCCACCATGCCGTCACGGGCATCGGCAGCAACGACGATCCGATCGGGGAAAGCACGGGCACAGTCGCGGACCAGCCCGGGGTTTTCCAGCGCGGCAGTGCCCATCACCACCCGCCAGGCGCCAGCAGCGAGCCACGCTTCGACATTCTCGCGCAGGCGGATACCGCCGCCGACCTGCACCTTGCCGGGAAAGGCGGCGATGGCGGCAGCGATGGCGGCGCCGTTGCAGCTGCCACCGGCGAAAGCGCCATCGAGATCGACCATGTGCAGATGCCCGGCACCGACGGCGGCAAAGGCGCGGGCCTGCGCCGCCGGATCGGCGCCGTAGATGGTGGCGCGGCCCATGTCGCCTTCGGCCAGGCGGACGACATCGCCGCCCTTCACGTCGATGGCGGGGAAGATGATCATGTCGAAAGCCAGTCGCTGAGGAACGCCAGCACATAGGCCTGGCTCTTTTCCGTGTGGAACTGCACGCCGGTGATGTTGCCGCGGGCGACGATCGCCGGGAAGCTGCCGCCATGGTCGGCGGTGGCGCGGACATCGGCGGGGTCGTCGGGATCGAAGCGATAGCTGTGCACGAAATAGGCGTGGCCGGCCGGCGCTGCGCTGCCCGGGCCAGGGCCGCCCACCGGCACGACGGCGTTCCAGCCCATGTGCGGGATCTTCAGCGCCGGATCATCGGGGACAAGCCGCGTCACCCGGCCGGGCAGCCAGCCAAGGCCCTGATGTTCGCCATGTTCGTGGCCGGTGGTGGCGAGCAACTGCATGCCGACGCAGATTCCGAGAAATGGCACGCCGCGGCGCAGCACCGCCTCGGCCAACGCCGCCTCCAGCCCCGCAGCGCTGCGCAGCGCGGTTATGCACTGGGCAAAGGCGCCGACGCCGGGCAGCACGAGCCGGTCGGCGGCGGCGATGCGATCGGGGTCGCTGGTGACTTCGACAGGGCCGGCGCCGGCGGCAGCGAGGACGCGTGCCGCCGAATGCAAATTGCCGGCACCGTAATCGACGACCGCGACGCGGTCAGACATCGGTAACGCCGCCAAGACTGCCCTTGGTCGACGGAACGACACCGGCTTGCCGCGGATCGAGTGCCACCGCGACCTTCAGGGCGCGGGCCAGCCCCTTGAAGCAGCTTTCGGCGATATGGTGGTTGTTAACGCCGTACAGCGTCTCGATGTGCAGGGTGATCCCGGCGGCGCCGGCGAAGGCCGCGAAGAATTCCTTGAACATTTCGGTATCGAGGTCGCCGAGCTTGGGCTGGGTAAACGCTGTCCGCCAGACGAGGTAGGGCCGGCCGGAAATGTCGATGGCGACGCGGGTCAGCGTCTCGTCCATCGGAATCAGCGCATCGCCATAGCGCGTGATGCCACGCCGATCGCCGAGCGCCTTTGCCACCGCCTCGCCGAGGGCGATGCCGCTGTCTTCGGTGGTGTGGTGGCCATCGATGTGCAGATCGCCCTTGGCCGACAGGGTGATGTCGATCAGGCTGTGGCGCGACAATTGTTCGATCATGTGATCGAGAAAGCCGATGCCTGTCGAAACGCGACAGGTGCCGCTGCCGTCGAGGCCGACCGTCGCTTCGATGGCGGTTTCCTTGGTGGTTCGGCTGACGGAGGCGGTGCGCATGGCGGCGACCTAGGCCATCGCAGCCGGAGCGGCAAGAATTCCGTACCGTCGCAGCAGCAGGACCCGCATCGCCATCGCCATCGCCATTGCAGCGCCGGAGCCGCGATGCGGGCCTGTGGAAGTAGCGGGTTGCCGCCGCCGGGCCGCTGCCGCAAGGCTTGTCCAACGGGAGAGAGACATGCAGAATCTGGCAGGCAAGGTGGCCTTCGTAACGGGCGCCGCATCGGGGATCGGGCTCGGCATCGCGACGGCGCTGGCGCAAAGCGGCGTCAAGGTCATGCTCTGCGATATCGAGGCCGATGCGCTGGCCACGGCGGTCGCCGCGCTGCAGGCGACGAATGCCGATGTCGAGGGGTTTCGTGGCGATGTGTCGCTGAAGGCCGAGCTGCAGGCCGCAGCGGACGCCACCATCGAACGCTTCGGCCGGGTCCATATCCTCGTCAACAATGCCGGGGTGGGCGGCGGTGCCGGCTATGGCCAATGGACCGATGCAAGCTGGGACTGGACGATCGGAGTTAATCTGATGTCGGTCGTCTGGGGTATCGAGATCTTCGGGCCGCTGCTGGAAGCCCATGGCGAAGGCGGCCAGATCGTTTCGACGGCGTCGATGGCCGGGCTGATCCCGGCGACCAACCCTTCCTACAATGTCACCAAATATGGCGTCGTCGCGCTTTCGGAACTGCTGCGGCCGCAACTGGCACCGCGCGGTATCGGCGTTTCGGTGCTGTGCCCCGGCTTCATCCGCACGCGCATCATGGAATCGCAACGCGCCGTTCCCGAACGGCTGGCCGGCAGCATCGAACAACCGGTGCCCGAAGGCCAGATCGCCGAATTCGTCAAGCTTGCCGAACAGGCCATCGCCCATGGTATCGACCCGCTGTGGGTCGGCGAACTGGTCGTCGAGGCGATCGAGGGCGACTGGCCCTATATCCTGACCGACACCCAGTTCGAACCGATGTTCGATGCGCGCGTCGCGGCGATCAAGGCGGGTTTCGACAAGATTCGCGACCGGGTGGCCCGTCGCTGATCGCCGTTTCTATTTTACATATTTTACAGTTTTCGCAGGTTTTGCGATTTGCCGTTCGCCACCGCACGAGCCCGCGTTCGGGGCGGCAAGCGTCGCCCCGCGCGCCAGATCGATAGCGTTTTTCAAAGAACGGCGTGGTCATAGCCGATCGGACCGGTGTAGGACAGGAATTGCCGTCGTCGGCGCCATCATCTGCCTGCCCTGTCCGGCGACTGCCGATCACTCCCCGGTCAGGATGAACTTTTCGGGATATTTCGGCGTGGCATCGGCGTAAAAGCCCTGGATGATGGCGAGATCGGCAAGGTAGTCGCCGCTCGGCCACAATGTCGCCGGCAGGCTGACGGTTTTCCTGGCATAATCCATCACGGCGAAGGTGATCGGCACGCCGGCGCCGACGGCAATGTGATAAAAGCCGGATTTCCACTTGCGCACCGCATCGCGGGTGCCTTCGGGCGGCACCACCAGCACCAGGCCGTCGGTGGCATCGAACGCCGTCTTCATCGCGGCGACGACATCGTTGCTGCGCGTGCGGTCGATCGGGATGCAACCGGTCCATCGCACGATGGCGCCGAAGGGGCCATCGGTCAGGCTTTTCTTGCCCATGTAGCGCAGCCGGATCCGCCATTTCGCCGCCGCCGCGATCATCCAGATGCCGTCCCAGTTCGACGTGTGCGGCCCGGCGGTGACGACCACCTTGCGATCGGCGGGCCAGTCCCCGACAACCTTCCAGCCGCCGAGCGCGAGGAAGGCGGTACCGAGCCAGTGCCAGATTTCCAGCCCGACGCCGCGCCGCGGCAACGACCGCGCGACAGTCAGGTCATGGACGATCAGGGTTCCGGGGGCTGCCATCGTCGCGGGCTAGCAGATGCCGGCAACGGTTGCCAACCGTTGCAAAGGCGAGTGGCTTTGCGTTGCCGCGACGGCTTCCTACATGGGTCTTTGCAAGCATTCACCGAAAGCACCACCATTCCCATGGCAGATTTCCCCGATTGGCACGGCACGACCATCGTGTCGGTGCGCAAGGCCGGCCGTGTCACCATCGCCGGCGACGGCCAGGTTTCGATGGGGCCGACGATCATGAAGCCCAACGCGAAGAAGGTCCGCCGGCTCGGCCCCGGCGGCAGCGTCATCGGCGGCTTTGCCGGCGCCACCGCCGATGCCTTCACCCTGTTCGAACGGCTGGAAGCCAAGCTGGAACGCTATCCCGGCCAGTTGACGCGCGCTGCCGTCGAACTTGCCAGGGACTGGCGTACCGATCGCTATCTGCGCCGGCTGGAAGCGATGATGATCGTCGCCGATGCCGAAGTTACGCTGGTGCTGACCGGCACCGGCGATGTGCTGGAACCGGTCGGCGGCATGGCGGCGATCGGTTCCGGGGGCAATTTCGCCCTCGCTGCGGCGCGGGCCCTCGCCGATTCGGATCACGACGCCGAAACGATCGCGCGCCGCGCCATGGGGATCGCCGCCGAACTCTGCGTCTACACCAACGATCAGCTGACGGTCGAAAGCATCGACGCCGGTCCGGAGGCGGTCGATGCGCTATAGCCGCCTCGGCAACACCGGCCTGATCGTTTCGCGGCTGTCACTCGGTACCATGACCTTCACCCTGGGCAGCGGCAACGGCGCGCTGGCCAAGACCGGCGCGGCCGACGCCCGGACGATGATCGATCGCGCCATCGGCGCCGGCATCAACTTCTTCGATACCGCCGATGTCTATGCCGGCGGCGAGTCCGAAACCCTGCTCGGCG
Source organism: Sphingomonadales bacterium (assembly GCA_038210855.1). Taxonomy (GTDB): domain Bacteria; phylum Pseudomonadota; class Alphaproteobacteria; order Sphingomonadales; family Sphingomonadaceae; genus Sandarakinorhabdus. Next base: position 11,694 of record JBBQWE010000025.1, on the reverse strand, counting down.
AGGTGATCGGCGGGCGGCGCGACGCGGTGGTGATCGCCACCAAGGCCGGCTGGCGTACCGGCGCACCGCTCAATCGCAGCGGCCTGTCGGCGGCGCATCTGCACTGGTCGATCGACCAGAGCCTGGTGCGGCTCGGAACCGACCATGTCGATGTCTTCATCGCGCATCGTGACGACGCCAACACGCCGCTGGAAGAAACGCTGGCGGCGCTGGATGCCATCGTCCGGGCCGGCAAGGCGCGCTATCTCGGCGTTTCGAACTGGTCGGCGTGGAAAATCGCCGCGGCGATCGAACTGCAGCGTGCCAATGGCTGGGCGCCGTTCAGCCATGTCCGGATGATGTATTCGCTGCTTGGCCGCGGCATCGAGCATGAAGTGTTGCCGATGTGCGCGCGCTATGGTCTCGGCCTGTCGGCGTGGAGCCCGCTCGCCGGCGGTTTCCTCAGCGGCAAATACAGCCGCGAGGCGCTGAAGGATCCCGACAACCGGTTGTCGGGCTTCGACATGATCCCCTTCGACAAGGAAATGGGCTTCGGCCTCGTCGAAACCCTGCGCGAGATCGGCGACGCCCGCGGCGCCAGCGTGGCGCAGGTGGCGCTTGCCTGGGTGCTCGCCGGTCCGGCGGTTTCGAGCGTCATCATCGGCGCTTCGAAATTGTCGCAGCTCGATGACAATATCGCCGCGGCGTCGCTGGCGCTGTTGCCCGAGGACGTTTCCCGGCTGGAAAGGGCCACGCGGCCCGAAATGCAATATCCGGCCTGGGTGACGCGCGCCACGGACGCGCCGATCGCCGCGGCCCTTGCCGCGCGACCCGCCGCCGCCCCCGAACTCCAAGCGGAACCTGCACCATGACCCCCCCGATGCGAATTGTTGCCGACGAGGCCGGCCTGACCCCTCGCGAGATCGTCACCGCGCTCGATCGCCACATCGTCGGGCAGGATGACGCCAAGCGCGCTGTTGCGGTCGCGCTGCGCAATCGCTGGCGGCGGCAGCGGTTGGGTGACGATCTGCGTGATGAAGTCACGCCGAAGAACATCCTGATGATCGGGCCCACCGGTTGCGGCAAGACCGAGATCAGCCGGCGGCTGGCCCGGCTGGCCGGTGCACCGTTCCTGAAGATCGAGGCAACCAAGTTCACCGAGGTCGGCTATGTCGGCCGCGACGTCGATTCGATCGTCCGCGACCTGGTCGAGGAATCGATCCGGCTGGTGCGCGAGCGCCGCCGTGCCGAAGTGCGGGCGCCGGCCGAGACGGCAGCGGAAGGCCGGCTGCTCGATGCGCTGGTCGGCAAGGACGCCAGCGAGGCGACCCGGCTGGCGTTCCGCGACCGTTTCCGCAGCGGCGACCTGAAGGGCCGCGAGATCGAGATCGAAGTCGCCGACGCGCCGCCGTCGTTCGAAATGCCGGGCATGCAGCCCGGCCAGGTCGGCATGATCAACCTGGGGGAAATGTTCGGCAAGGCGATGGGCGGCCGCACCAAGCGCCGCAAGATGGCCATCGAGGCAGCGTGGGAGGTGCTGGTCGCCGAGGAATCGGACAAGCGGCTCGATGACGAGGAAATCGCGCGCGAGGCGGTGCGCTCGGCCGAAGCCAATGGCATCGTCTTCCTCGATGAAATCGACAAGATCGCCGTCAGCGATGTGCGCGGCGGTTCGGTCAGCCGCGAGGGCGTGCAGCGCGACCTGCTGCCGCTGATCGAGGGCACCACGGTGGCGACGAAATACGGCCCGGTGAAGACCGACCATGTGCTGTTCATCGCTTCGGGGGCGTTTCATGTGTCGAAGCCTTCCGACCTGCTGCCCGAACTGCAGGGCCGGCTGCCGATCCGCGTCGAGCTGAAAGGCCTGACGATGCAGGATTTCCGTCGCATCCTGACCGATACCGAAGCCTCGCTGATCCGCCAGTATACCGGTTTGCTGGCAACCGAAGGCGTTACCCTGGCGCTGACGGAAGACGGCATCGACGCAATCGCCCGCACGGCCGCGCAGGTGAACGACGCCGTCGAGAATATCGGCGCGCGGCGGTTGCAGACGGTGATGGAAAAGCTGCTGGAAACCATCAGCTTCGAAGCCAGCGAACGCGGCGGCGAAACGGTGACGGTCGATGCCGCCTATGTCGAGCGCGAACTCGGCGCCATCGCGCGCGATACCGACCTCAGCAAGTTCATCCTGTAATCGCCGCGACCGGGGTTGGCGAAGGAAACGCCCGCCCCGGTCGCCCGGCTTGCCATTCCCGCATCGTTACCGTGCGAAATGATGCTCGTACGCCGGCACTGTCAGGAACGCCTCCAGCCGGTCGGCGAGCACCAGGGTGCGGAAGATGTCGGCGGCTTCGCGGTATTTGCCGGCGGCGAAGAAATTGTCGCCCACCTGCGCCTGCCAGACGGCGAGCTGCGCGTCGGTGACCCGGTCGATCAGCGCCGCATCGACAGCTTCGCCGCTGTCGAGCACCACGCCCGCGGTGCGCCATTGCCATAGCTGGGTGCGGCTGATTTCGGCGGTGGCCGCGTCTTCCATCAGATTGTGTAGCGGCACGGCGCCCTGGCCGCGCAGCCAGGCAGCGATGTAGCCGATGCCGACATTGACGTTGTTGGTCAGGCCGGCGAGCGTCTTGGGGCCGGCCGGTGCCGTGGTCAGCGCCTCGGCCGAAACCGTGCCGGCCGGAATGACATGCAGCTGGTTCGGCCCCGGCATCAGCCGATCGAAGACCTCGCGGGCAACGCCGACGAGGCCGGGGTGGGCAACCCAGGTGCCGTCATGGCCGAGGCTGGCCTCGCGTTCCTTGTCGGCGCGCACGGCGGCGAAGGCCTTGGCGTTGGCGGCTTCGTCGTCCTTCACCGGGATGAAGGCGCTCATGCCGCCCATCGCATGGGCGCCGCGCTTGTGGCAGGTGCGGATGACGTGCGCTGCATATTCGGCCATGAACGGCACTGCCATGGTAACGGCGGCGCGATCGGGCAGCACCCGGCTCGGGTCGTTGCGGAACGTCTTGATATAGCTGAAGATATAATCCCAGCGGCCGCAGTTCAGCGCGACGATGTGTTCGCGCAGTTCATACAGTATCTCTTCGGCCATGAAGGCGCCGGGCAGCGTTTCGATAAGGCAGGTGCAGCGCAGCGTGCCTACGGCCAAATCGAGCATCGACTGGGCGGTGACGAAGATGTTGTTCCACAGCCGCGCCTCCAGATAATGTTCCAGTTTGGGCAGGTAGAAATACGGCCCGGTGCCGCGCGCCACCAAGGCCCTCGCATTGTGAAAGGCATAGAGACCGAAATCGAAGATCGCGCCAGCGACCCGCTCGCCATCGACGGTCATGTGCGCCTCGTCGAGGTGCCAGCCGCGCGGGCGGCAGATCAGCACCGCGGTCGTGTCGTTCAGCCGGTAGGACTTGCCCCCGCCCGCATTGTTGTCTTCAAGGGTGATGGTGCCGGCGGCGGCGTCGCGCAGATTGACCTGGCCCTGCACCATCACGTCCCAGGTCGGCGCCGATGCATCTTCCAGACAGGCCATGAAGCATTGCGCGCCGGAATTGAGCGCGTTGATCACCATCTTGCGGTCACACGGCCCGGTAATCTCGACGCGGCGGTCCTGCAGATCGGCGGGGGCGGGACGCACCTTCCACACGCTGTCGGCGCGGATGGAGCTGGTTTCGCCCGGAAAATCAATGGGGTTGCCGGCATCGTACCACGCCTGGTGATGCTCTCGCGCTGCCAGCAGCGACCGGCGCGTCGGTTCGTACATCCGGTGCAGTTGCGCGACAAAGGCCAGCGCCGCCGGCGTCAGGATGGTTTCATAGCCGGGCTGCAGCGCGCCATGCACTTCGATGCCGTCGTTCGTCACATGGGTCTCCGCTGCCGTGTCGGGGCGGCTGATAGGCCCAAAGCGCCATGCCCGGCAATCGCCGTGGCTATTTGGTCAGCTTGAGGATGCGGCCGCCGGGGCCGTCGGTACGCAGATAGACCGCGCCGCCGGGACCGACAGCGACATCGCGAACGCGATAGCCGATCGGATAGCGCTCCTCGGCAACGACAATCGCACCGCTGGTGACGAGGCGGATCAGCGCCTGGCCGGCAAGCGCGCCCACCAGCAAGTTGCGCTTCCACGCCGGGAACTGGGCGCCATTGTAGATCGCCATGCCCGATGGCGCGATCGATGGCGTCCAACTGAATTTCGGTGCTTCGAGGTCGGGCCGGCTCGAATGCCGCGGGATCGGCGAGCCGTCGTAGTTGTCGCCCTCGCTGACCAGCGGCCAGGCCGGCGAGGATGGTGGGTCGCATGGCAATCTTCCCCGGCGCGCGTCTTGTTTCGTTCGGCCCGGCTTCGATCGATGCCTCATTCCTCGCTGAAACGAAAGGGTGTCAGCCCGCGCTGGCGCTCGTCGAAGGCAAGATGCGCTCCCGCCGGCGGCAGGCCGCGCTGGCGGCAGGCGGCGCGGTGGCAGGCGGCGCAGCCGGGGCCGATCGGCGTTGCCGGCCCGGCAAGGTCGAGCCCGGCGCTCCACGCCAGCGCCGCGGCGTGGCGGGCATCGCAGCCGATGCCGATGGCGAATTCGGCGCGCGGGCTGCCCCATGGCGCCGCCGCTGGCCGGACGGTACGAGCCAGCGTCAGAAAACGGTGGCCATCCTCCATTTCGACCAGCTGGCGGCGAACCTCGCCGGCGTGATCGAAGGCGGCGTGCAGGTTCCACAACGCGCAGCCGCCGATCGTCGGGATCGGCGAGGTGCCGGGCGCGAAGGATTTGGAGATGATGCCGGCGCGATCGACGCGCAGGAAAAAGAACGGGATGGCGCGGGCACCGGGGCGGCCCAGCGTCGTCAGCCGGTGCGCCACCTGTTCGAGACCGCGGCCGAAGCGCGCCTGCAGCAGCTCGACATCATAACCCGTCGCCTCGCAGGCAGCGAGGAAGCGGCCATAGGGCATGAGCAGCGCCGCGGCGGCATATTTGGCGAGCGCCACGGTGGCGGCGCGCGCGGCGAGCGGATCGGCGATGCCGGCGCCGGCGATCGTGTCGGCGATCGGCCGGGCGAGTTCGATCAGCGCCAGCTGGACGGCAGCAGCAAAGCCGCGCGATGCGGCGTCGAGGCTTTCGGAGATATGCAGCTGGCGCGAATGGAGATCGAGCCGGCGTAGCGCATCGGGCATCACCGGCCCCGGCAGGGCGCGAACGGTGATGGCGTGGCGGGCCCGCAGCCGCTCCACGACGGCGGCATTGAGGTCGGCGGCCGACAGGCGAAGATCGTCGGCAAGCGCCTCGGCAGCCGAATCGATGCCGGCGAAGTGGTTGCCGACCGAATCGATCATCCGGGTGACGGCACCGAGCGGCCCGGGACGTTCGGGGGTGGCCGGGCCGGCCGGCGCGTCGGCGTGCAGGCGGAGCAGCGCCTCGGCGATGCCCGGCGAACGCGCGGCGAGTTCGCGCAATTCGGCGCGCGGCACGTCGATGCCGATCAGCCGCGAATCGGTGAACACGCGCACCAGATCGTCGGTGACATCGGCGCCATTGCCATCGACCAGGCTTTTCAGGTCGATGTCATAGCCATGGGCGAGGCGCAGCAGGAACGCCGCCGAAAGCGGCCGCTGGTCGCGTTCGATCAGGTTGAGATAGCTGACCGAGATGCCCAGATCATTGGCCATTCGAGTCTGGCTGAGGCCGCGTGCCGCGCGCAGGCGCCGGATGCGGGCGCCGGCGAACAGCTTGCGCTCGCCGACGGGCAGCGGGGCTTCCGGCGCGGGGGACGGCTTTTCTGTCAAAACACGCACAGCTTAACAGAAACAATCGGCCAGGGCACCACATTTTGACACGATTCGTTGACCGATTGGCGTTGACCTTGCCCGCCGCCAAGCGCAACAGCGGCGCTGGCAGCTTGGGGAGCCAGCGGCGAGAAACGTCCCGAAGGACGGCTCGCCGCCGCCGTTACTGCGAACATTCATGCAAAGGCCCGTCGCCCATGTCGTACCAGGACCATATCGCCCACACCGCCAGCCTGATCGCCGCCCATGATGGCCGCTGGGACGGCATCAACGCAGCAAGCGTCGCCCGCATGCGCCTGCAGAACCGCTTCCCGACCGGGCTCGACATCGCCAGATACACCGCTGCCATCATGCGCCGCGACATGGCCGCCTATGACGCCGATCCGGCCAATTACACCCAGTCGCTCGGTGCCTGGCACGGTTTCATCGGCCAGCAGCAGATGATCGCCATCAAGAAGCATTTCGGCTCCACCGAGCGCCGCTACCTCTATCTTTCCGGCTGGATGGTCGCCGCGCTGCGCAGCGACTTCGGGCCGCTGCCCGACCAGTCGATGCACGAAAAGACCAGTGTTCCGGCGCTGATCGAGGAAATCTACACCTTTCTGCGCCAGGCCGATGCGCGCGAACTGGGCATGATGTTCCGCGATATCGACGCGGCGCGTGCCGCCGGTGACGCCATCCGCGAGAAGCAACTGCTCAATGCCGTCGAGAATTTCCAGACGCACGTCGTGCCGATCATCGCCGATATCGACGCCGGTTTCGGCAACGCCGAGGCGACGTACCTGCTTGCCAAGAAGATGATCGAGGCCGGCGCCTGCGCGCTGCAGATCGAAAACCAGGTTTCGGACGAAAAGCAGTGCGGCCACCAGGACGGCAAGGTCACGGTGCCGCACGAGGATTTTCTCGCCAAGGTCCGCGCCTGCCGCTACGCCTTCCTCGAACTCGGTATCGACGATGGCATCATCGTGACGCGCACCGATTCACTGGGCGCGGGCCTCACCAAGCAGATCGCCGTGTCGAAGACGCCGGGCGATATCGGTGACCAGTACAACAGCTTCCTCGATTGCGAGGAGATCGATCCGGCCACGGCCAAGAACGGCGATGTCATCCTCAACCGCGGTGGCAAGCTGCTGCGGCCGAAGCGGCTGCCGTCGAACCTGTTCCAGTTCCGCGAAGGCACCGGCGCCGATCGCTGCGTGCTCGATTGCATCACCTCGCTGCAGAACGGTGCCGACCTGCTGTGGATCGAGACCGAAAAACCGCACATCGAACAGATCGCCAGCATGGTCGACCGCATCCGCGAGGTCGTTCCCAATGCCAAGCTCGTCTACAACAACTCGCCGAGCTTCAACTGGACACTGAATTTCCGCCAGCAGGTCTATGACGCCTGGGTCGCTGCCGGCCGTGATGTCGGCAGCTATGATCGCGCCCGGTTGATGAGCGTCGATTACGACGCCACCGACCTCGGCATCGAAGCCGATGAACGGATCCGCACCTTCCAGGCCGATGCGGCAAATCGCGCCGGCATCTTCCACCACCTCATCACCCTGCCGACCTATCACACGGCAGCGCTCAGCACGGACAATCTGTCGCGCGAATATTTCGGGGCGGCGGGCATGCTCGGCTATGTCAAGAATGTCCAGCGCGCCGAAATCCGCGAGGGCATCGCCTGTGTGAAGCACCAGAACATGAGCGGGTCGGACATCGGCGACGACCACAAGGAATATTTCGCCGGCGAAGCCGCGCTGAAGGCCGGCGGCGCCCACAACACGATGAACCAGTTCGCGGCGTAGCGCGGCGCGCAAACAGCGAAGCTGTTTGCCGACTCGCGCAAGCCCGGCCAGCGAGCGACAAGGCCGGCCCGCCGCCGCCCTTGTCGTCTCGTCTGACGACGCGGCTCCGCCGCGCCCGTCCTGCTTTCCACTTCTCTGAAAAAAACGGACTCGGCGGCTCTGCCGCCGGCCGCGCCGGCATGCGCGCGCTGCACCGCCAGCCGAGGCGCATTGTAACCGATCCGTCATCTGCCCGACCTATGGTGCGTCAACCGCAGGAAAGTACAGACATGGCCAACGCCGCCGCGCGCATTGCCAAGGCCCCGCGGCACGCCGCCGTTCGTGCCGCCGTTCACCAGCATGACGAATTCAGCAAGCAGGGCGTCCTCGAACGCGCCTTCACCTTTGCCTTTCGCGGGCTGGTCTACGCCCAGATCTGGGAGGACCCGGCGGTCGATCTGGAAGCGCTGCAGCTTGGCCCCGGCATGCACCTCGTCACCATCGCCAGCGGCGGCTGCAATGTTCTGTCCTACCTCACCGCCGATCCGGCGCGGATCACGGCGGTCGATCTCAACACCGCCCATGTCGCATTGGGGCGCCTGAAACTGGCCGCGGCCCGGCACCTGCCCGACCAGGCCGATTTCCACCGGTTTTTCGGCGAAGCCGACAGCCCGGCCAATGTCGCCGCCTACAAGACCCACGTCGCCCCACACCTCGACACCAATTCGCGGCGCTATTGGGAAGGTCGCGACCCGATGGGGCGCCGCCGCATCGGCGGCTTCGCCAGCAACTTCTATCGTCGCGGCCTGCTCGGCAGCTTCATCGTCACCGGCCAGTTGCTGGCGCGGGCCTATGGTATCGACACCCGCGAGATGCTGGAGGCGCAGTCGCTGGAGGAACAGCGCGAGATTTTCGAAACCCGCTTCGCACCGCTGTTCGACAAGAAATTCGTGCGCTGGCTGACCGGCAACCCGGCGTCGCTGTTCGGCCTCGGCATTCCGCCGGCACAATACAAGGCGCTGCTCGGCGATGCCCCCGACATGGCGAGCGTGCTGAAGGCGCGGCTGGAAAAACTGTCGTGCGATTTTGCCGTCAACGACAATTATTTCGCCTGGCAGGCCTTCGGCCGCGGCTATGGCAAGGGCCCGCAGGCGCCGCTGCCGCCCTATCTCCAGGCCGAAAACTATCGCGCCGTCGTCGATCGGGTGGATCGCGTCGATTATCGCCACATCAATTTCACCGATTTCCTGCGCGAACAGCCCGAAGCCAGCTGCGACCGCTATGTTCTGCTCGATGCGCAGGACTGGATGACCGATACGCAGCTGACCGAATTGTGGAGCGAGATTACCCGCACTGCGCGTCCCGGCGCGCGCGTGCTGTTCCGCACCGCGGCCGAACCCAGCCTGTTGCCCGGCCGGGTGCCGGCAGCGATTCTCGATCGCTGGCATTATGCGCAGGCCGATTCGGCGCGCTTCACCCGCGCCGATCGGTCGTCGATCTATGGCGGTGTCCACCTCTACACGCTCGGCACCGCATGACCGCAGCCGCGGCGAACCCCCAGGCCGCGATGGACCGCATCTACCGCCGCCAGCGCCACATCTACGACCTCACCCGCAAATATTACCTGCTCGGGCGCGATGATCTGATCGCCGGCCTCGCTGCTGCGCCGGGGGCGCGCGTTCTCGAAGTCGGTTGCGGCACCGGCCGCAACCTGATCGTCGCGGCGCGGCGTTTTCCGGCGGCGCGCTTCACCGGCATCGATATCTCCGCCGAAATGCTTGTTACCGCGCGCGCCAATGTCGCTCGCGCCGGGCTTTCGGACCGGATTACGCTGGCGCAGGGCGATGCGACGGCGTTTGATGCGGCGGCACTGTCGGATGGTGCGGGGTTCGACCGGGTTTTCCTGTCCTACACCCTGTCGATGATTCCCGACTGGCAAACGGCGCTGGCGACTTCGGCGCGCGCACTGGCGCCGGGCGGCCGGCTCGATCTGGTCGATTTTGGCCAGCAGGAGCGGCTTCCCGCCGCTTTCCGGCGCGCGCTGTTTGCCTGGCTGGCCCGCTTCGATGTCACGCCGCGCGCTGCGCTGCCGTCGGCGGTGGCGGCTGTCGCCGCAGCGCAGGGCCTTGGCGGCGAATGGCAGGCGACGCGGCGCGGCTATGCGTGGGCAGCGCGGCTGGTCCGGGACGAGGGGCGGCCGGCAAGCCGGGTTTGATCTTTCGCATCGCGGTCGCGGGATCGGCGCTTGACCGGCGCGGGATTTGCCCCGCAGCCGGTATTTTTTTTGCCGAAAAACAAAAAAAGCCCGGCCGCTTGCGCGACCGGGCCTTTTGGCCGGCGTCCCTGAAGGGGCGCCGGAACGTGCGGTTCAGCCCTTGGGCAGAAGCACGGTGTCGATGACGTGGATGACGCCGTTGGTGCAGGCGATGTCGGCGGTGACGACCTTGGCGCCGTTGACGGTAACGCCATTGGTGCCATCGACGTGCAGCACTTCACCGTTGACCGAAGCCGGGGTGGCGGTGGCGCCGGTGACGTCGGCGGCCATGACCTTGCCGGCCATGACGTGCAGCGTCAGGATCGCGGTCAGCTTGTCCTTGTTCTCGGGCTTGACGAGTTCTTCGACAGTGCCGGCGGGCAGCTTGGCGAAGGCGTCATCGCTCGGCGCGAAAACGGTGAACGGGCCGGCGCCCTTGAGCGTTTCGACAAGGCCGGCGGCCGTGACGGCGGCGACGAGCGTGGTGAACGAACCGGCGGCGACGGCGGTATCAACGATATCGTGGGTCTGGTCGGTCATGGGAAATTCCTTCACGATGCTTCCGCGCCATTGTCGCACGATAGTAAATCAGCAATGACTTAAAGTCATTACTGGTGCGATCGCGGACAAGTGGTGACACCGGAAGAACATCTCCCGGGAGCAAACATGTCTTAGGCTGAGACCGTGCATTGCGCCATAGCCAAAATCACCCTGCGGCATTCGGCCCCCATTTGGCGCATCGTAACAAAGGTCTGCAAATATGACATTTTTTATTCCATTCCGTGGTTAGCAATCGTAACAAACGGTTCGTCGCGGCGACGCATCCGGTGTTCGGCGAGGGCGTTCCTCGGGCATCTTCCTCAGTCCCGGGACAATTCGCATGGCCGTCAAACTCAAGCCTCTCGAACAGCAGACCCTCGTGCTCACCGGCGCCACCTCGGGCATCGGCCTTGCCACCGCGCTCGCCGCGGCCCGGCGCGGCGCGCGGCTGTTCGTCGTCGCCCGCAACGAGGACGCGCTGCGCGATACTGCCGAACAATGCCGCTCCGCCGGCAGCGACGCCGATTTCCTGGCCGCCGATGTCGGCGAAACCGGCTGGGCGGAACGCGTTGCCGATGCCGCCCTTGCCCGCTTCGGCGGCTTCGACAGCTGGATCAACGACGCCGCCGCCGCCGTCTATGCCAAGGTCGAGGACCTGAGCGACGCCGAACACCGCCGCGTCTTCGATGTCGGCTATTTCGGCACCGTCGAAGGCAGCGTGGTCGCGGCCCGCCACCTTCGCAAATCGGGCGGCGCCATCATCAATCTGGGCTCGGTGCTCAGCGAGCGGACCATGGTGCTGCAGGGCAGCTATTCGGCGATGAAGCACGCGGTGCGCGGTTTCACCGATGCGTTGCGCATGGAATTGCTGATGGACGATGCCCCGGTAAGCGTTACGCTGATCAAGCCCAGCGGCATGGACACGCCCTATCCCGAACACGCCCGCAACAAGATGGACAAGCCGGCGCGCATTCCGCCGATCGTCTATGATCCGCGGCTCGTTGCGCGCGCCATCCTGTTCTGTTGCGAAACGCCGCGGCGCGAAATCACCGTCGGCGGCACCGGGCTCGCCGTTTCCAAAAGCGATGTCATTGCGCCCGGGATCACCGATTGGGTGATGGCGAAGCTGATGGGATCAGCCGCGCAAAGCACCGACACGCCGCCATCGGCCGGCGCCGATGACAATCTTTTCGAAGCCCGCGCCGACGGCCGCATCGATTCGAACCAGGACCTCAACGTCCGTCGCACCTCGCTGTGGCTGGAAGCGCAACTGCGCCCGGCCGCAACGGCGGCGGTGGTGGGCGGGGTCGGGCTGCTGGCGGTCGGGCTGCTGCGGCGGCGGTAACTGCCGTTCCCTGTTGCGACACTTAAGCGCAGGC
>JBBQWE010000024.1:0-27526 GCA_038210855.1 Sphingomonadales bacterium | reverse complement strand
CAGCGAATTCGCCCCGGCCGCTGTCGCCTTCGTCATCGGCGCCAACGCTGTCACCAACCCGGCGGCCAAGACCGACAATACCTCGCCGTTCTACGGCATGCCGAACCTCGATGTCGAAAAGGCCAAGACGGTATTGTTCGTGAAGCGTTCGATGGGCGGCGTTGGCTATGCCGGCGTCGACAACGAAGTCTTTTACATGGACAACACGATGATGCTGCTCGCCGATGCCAAGAAGATGGTGGAAACCATCGTCAAGTCGCTGGGGCACTGATCGCCGGCCGCCGGCATTGAAAAGGGCGGGCGCCGCGGCGCCCGCCCTTTTTCGTGTCCGCGGCGGATCAGCCGAACAGGATATCGTCGATGGTGACGCGCGCCGTCGAAACCTGGACCTCGAACTCGGCAAAGCCGTCCTGGTCGGCATCGACGCGAACCAGCGAACCGCGCGCGCCCAGATTGGCGAACGACACTGCCGCCGGGTTGGGCGTGCCGCTGCCATTGCCGGTGAACAGCAGCTGGATCTTGTCCTGCCCGCGCACGAAATCGCTGATCACCGATCGCGCGAACGGATCGGCAACGCTGGTATCGACGTTGAAGAACGAGAAAATGTCGTTGCCGGTACCGCCCGACATCAGCGTGCGGCCGGGACCGCCGATCAGGACATCGGCACCGGCGCCACCCGAAAGCGTGTCGTCGCCCATGCCGCCGTTCAGCGTGTCGTCGCCATTGCCGCCGGTCAGCCGATCGAAGCCGTCGCCCCCAAAAATGCGATCATTGCCGTTGCCGCCAAGCAGATTGTCGTCCCCGAAACCGCCACTGATGAAATCATTGCCGTCGCCGCCGAGGATCGTGTCGTTGCCGTCGTTGCCATCGGGCTTTGCCGAACCATAGAGCGTATCGTCGCCAAGGCCGCCGAGGATGCTGTCGGAGCCTTCGAGGCCGTAGATCACATCGTTGCCGCCGCGTCCGTCGAGCGTGTCGTCGCCGCCGAGGCCGCGGATGACGTTGTTGCCGTCATCGGCAACGATCGCTTCGCCATCGACGGTGCCGCGGTACCAGAGCGCGTTGTTGGGGTCGTAGAAGGGTTGTCCGGGTGCAGGCATCGGGGGCTCCTGAGGGTTCGGCGCGCCCGTGAGTTGGCCGCGCGACTGGTCTGCCCGCATCCATGCAGCAAACCGATGTCAATCTCGTGAAGCCGGCGATCCGGGAAGGCCCTTTACCGGCCAGGAGCGGCGGGTAGCCGGCCATGCGAGTGCGGTGAAGGCAGGCAAGGCCAGCGGCAACCTGTGCCCGGTGCCACCCGCGCCAAGCCCTGAAAAAGGCTGGTGATCCCTACGGGACTCGAACCCGTGTTCTCGCCGTGAAAGGGCGATGTCCTAGACCGCTAGACGAAGGGACCGGCGCGGAACCGGGCTGCTAAAGCGGACGCGCGGCTTCGTCAAGCACCGATATCGGCAGAAGCGCTTCAGGCCCAGGCGATGTCGTCGATCTCCATCTCGGCATCGCGGCGGCCCTGCCATTCATCGGCCTTGACCCGGCCAGCGACATAAAGGCGCCGGCCGCCGGCAGCGGCCAGCGCTGCCCCCAGCGGGCCATCGGCAGCGCGCCAGGCGATCGCCTTCACGCGCGCGCCATCGGCGCCGGCGAGCACCAGCCGGACATGGGCTTCGCCGACGATGCGGCACTGCACCACAGTGAAGGGGCCGGCGGCAATGCGCGGCTGCGACCAGGCCTGGCCATAGGGGCCGCCAGCCTCCAGCGCTTCGACCAGTGCCACCGATACCCCGCGCGGCGCCAGCGCCATGTCGCAATCGAGGCTGCGCGTTGCCGTTGCCGCGCCGACGTCGCGCGCGACAAAATCGCCGAGGAACGCCGCCAGTGCCGGCACGCCGCCGGCCGCCACCGTCAGCCCTGCCGCCATGGCATGGCCGCCGCCGGCAACGAGCAGCCCGGCGTCCTTTGCCGCCAGCACGGCGGCACCCAGATCGACGCCGGGCAGCGAACGTCCGGAGCCCTTGCCGGTGCCGTCTTCCTGGATGGCGATGACGATCGCCGGACGGTGCAGCCGTTCCTTCACTCGCGCCGCGGCGATGCCGATGACGCCGGGGTGCCAGCCCTCGCCGGCGATGACGGCGATCGGCGCGTCGCCGGCGCAGGCGGCAAGCGCTTCGGCGGTAACCGCCGCTTCGATCTCGCGCCGGTCGCGGTTCAGTTGATCGAGTTCGGCGGCCAGGGCCGCTGCTTCATGCGGGTCTTCGGTGGTCAGCAGCCGCACGCCGAGATCGGCGCGGCCGACGCGGCCGCCGGCATTGACGCGCGGGCCGAGCGCGAAGCCGAGGTCGCGGGCCACCGGCGGCTTCGTCAGCCCCGCCACGTCGCACAGCGCCGTGATCCCGGGATTGCTGCGTGCGCGCATCACCTTCAGCCCCTGCGCGACAAAGGCGCGGTTGAGCCCGGTCAGCGGTACGACATCGGCGACTGTGCCAAGTGCGACGATATCGAGAAGGTCCATCAGCCGCGGTTCCGGCCGGTTCGCGAAGGCACCACGGCCGCGCAGCGTGCGGTTGAGCGCGACAGCGAGCAGGAAAGCAACGCCGACTGCCGCCAGATGGCCATGGGCGGCCGCCACGGTGCTTTCGTCGAGCCGGTTGGGGTTTACGAGTGCCAGCGCCGGCGGCAGCGCCGTGCCGGCCTTGTGGTGATCCACGACGATGACATCGAGTTTTGCGTCGCGCGCCGCCTCAAGCGCTGCAAAGCCTTGCGTGCCGCAATCGACGGTGACCACCAGATCGGCGCCGGCGGCCTTCAGCGCCACCAGCGCTTCAGCGGACGGGCCATAGCCTTCCAGCAGCCGGTCGGGGATGTAATGGCCGACCGTTGCGCCCAATGCGCGCAGCGTGCGGATCAGCACCGCCGCCGATGTCGCGCCATCGACATCGTAATCGCCGAAGATGATGATGTTTTCTTGCCGTTCGACGGCATCGGCAAGGCGAAGGGCGGCGCAATCCATGTCGGTGAAAATGGCTGGATCGGGCAGCCAGTCACGCAGGGTCGGTGCCGCCAGCCGGGCGAAATCGGCAGGCTCCGCGCCGCGCGCGCGGAACAGCTGGTGCAGAAGCTCGTCGGCACCACGGCCGTCGAGGTCACCGCCCGGCGCGAAGCCGCCGCGCCAGCACCAGGGCTGGCCGAGCAGCGAGGCGGAGACACCAAAAACGTGGTTCAATGCGGCAATCCCTGCCCGTCAGGCATAACGATGGTTGCGGTGTTCGCCGCTGACCCGGCGAACGGTGCCGGAGGACGACCGCATGACGATGCTTTCGGTGGTGATCAGCCCGCCGCGACGGCGCTTGACCCCGCGCAGCATCGATCCGTCGGTGACGCCGGTGGCAGCGAAGATGACATCGCCCTTGGCCATGTCTTCCAGCGTGTAGATGCGATCGAGATCGGTGATGCCCCAGCGGCGGGCGCGGCCGCGCTCGTCCTCGTTGCGGAACAGCAGCCGGCCGTGCAGCTGGCCGCCGACACAGCGCAGCGCCGCCGCCGCCAGCACCCCTTCCGGCGCGCCGCCCGAACCGATGTAGATATCGATGCCGGTATCGGGGTCGGCGGTGGCGATGACGCCGGCAACATCGCCATCGGGGATCAGCTGGATGCCGCAGCCAAGGCTGCGCAGTTCGGCGATCAGCGCTTCGTGGCGCGGCCGATCGAGCACGCAGACGATCAAATCGTCGGCGGATACACCCTTGGCGGCAGCGACGGCGCGGACATTTTCGGTCGCCGAACGGTTGAGACCAATGGTGCCATCGGGATAGCCCGGGCCGATGGCGATCTTGTCCATATAGACATCGGGCGCGTTGAGCAGCCCGCCTTCCTCGGCGATGGCAAGCACGGCCAGCGCGTTGGGGCCGGCCTTGGCAGTGATCGTGGTGCCTTCCAGTGGATCCAGCGCGATATCGATCTTCGGCCCGCTGCCGATGCCGGTATCGCGGTGGCCGCGGCCGACCTTTTCGCCGATGAACAGCATCGGTGCCTCGTCACGCTCGCCTTCGCCGATGACGACGGTGCCATCGAAATCGAGGTTGTTGAGGGCATCGCGCATGGCTTCGACAGCGGCGGCGTCGGCGGCCTTTTCGTTGCCGCGGCCGATCAGCTTCGATGCAGCGATGGCGGCGTTTTCGGTGACGCGCACCATTTCCAGAACGAGGACGCGATCGAGCGTCGAACTGCGCGGCGTGGTCATGGCGGCTCCTGAACTGCGTTGGCGCGGCTGTAGGGGGTGCGGCGGGGCATGGGAAGGCCCCGGCTTCGCAACTGCGGCAGTGCTGTGGGAACGCGCGATCGGGTCGCCGCGCTCCGGCGCGCGATCAGGGCGTGCCGAGGCGCGCCTTGACGACTTCGCTGAGGATGGCGCCTTGCTGGCGCCGCGCCGGGCGGTTCGTCGGTGTATTGTACAGCCCGCGCAGGAAAGCCCGGTCCCAGACCGACAGTTCGGTACGCGCGCCGGCGGCAGGGCGCTTGAACAGGCCGAGGATCGAAAGTTCGGGATCGACGTCGCTGCGCAACCGCGCCTGCGCCAGCACCGCCATTGCGACATGGGCGGCGACGGCATCGAGCGTGTAGCCGGCAGCCTGATCGACATCGACGAGCACCGTCGTCGCTGCCGCGCTGACCTGGATATGGGTGTTGACGAGGCTGGAGGACGTGCTGTCGCTGAACAATGCGTCGGGGCCGGTCGGTGGTTGAAAGCCGGAGCCGCCGCCACCGGACGCTGCCATCAGAGCCGTCGAGGGGAGCGACGACGCAACACGGCCATTCTCGTCCTCCAGCCGGACGGCGCTCCACCACCGCACCGGCAGCGGTGCCTTGCGGAGCGCGTCGCGGTCGGCCGCCTCGATCCGGGCTGCCACATCGGCGCGCTTGGCAAGGATGCTGGTGGCCAGCGCAGCGGCATCGCGGGTGAAGACGATGACGATGTTGGCCTTGCAATCGGGCTTGCCGACCTTGGCGCCGGCAAGATCGGCCTCGCGCCGCATCGTCGTGGCGACGCGCGTCGCCAGCCGGTCGTCGAGTCCCGAGACCTTGGGGCAGACCGGCATGTTCCAGCGGCTGTACTGGCCATAGCTCGGCGTCGGCAGCACGGCGCGGGCGTGGCGGGTGGCGGTGGCGCGCACTTCCTCGATCTTCAGCGCATCGGCGGTGACGGTGATTGCCGGCTCGTCCGCCGGCGGCGCGGTCGCGGTGGCCTGCATCAGCATGAGGGCAAGGATACGCATCACAGGTCGAGAATGTGCATCATCACAGGCGCGCCGGCAACTGCCGGGCTGGCCGCCATCTGCGCCAGGCTGGCCAGCACATCGGCCTCGCGCGCCTGGTGGGTGACCATGACGACCATCGCGGTTTCGGCGTCCGGCCCGCCGCGCTGGATCAGGCTTTCGATCGAAACGCCATGGTCGCGCAGCGCGGCCGTCAGTTCGGCGAGGACACCGGGGCGATCGGCAACGATCAGGCGCAGATAATAGCGCCCGTTGCGCGCCGCCGCATCGGCGCGGGGCAGGGCAGCAAGCGCCGCCACCGGCATGCCGAAAATCGGAAACGCATTGCCGCGCGCGATGTCGATCAGATCGGCGACGACGGCGCTGGCGGTCGGGCCTTCGCCGGCGCCGCGGCCCTGAAAGAACAGCCGGCCGACGAAATCGCCTTCGACGACGATGGCGTTGAGCGCGCCATCGGCGCCGGCGAGCGGATGCGCCAGCGGAACCAGCGCCGGGTGGACGCGCTGGAACAACCGGTCGCCGTCGCGTTCCGCCAAGCCGACCAGCTTGATGCAATAGCCAAGCGCTGCCGCCTGATCGATATCGGCCAGTGCCAGCGCACGGATGCCCTCGGCAGCGACGCCGGCGAAATCGATGCGGGCGCCGAACGCCAGCGCGGCCAGGATGCTCAGCTTGTGGGCGGTGTCGATGCCGTCGATATCGAAGCCGGGGTCGGCCTCGGCATAGCCGGCCGCCTGGGCTTCGGCGAGCACGGCGCCGAAATCGCGCCGCGTCGCCTCCATGCGCGTGAGGATGTAGTTGCAGGTGCCGTTGAGCAGGCCCTGAACCCGGGTGATGGTGTTGGCGGCAGCGCCTTCGGCCAGCCCCTTGATGATCGGGATGCCGCCGGCAACCGCCGCTTCGTAGCGCAGTGGCAGCCCGGCCGCTTCGGCAGCGGCGGCGAGTTCGAGGCCGTGATGGGCCAGCATCGCCTTGTTGGCGGTAACGAGGCCCTTGCCGGCAGCAAGCGTGCGCCGCGCCAGCGTCAACGCCGGGCCATCGGAGCCACCGATGACTTCGACGACCACATCGACATCGTCGCGCGCCGGCAGTTCGGCCGCATCATCGGCCCAGGCGAAGCCGCCGAGATCGAGGCCGCGGTCGCGGCTGCGGTCGCGTGCCGCCACGGCGGTGATAGCGATCGGCCGCCCGGCACGTGCCGCGATCGGCCCGGCATTCTGGCCAAGCAGGCGGACAACGCCGGCGCCGACATTGCCGAGGCCGGCAAGGCCGACGCGCAGGGGTGGGGACATGAACGGCTCCGGTTGCGGAATTGCGGTGCGCCGTCTTTGCGGGCGCTGTTGCAAAGTGCAAGCCGGCGGCCCGGCGTTGTTGCAAAGTGCAAGCCGGCGACCCGGCGTTGTTGCAAAGTGCAAGCCGGCGACCCGGCGGGGCTGCAAAGTGCAAGCCGGCGATCCGGCGTTGTTGCAAAGTGCAAGCCGGCGGCCCGGCGGGGCCGGGTTGGGCCTTGCGCCGGGACACGCAAAATCGGCAGGTAAATCACCGACAGTTTGCCAGCCGTAACAATAAAGGCAGCGTAACGAGAAGCCGGAATGAATTTTTCGCAGCACGGAACAAAGCCGACGCAGCGTCGTTTTGCGACTAGACAAGATGTTGTCGGGAGATCACCATGAACGAACATTATGTGTCCGCCGTATTCGATACACAGTCGGAAGCAGATCAGGCCGTTTCGGAATTGCGCAGTGCCGGTGTTGCCGATTCGGCGATCTCGTTGATTGCCCAGCAGGGCGGCAAGAATGTCACCACCGACGGTTCGGGTGAAGGAGCGGCCCAGGATATCGTCGGCAAGACGGCGCTCGGGGCCGGTGTCGGCACCGCGCTCGGCGTCGCGGCGCTGGCCATTCCCGGCGTCGGCCCGCTCGTTGCCGCCGGTGCCATCGCCGCTGCTGCGGTTCCCGGTGTCGCGCTTACCGGCGCCGCCCTTGGTGCTGTTGCCGGCGGCCTTGCCGGCGTACTGACCGACCATGGCGTCAGCCCGGACGATGCAAGCTATTACGAAGATCGCATCGGCAGCGGCGGCGTGTTCGTTTCCGCCGACACGACGGGATCGGACCTCGACCCGTCCGCGCTGCAGGACCTGCTCTATCGCTGCGGCGGCCACAGCAGTTCACGCGCCAAGATGAACGCGGCGATGTAAATCGCGCGTCGGCAATCGCCTGCGAGAGAGGCCCGTCCCCACCCCGGGGGCGGGCCTTTGCTTTTTTGACCGAGATTGGCCTTGTTGGCGAAAGGTCCGGATCGGATCAACAATGGTCCTTGGGCTGTTGCCGGCCTCTGTTCCGCGAAGGATGATCCCCGCCTCGACGCGCGGCGGTTTCGGGCGCCGGGCAAGCAACGGGAGATCGAGCGATTGCACTATCCGATTATGCGAACTGGTGGGACAGGCAGAAGGTCATCAGCGAGAAGTTCCTCATCGACTGGGTCGTTGAAAATCCGCAATGGTGGGCAGTCGCCGCTAGCGTGCAGACATCGATGGAACTCGGTACCGGAATGGTCGACGTGCTCCGGTTCGGCGAGGGGATCGCGCAGGGCGGCTGGCGCGGCGTCGGCACCGACGCGCTGCGGGTGCTCTCGATCCTCGGCCCGCTGGGAAAAGCGGGCGGAATGCTGTCGCGCTTCGGCCATTTGCAGATGATCCGCCTCGCGGCGAAACCGGTCGGCATGACCGGTCCGTGCACGTTCCAGGCGGTGAACAATGCGATGACGATCGCGAAGGGCCGGCCGCAGAACCTGTTCCTGACTGCGCGGGAGGCCGCGAGTGCGTTGGGGTTGCGTCTCAAGGATATACCGGTTGAAAAGGGAAAGTACGAGCTCGCCAGCTGGATCGATGATCTGGTGCCTTTCCTGCGCAAACAGGGAGCCAAGATCAAGGTTCTTCCGCAGCCGAAAACAATCGCCGATGTTGTGAACGCCGCAAGATCGCAAAACGGCGTGACCATTTTTGCAATCAAGGCCCTGCGTCCGGGAAAAGATCCGTTTCTGCATTCCATAATCGCAGTGCGAAATGAATTCGGGCAGGTCCGCTTCGCGGATTATGGCGGCAAGTTCTACAATTCTGTCGAGGAGCTGATCCGCGCCAAAAAAGGCTGGGGGGATGTGCAGCTCTCGACGCTCGAACTGTTCGTGAAATCGAATCCGGCGACCGTAGTCGAAGGACTGGCGCTGACCGGCCTTCTGGAAGACGCGATGACGGTGTTTCGCGGCTCGATCGTCGTTATCGAAGGTGTGACGGCGATCGAGATGCTGGAGGGTGTCGACCTTGCCGTGCCGGTCGTGATGGCTGCGGTGCCGGAACCTGCCAAGCAGGATGCCGCGCCGCCTGCCGTCGTCAAGGCGTCCTTCGAAGCTTATGTCGCACGAAGGGAAGGGCGGCCGGTAATCAAGATGCCCGAAATGCGGCTTACAGCGCACAAGCCGCCGCGCGCGGATTGGCTTACCGGAGTTCAATATCGGTTGAACGCCGCCGGCTTTGGCGCCGGCCCGGTCGACGGCGTCAACGGGCCGATGACCAAGGCGGCGGTGCGAGCCTTCCAGGCGGCCTGTCCGCCACTCCGTTCGGACGGGATTCCCGGCCCGCGCACCCAGGCCCGGCTTGTGCAGATCTGCGGATACTGAACGTCGCGCGTTGCCGCGCCGCGCTCAGCCCGCCGCTTTCGCCGGCGTGTTGACGCCCATCGAGGCGAGATATTTCCGCACGTTGCGGGCCGCCTGGCGCAGGCGCTGTTCGTTTTCGACCAGCGCGATGCGGACAAAGCCTTCGCCATCCTCCCCATAGCCGACGCCCGGAGCGACGGCGACGCCGGCATGGGTCAGCAGCTGTTTGGAAAATTCGAGACTGCCGAGATGCGCCAGCGCCGGCGGCAACGGTGCCCAGCAGAACATGCTGGCGCGCGGCGGCGGGATTTCCCAGCCGGCGCGACCGAAGCTTTCGACCAGCACGTCGCGGCGGCGGTGATAGAGTTCGCGGTTCTGCGCCACGATGTCCTGCGGGCCATTGAGCGCTGCGACCGCGGCGGCCTGGATCGGCGTGAAGCCGCCGTAATCGAGATAGGATTTGACGCGAGTCAGCGCGCTGATCAGCGTCTTGTTGCCGACGGCAAAGCCGATGCGCCAACCGGCCATCGAATAGGTTTTCGACATGGAGGTGAATTCCACCGCCACGTCCTTGGCGCCGGGCACCTGCAGGATCGACGGCGTCGGCTGGCCGTCGAAATAGATTTCGGAATAGGCAAGATCGGACAGCACCCACAGCTTGTGCGCCTTGGCAAAGGCCACGACCCGTTCGTAGAAGGCCAGATCGACGGTTTCGGCAGTGGGGTTCGATGGATATCCCATGACCAGCACCGAAGGCTTGGGCACGGTGAACTTCATGGCGCGTTCCAGCGCTTCGAAATAGGCTTCGTCGGGCGTTGTCGGCACGCTGCGGATGGTGGCGCCGGCGATGATGAAGCCGAAGGTGTGGATGGGGTAGCTGGGGTTGGGCGCCAGCACGACATCGCCGGGCGCGGTGATCGCCTGGGCGAGGTTGGCGAGCCCCTCCTTCGACCCGAGGGTCACCACCACTTCGGTTTCGGGATCGAGATCGACACCGAAGCGCCGGCCATAATAGGCCGCCTGCGCCCGGCGCAGGCCGGGGATGCCCTTCGACGCCGAATAGCCATGGGAATCGGGCTTGGCAGCGACTTCGGCGAGCTTGGCGATGACATGCGGCGGCGGCGGCAGATCGGGGTTGCCCATGCCGAGATCGATGATGTCTTCCCCGCCGGCGCGGGCTGCGGCACGCATCGCGTTGACTTCGGCGATGACATAGGGCGGCAGGCGGCGGATGCGGTAGAATTCTTCGGTCATCGTTGCGGTCATGGCTCGGCTCTGGATGGCGCTCCGGTTCGGAGGTCCCTCGCATAGCAGGATTGTCGGCGGTTGGGGCGCGTTTTTCAGCGCAGTGCACTCGGCTCGCCGGGACGGTACCGATGCTTTCGCGCCGCTACCGCCCCGGCAATGCCGCCGATCAGCGACGCCGGCGCGGCGTGCTGGTGGCGCGGGCCTCCTGGCGTGCGGTCTGCTGGCAGCGATCCTGCATGCGGCGGGTGCAGGCGGGATAGGCCTGGCTGCCACCGGCCTGTGCCATGCTGCCCGATCCGGCGCTGCCCATCGACGGGCTGCCGTTCTGGCCCATATTGCTCTGGCCCATTCCGCTCTGGCCCATGCCGCTCTGGCCCATGCCGCTCTGGCCCATGTTGCTCTGGCCCATGTTGCTCTGGCCCGAGCCGTTCGGGTCCATGCCGCCCTGGCCCATGCCCTGACCCATGCCCTGGCCCATGCCCTGACCCATGTTCTGGTTCGGCATCTGCGTGTCGGTCGGCGACTGCGGCATGGTGTTGCCCGTCGGCTGTTCCATCGTGCGGCCCGACATCTGGGCGCCTCCGGCGGCGGGGGGGGCGCTTTCGCCAGCCGGCGGTGCCGACGGGCTCATCTGGGCGAAGGCGGGGGCCGTCAGCAGGGCAGCGACGGTAAGGGCGATCCTGGCGTTGATCATGATAACACTCCTTCGGGGTTCTGTGTCCGGCGCTGGCGCGGGCCGGCGCTGCTTTGGCAAACCCCCGAGCGGCGCGTGCGTTTCCTTTTGCGTTGTGGCAGGAAAAGCAAAGGTGCACCGCAGCCACGGCGGCAGCGCCGGTTCCGGCCCGCAAGAGGCCGGTGGGAAGGACAGGCGATGACCGAACCGGCCGAACTGCAACCGATCGAGAATTTCCAGAAATGGACCGAGCTTTCGGGCCGCGGCCAGCAGATGATGCTGGAATTCTGGAGCCGCGAGACCGACACGCTGCCGATGCCCGATCCGCTGGGCGTGATGGCGACGTGGCAGCGCGCGTCGGCGGCGCTGCTCGCCGATCCGCAGAAGCTGTTCGAGCTGCAGTCGCGCTATCTCACCGATGTGATGGCGCTGTGGCAGTCGTTCCTTGCGCCCGGCAAGCCGAGCCCGGTCGGCGCGATCAAGGACAAGCGCTTCACCGGCGAAGCGTGGAGCGCGACCCCGGCGTTCGATTTCGTTCGCCAGTCCTACATCCTCGCGTCGAACTACATCCTGGAGGGGACGCGCCACATCGAAGGTCTCGATGCCCATGAACAGGCCAAGGCGCAGTTCCTGATCAAGCAGTTCGTCGATGCGATGTCGCCTTCGAACTTCGCGGCGCTGAACCCCGAAGTGCTGAAGAAAACGGCGGAATCCGGCGGCCAGAACCTGCTCAAGGGTCTCGAACACCTGCTCGATGACATGAAATCGGGCAAGATGCGGATGACCGACGAAACTGCCTTCGAAGTCGGCCGCAACGTCGCCGCCACGCCCGGCAAGGTGGTGCACGAGACACCGATGTTCCAGTTGATCCAGTACAGCCCGACGACGCCGGACGTGTTCGCGACGCCGCTGCTGCTCTTCCCGCCGTGGATCAACAAATTCTACATCCTCGACTTGACGCCCGAAAAAAGCTTCATCCGCTGGGCAGTCGCCGAAGGGCTGACGGTGTTCGTGGTATCGTGGAAGAACGCCGATGCCAGCACCGCCGATGTCGACCACGACAGCTATTGCGCGGCGCAGCTGGCGGCGCTGGCGGTGGTTCGCGAGATTTGCGACGCGCCGTCGGCGCATCTGATCGGTTACTGCGTCGCCGGCACCTATCTTTCGGCAACGCTGGCGATACTGGCGACGCGCGGCGAGGCCGAAAAGGCCGCCAGCGCGACTTTCTTTACAGCGCAGGTCGATCTTTCCGATTGCGGCGATCTCGGCATCTTCGTCGACGATGCCAGCCTGGCGACGATCGACCGGTTGACCGGCGAACAGCCGTGGCTCGACGGGCGCTACATGGCGACGACGTTCAACCTGCTGCGTTCCAATGACCTCATCTGGAATTACGTCGTCAACAACTACCTGCTGGGCAAGGATTATTTTCCCTTCGACCTGCTCTATTGGAACAGCGACGCGACCAATGTGCCGGCGCGCTGGCATCGGCAATATCTGACCGACATCTACCGCGACAATCTGATGGTGAAGCCGGGCGGACTTACCATCCTCGATGTGCCGATCGACCTGACGACGGTGACGACCCCGGCCTATATCCAGGGCGGCCGCGAAGATCATATCGCGCCGGCGCGCAGTGCCTACAAGCTGACCGGGCAATTCGCCGGCGAAAAGCGCTTCGTGCTCGCCGGATCGGGGCATATCGCCGGGGTCGTCAACCCGCCGACGTCGGGCAAATACCAATATTGGACTTGCGAGGCACTGCCGGCGCGGTTCGATGATTTCGTCGCGACGGCGAAGGAAACCAAGGGCAGCTGGTGGCCCGACTGGATCGCCTGGATCGCGCCGCGATCGGGCGACAAGGTGCCGGCGCGCGTGGCCGGCAGCGGTGCCGATGCCGGCAGATATCGTGCGATCGAGGATGCCCCCGGCCGCTACGTCAAGGAACGCATCTGATGGATTTCCGCGAGGCGATGCGCCGCGTGGTCACCGGCGATGACGCCGGCGGCCAGTCGGTCATCATCCTCGACGGCGGTCCCTCGGCGTTCAGCGGCGATCCCGATCTCGGCGGCCTGTTCGAGATTTGGGAAGACTCGACGTCAGCGCCGCTCGATCCGCGCGATCACCGCGATCTCGGCACCACCCGGGCCGTGCTCGGGCCGCGGCCGGGCAATGTCCAGGTGCGCTGGTTCGTGGTGGCGCCGCTGCCCGAGGGCGTGCCCAAACCACAGCTCGATGCCGTGGTGCGCGAGGTGTTTGCCGGTTTCGACGGTGACCG
Organism: Sphingomonadales bacterium; assembly: GCA_038210855.1. GTDB lineage: Bacteria > Pseudomonadota > Alphaproteobacteria > Sphingomonadales > Sphingomonadaceae > Sandarakinorhabdus. The sequence goes on along the minus strand of JBBQWE010000024.1, from coordinate 14,403 downwards.
CCACATCATCGACCAGAGCCGCCACCCGGCGATGCACGAGACACATTCGATCGACATCATCTGCCTGTTGCAGGGCGACGTCTCGTTGATCCTCGAAGGCAGCGAAACCCGTATCAAGCCGGGCCAGGTTGTCATCCAGCGCGGCACCAACCACGCCTGGGTAGCGCACGACGGCCCGGCGCTGCTGCTGGCGGTACTGGTCGACCGGCCGATGGTTTAGGTAGCGTCCCCAGCCGATGGTCACGGCAGCCACGCCCAGCAGCGGGGCCGCTGCAAGCAAGCGCTGATCGAGCGTGGCGAGGGCGAAACCGTGGCCGGCGACAATGGCAAGATGCAGGGCATCGCCGGCGCGAAGCGAAAGATCGTGACAATCGGCGAATTGTCCCGCGGCACGAAAATGTTCGGATCCCACGGGAACTCGAACCAGCCCGGTTTGGGCGAGCCGATGCCCGGCGGCAAGCAGGATGGCCCGTTCTGCGAGATCGATCTGGCGGGTCCGCAACTTCATCGAGAGTGCGGAGGAAAATTCGGTCATGACCCAATCGCTTATGCACAGCGTTCCGGCCGCCTGCGCTGCCGATCACGCCTGAACCGTGGCGGTCCGGGTTTCGGGCGCAAGCGCAGTCACCAGAACCGATGTGTCGAGGCAGATGTTCAGTAGCGTTCGCCGTCGCGCATGGCGCGGATCATGGCCGCTGCGGGATCGGGCTGTGGCCGAATACGCGACGAAATGTCGGCAAGCGCGGCCAGAGATATCGCTTGCAGTGGCCGCACCGCACCCAGCCGAGCAACGGGCTTGCCGCGCCGGGTGATTGCGATGGTTTCGCCGGCTTCGGCGCGGGCAACGAGATCGCTCAGCCTTGCCTTGGCATCAGCGAGACTGATGTCCATGTCCTGGCGTCTTGACTATCCTGTTGGTCAAATAGCGTACCACCGGCGCAGGTGCAAGGAGAGCAGGCCGGCCTATGCCGCTGCCAGCACCGGCCGGGCGGTCGCCGTGCCTGCCTTGCGGAACACCATGTCCTCGCCCAGGTCGCCGTCGCGCAGTTCCTTGCGATCGTGTTTGTAGCTGGCGGTGACCATCCATGGCGCGCGGTTGCCCGATCGCGGCAGGGCATCGGCGCCGCGCTGGACGTAGCCCGATGAAAGGTCCATCGCCAGCCGCTCGGGCTCCACATCGCGGCCGGGCGCCGGCGTGGCGACGGCGAAGCCATTCGCCTTCATGTGGTTGATCAGGCGGCCGACATATTCGGCGATCAGGTCGGATCGCAGCGTCCAGCTGGCGTTGATATAGCCGAAACTGACGGCAAGGTTGGGGATGCCGGAGAACATCATGCCCTTGTAGGCCAGCGTGTCGGCAATGCGCACCGCTGTGCCATCGACGCTGACCGCCATGCCGCCCAACGCCTCCAGCTTCAGGCCGGTAGCGGCAACGATGATGTCGGCCTCCAGAAGCTCGCCCGAGGCCAGACGGATGCCGGCCGTTTCGAAGCGCTCGATGGTGTCGGTGACGATTTCGGCGCGGCCGCCGCGGATCGCAGCGAACAGGTCGCCGTCGGGCACCAGGCACAGCCGCTGGTCCCAGGGATTGTAGCGCGGCGTGAAATGCCTCGCCATGTCATAGGCTTGGGGCAACAACTTGCGAAGCCGTGCCAGCAACTCGCCGCGAATACGCGCCGGGTTCTTGCGGGTCTGGTTGTAGAACCACTGGCCGAGCGTGACATTCTTCCAACGGATCAGGTCATAGGCGAGCTTTGCCGGCAACAGCTTGCGCAAGCCGTCGGCGACTGCATCGACGCCCGGCCGGCTGACCATCCACGTCGGCGACCGCTGCAGCATCGTCACCCGCGCCGCCGTCTTTGCCATCGCCGGCACCAGAGTCACTGCGGTGGCGCCCGAACCGATGACAACGACCTTTTTCCCTGTGTAATCGAGGTCGGCGGGCCAGAACTGCGGCTGGACCATGCGGCCGGCAAAGTTGGCCTCCCCCGGCCATTCGGGCTTGTAACCCTGTTCATAGGCGTAATAGCCCGAACACATGTAGAGGAAATCGCAACTGAATTTCGCAGCGCTGCCGTCGCTGCGCGTCGTTGTCAGTGTCCAGCGCGCGGCGGCGCTGTCCCATGCTGCCGACGTCACCTTGTGGCCGAAGCGAATGCGCCGGTCGATGCCGTTCTCGCGCGCGGCGTCGACGATATAGCGGCGGATGCTCGGGCCGTCGGCGATCGCCTTGGCCTCCTCCCACGGCTTGAAGCTGTAGCCGAGGGTGTACATGTCGCTGTCCGACCGCACGCCGGGGTAGCGGAACAGGTCCCAGGTGCCGCCGATGGCGTCGCGGCCTTCGAGTATGGCGACATCGCGGTCCGGGCAATCGCGCTGCAGATGCACCGCGGCGCCGATGCCCGACAGGCCGGCGCCGACGATGATGACGTCGTGATGGGGAATGGTCATGGTCGCAGCTCCGGTTTCCTCGCACGTTAACCGGTGGCAGCCGGCCGGGGAAGGGCGGCGAAACCTCGCGGTGCCGCCCTTCCGCAGAGGAGGCTAGCGGCGCGGCATCCCCGGCATCTGCGGCGGCGGCCGGCGATCCCGGTCACGGCGCGGCAGTTGCGCCTGATAGGCAACCAGGCAATGTTCGGTGCAATAGGGGAAGGGCGCCTGGCTGCCTTTGCCGCAAAAATGGAAATCGGCGTCGCCGGGGTGGCCGATCGGCCATTTGCAGACCTTTTCGGTCAGATCGAGCAGGCTGGTCTTGGCGGGCTTGCCCTTCGGTGCGGCTCGCGGCGTGGCTGCGCGCGGTGCCGGCGGCGGCGGCGGGGCCGCTACCACGGCGGCGACAGCGGTTGCTGCCACCGGAGCGGCGGCAGCGGCGGCGGCGGCAGCGACATCGCCGCCCTTCACCGGCGACGGGCGCGATTTCAGGCCCAGGCGATGGGCCTTGCCGATCACGGCGTTGCGGCTGACGCCTTCGCCCAGTTTTTCGGCGATCTGGCTGGCAGTCATGCCGGATTCCCAGCTTTCCGTCAGCATGGCGATGCGTTCGTCGGTCCACATGCGGGGTCGATCCAATCCGGCTTGTCGTCGCGCTCGGGCACCGGGCCGAAGCGCTTTGTGTATCGTCGGCAAAGGCCGGGCGGCCGCCACCATCGCTTGCCGGGGACGGCACTGCGGCGGTAAGGCCGGGCATGCTCGATCCACAGCCCCCTGTCGCTGCCGCCGGCGCCCGCCACCCGGAACCGGGCGTGGTCGTCATTCCGTCGGTCAACTGGCAGGGGTTGAATACCCTATACCTGAAGGAGGTGCGGCGCTTTTTCAAGGTGCAACTGCAGACGGTTTGGGCGCCGGCGATCACAACGCTGCTGTTTCTCGTGATTTTCTCGGTGGCGCTCGGCCGCGCCGATACCGCCGTTCTGGGGGTGCCCTATGCCGATTTCCTCGGCCCCGGGCTGATCGTCATGGGCATGATCCAGAACGCCTTTGCCAATTCCTCATCATCGCTGCTCGTCGCCAAGATCCAGGGGTCGATCGTCGATGTGCTGATGCCGCCGCTGTCGGCGGGAGAGCTGGTCGCGGCCTATGTCGCCGGTGCGGTGACGCGGGCGTGGCTGGTCGGGCTGGCGATCTGGCTGGTGATGCTGGTCGCGCCGGGTGTCGATGTGCCGATTCGCGAACCGCTGCTGGTGCTGTATTTCGGCACGATGGGAGCAGTGATGCTGGCGCTGCTCGGCGTGATAACCGGGGTGTGGGCGGAAAAATTCGATCATGCCGCTGCCGTGACGAACTTCGTCATCCAGCCGCTGACTCTGCTTTCCGGAACCTTCTACGCCATCGACCGGACGGGTCCGCTGCTTCGGCAATTGAGTCACGCCAATCCGTTTTTCTACGTTATCGACGGCTTTCGCAGCGGATTCATCGGCCGGTCGGACGGTTTGCTGGGGCAGGGCGCCGCAATCCTGCTTGGCGTCGTCGTCGTCCTGTGGATCGCCTGCTACCGGATAATGCGGTCGGGCTGGCGGCTGCGCAACTGAACCCGGCGGTCCTGCATGCCCGTTCGGGTGCGACGGATTGCGCAGCCCGGGTCCGACGCCGGCACTTGGTCTTGTTGGCGGGCTTGCGGGTTGTATAGCCTTGCGGCCGGGGAAATTCCGACGTGCGACGTATGGGACCGTGATCGATCGATGGCTGGGGTAGCAAATTTGCCACGCACTGATGCCGGGCGGCGGAATCGCGCCGGTGCCGCCGGTATTGTGCTGCTGATGGCGCTCGCGTCCTGTGGCGGCGAAGGCGGCGATGCCGGCGCCTCGGCGCGCAAGCGGCCGCCGCTGCTCGTCGGCACGATGCTCGCCAGTGCTTCCGATTTTGCCCCGCAGCTCGAAGCGCTCGGCACGGTGACGCCCCTGCAGACGGTGGCAGTGCGGGCTCGTGCCGAAGGCCAGATCACCTCGATCCGCTTCCGCGAGGGCGATTTCGTCCGCGCTGGGCAGCTGCTGATGACGATCGACGATCGCGCCGCGCGCGCGGCGCTGGCCCAGGCGCGCGCCACCCTTGCCGGCGCGCGAGCAACGTCGCTGCAGGCCAGCGCCAATTACGAACGCGCCACCAAGCTGGTGAAGAACGGCTTCGTTTCCGGAACCGACCTCGATATCCGCAAGGCCGCTGCCGACAACGGCCGGGCGAGCATCGCCGCTGCCGCCGCCGCAGTTTCAGCGGCCGAGACGCAATTGAGTTTCCTGACGGTGCGGGCGCCGGTGAGCGGCCGGACCGGCGAGCTGAATTTCCGCCTGGGCGCCAATGTTCGCGCCGGCGACGTGCTGCCACTGGTGACGATCAACCAATTGTCGCCGATCCAGGTGCGCTTCCCGGTGCCGCCCGAACAGATCCAGCCGGTGCGCGAGGCCATGGCCGCCGGTGTCCTGGTGACGGCAAGTGTCCAGGGCCAGGATGCCGCCGAAGCCATCGTCAGACCGATTGCCACCGGCCGGCTCGCCTTTCTCGACAACAATGTCGATCCCGGCAACGGCAGCGTTGCCGCCAAGGCCCAGTTCGCCAATGGCGGTGACCGATTGTGGCCCGGCGCGATCGTCACCATCCGCATGCCGCTGGCGGCGCCGCGCCCGCGGATCGCACTGCCCGAGGCCGCCGTGCAGGTCGGCCGCGAAGCGCCGTTCGTCTGGGCAGTGGCCGGCGACGGCAAGGTCGTGATGCGCGATGTCGGGGTTGCCGGCCGGGCCGATGGCCGGGTCTATCTCGCCTCGGGCGTAGCGCCTGGCGAACGCATCGTCGTCGATACGCTGTCGAAACTGAAGCCCGGCGACAAGGTGCGCTTCAAGCCGGAGGGGGCGGCGCCGGTCCAGGCCCGCAACGGCATCGCCGTCCAGACGCTGCCAGCATCGGCGGGCGGCTGATGGGCGTTGCCAAGCTGTTCGTCGATCGGCCGGTCGCGACCATCCTGCTCAGCCTCGCCATCGTCTTTGCCGGCATGTTCGGCTATCGCGAGCTGGCGGTTTCGGCGCTGCCCGAAGTCGATCTGCCGACCATCCAGATCCAGGCCAATCTGCCCGGCGCCAACCCCGGGGTCATGGCATCGTCGGTGGCAACGCCGATCGAGCGCCAGCTTTCGACCATCGCCGGTATCGACCAGATCACCTCGACCTCGTCGACCGGGTCGACCAACATCACCGTGCAGTTCGCGCTGGACCGAAACATCGATTCCGCCGCCCTCGACGTGCAATCGGCGCTGTCGGCGGTGGCCCGCCGGCTGCCGCGCGAATTGCCGGCACCGCCAACGTTCAACAAGGTCAACCCCGCGGACCAGCCGGTGTTCCTGCTTGCGGTGCAGGACGAGACCCGGCCGATGAACGACCTGCAGACGCTCGTCGACACGCTGATGGTACCGCGGGTTTCGACGTTGCCCGGTGCCGGCCAGGTGCAGACCTATGGCAGCCGGCGCTTCGCCATCCGCATCCAGTTCGATATCGAAGCGCTGGCGGCGCGCGGCCTGACCATCGGCGACATTTCGGACGCAGTGGCAGCGGCGAACAGCAACACGCCGGTCGGTTCGATCACCGGTGGCAACCGCAACTACATCCTCGATGCCAGCGGCATCCTCGAAGCGCCGGAAGAATTCGCCGATATCATCGTTTCGGCCGGCAATGGATCGGCGGTGCGATTGCGCGATCTGGCCAAGGTGTTTTCCAGCTATGAACAGCTGCGCGGCGGCGCCAAGGTCAACGGCGAACCGGCGCTGATCGTCGCGGTAACGCGCCAGCCCGGCGCCAATGTCGTCAAGCTGGTCGACAGTGTGCAGGCGGCATTGCCGTCGGTGCGCGAGGCGATGCCGCTATCGGTGCGCATCTCGACCCTGATCGATCGGTCGCAATCGGTGCGCGAATCGGTGTTCGATGCCCAGATCACGCTGGTCGGCACCGCGCTGCTCGTCATTCTCGTCATCTATCTGGTTCTCGGCGACGCGCGCGCCACGCTGGTGCCGGCGATCGTGCTGCCGATCGCCGCGGTCGGCACCTTTGCCGGAATGTACCTGTTCGGTTTCAACCTCGACAATCTGTCGCTGCTGGCACTTACCCTGGCGACGGGTTTCGTTGTCGATGACGCCATCGTCGTGCTCGAAAACATCGTCCGCCATATCGAGGACGGGGAAAAACCGCGCCGCGCCGCCGTCACCGGCGCCAACGAGATCAGCTTCACCGTCGTTTCGATCTCGATCAGCCTGGTCGCGGTGTTCATCCCGCTGCTGTTCATGGGCGGTGTCATCGGCCGGCTCTTCTACGAATTCGCCGTCACGCTGACGATCGCCATCGCGGTGTCCGCCGTGCTGTCGCTGACCCTGATCCCGATGATCGCGGCGCGGGTGCTGCGGGAAGGACATCACGAGCCCGGCCGGGTGGCGCGGGTATCGACGCGCGCCTTCGGCAAGCTGCAGAACGGCTATATGCGCGGCTTCGACGCGACGATGCGCCATGCCCGGCTGGTCGGCGTGCTGACGGTGGTTTCGGTCGGCGTTGCCGTCTGGGGCTTCATCGCCGTGCCCAAGGGCTTTTTCCCGACCGAGGACACCGGATCGATCTTCATCGGCACCGAAGCGGCGGCGGACATCAGTTTCGAGGACATGCTGGCCAAACAGGACATCGTGGCGCGCATCGTGCGCGCCGATCCGGCGGTGCTGCGCGTAAATTCCGTCGTCGGCGGCGGCGAATCGACCAACCGCGGCCGCATGTTCGCGCCGCTGAAGCCGCGCGCCGAGCGCGATTCCGCCGAAGTCGTCCAGGCCCGGCTGCGCAAGAAGCTGGCGGTGGTCCCGGGCTTTGCCGCCTATCCGAACATCCCGCAGAATTTGAACCTTGGCGGGCGTCCGTCATCGACCAATTATCAATACACGATCTCGGCCGTCGACAAGGAAACCCTCTACGCCTACGCCCCGCAACTCGAGGCGAAACTGCGCGCGACGCGCGGTTTCGAGGATGTGTCGTCGGACTACCAGCGCGGCGCCCGCCAGGCGATGGTGGAGATCGATCGCGATGCCGCCAGCCGGCTGGGTGTTCCGGTCGCCGCGATCCGCCAGACCATTTATGCCGCCTATGGCAACCAGGAAATTTCGACGATCTACACCGATGTCGACAGCTATTCGGTGATCATGGAAATCGGTGCCGCCGAACAGGCGACGCCGGACGGCATCGGCAAGCTGCTGGTGCGATCGAACGGCAGCAACGGCCAGCCGGCAACGCTGGTGCCGCTGGCAGCAGTGACAAGGGTCATCATAAGCGGCGCGCCACTCGTCGTCGCGCACCAGAGCCAGTTGCCGGCGGTAACCATCGCCTTCAACCTGACCAAGGGGGTTGCGCTGTCGCAAGCCAAGCCGCTGATCGACGCGGCGGCGACGGAACTCGGCCAGCCGGCATCGGTTTCCGGCGCGTTCGGCGGCAATGCGCAGCAGTTCGAATCATCGACCGCTTCGATGCCGATCCTGTTCCTCGCGGCAATCATCGTCATCTACATCGTTCTGGGCGTGCTTTATGAAAGCTTCGTGCACCCGATCACCATCCTCAGCGGGCTGCCGGCGGCGGGCATCGGCGCCGTGGCGTTCCTGGCGCTGTTCGGAATGCCGCTCGATGTCATCGGTATCATCGGCGTTGTCCTGCTGATCGGGATCGTCAAGAAAAACGCCATAATGATGATCGATTTCGCTCTTGCCGGGCAGCGCTCGCACGGCTGGACTCCGGCGCACGCCATCCGCGAGGCCGCGCAAAAGCGCTTCCGCCCGATCATGATGACGACCTTTGCCGCCATGGCCGGGGCGCTGCCGCTGGCGCTCGGCATCGGCGCCGGGGCCGAACTGCGCCAGCCGCTCGGCATCGCGGTGCTCGGCGGCCTGATCGTCAGCCAGGTGCTGACGCTGTTCATCACGCCGGTCGTCTATCTCGGCATCGAAGGGCTGACGGCGCGGCTGCGCTCGCGGCGGGGTGCGGCGGAGGTGAAGACGCTGCCGGCGCAGGAACGCTACGCCGCCGAATAGCGACTGCGGTTCAGCGCAGCGCCGTCAGCCGGCGTTCGACTTGCGCCCACAACCCGGCAAGAGCCCGGCCGGCGGGCGATGTCGGTGCCTTGGCGAGCACCGGGGTCTGCGTTGCGGCCATGTTCTCGATGGCGGCGGCATAGGGAATCGCCGGGCGGTCGGGGGCAGCATCGACGGTGTCGCGGTGCAGCGTCTTGCGGCGATCGACCATGGTGAACACCGGCAGCACGGCGGTGCCCTTGTGGTGGCGCGCCAGGTGCTCGATCAGCTGGTCATAGGCTCGCACCGACAGTGGCGACGGCAGCATCGGCACCACGAGCAGGTCGACGGCGCGGAAGATCTGGTCGGCAAGCTCGGTGAGCCCCGGCGGGCAATCGAGGATGACCCGGTCGTAATCGCCGTCCAGCCCCTTCACCAGCTTGCGCAGGCGCTTGGCCTTGTCATCCTCGACAAGCTGTTTTTCCAGCTGGCGCAATGATTTGTCGGCGGCGAGGACATCGAGCCGGGGAAACTCGCTGGCCTGGATCAGCGGTGCGAGGTCACCTTCCGCGATACCCTTGCGCGCCGAAGCCTGGGGCCGCGGCGACAGCCGCAGCGTGAAGGTGGCAGCGCCCTGGGTGTCGAGATCCCACAGCAGCGTCCGCCGCGCCGAAAGGCTGGCGGCGGCATGGGCGAGATTGACGGCAAGGGCCGATTTGCCGACTCCGCCCTTGACGCTGTAAACTGCAAGACTGCGCATCAGGCAGCGAGCGCGCCGCGCAGCCGATCGCGGATGGCCCGCAACTGCACCAGCCGATCCGCGGCGACCGGATCGGCAGGCGGAACCGGGGTCGGGATTTCGGCAGGGCGCAGCCGGCGGCGGCTGCCGGTTTCGGCGGCGGCCTGTTCGCAGCGTGCGGCCAGAAGCTGCTGGGCGCCGCGAATGGTCAGGCCGTCGTCGTGCAGCATGGTGCGGATTTCCTCCAGCAACTGCATGTCGGCGGGGCGGTAATAGCGGCGATTGCCGCCACGTTTCAGCGGCTGCAGCTGCGAAAAACGGCTTTCCCAGAAGCGCAGCACATGCTGGGCCACGCCGATTACCAGCGCTGCCTCACCGATGGTGCGGAAGGCTTCATCGGATTTCGGCGGCTTGTCCCGCCGGTCGGCGGTGTCGGTCACGCGCCGGGGCCGGCGTTGATCGCGTCGCGCAGCAACTGGCTGGGCCGGAAGGTCAGCACGGTGCGCGGCTCGATCGGCACTTCGACGCCGGTCTTGGGGTTGCGGCCGACGCGCAGGCCCTTCTTGCGCAGAACGAAGCTGCCGAACGACGAAATCTTGACATTGTCGCCGGCGATCAGCGCTTCGCCGATCCGGTCCAGAACGGATTCAACCAGCGCTGCGGATTCCGCCCGGGACAATCCGACCTCGTTATGCACGGCGTCGGCAAGGTCGGCGCGAGTCAAGCTGCCGGCAGCAATCGATTCGGTCTTTGCCATTTCACTCCCCTCATCCTCGGGCGAGCCATCGCCCGGCCGGACGGCCCATTTCGATACTGAAACTTAACGTTCTATCGGGGACATGCAACGTTTCCGCTCCATGACAGGCTTTGCAATACGGACGGCATTACCAACGTACAGCAGCGGCACCCCAAGTGAAACCGCCACCCATCGCCTCTAATAGCAACAAATCATTAGGCTTGATACGGCCATCCCGTACCGCGGTATCGAGCGCCAGCGGCACGGACGCTGCCGAAGTATTGGCATGGGCATCGACGGTGATGACGATCCGGTCGAGCGGCAGGCCGAGTTTTCGGGCCGTGCCTTCCAGAATGCGCAGATTGGCCTGGTGCGGTACCACCCAGTCGACATCGCCGGGAACGAGGCCGACCAGCGCCAGCGTTTCGGCCATCACCGCCGAAAGATTGGTGACGGCGTGGCGGAACACCTCGCGGCCCTTCATGCGCAACTTGCCGGTGGTGCCGGTCGATCCCGGGCCGCCATCGACGTAGAGCAGGTCGTTGTAGCGGCCGTCGCTGTGCAGCCGGTGGGCAAGGATGCCGCGATCGCCGGCGGTGCCGCTGCCGGGCTCGGCGCGCAGTACGACGGCGCCGGCGCCATCGCCGAACAGCACGCAGGTAGCACGATCTTCCCAATCAAGCAGCCGCGAGAAGGTTTCGGCGCCGATCACCAGCGCCGTCCGGTGGGCGCCCGACGTCAGCAGTGCGTCGGCGACCGACAGGGCATAGAGAAAGCCCGAACAGACGGCGGCAATGTCGAAGGCGACGCCGTGCGCCATCCCCAGCTTGCGCTGGACGACGGTGGCGCAGGCGGGAAACGTCTGGTCGGGCGTGGCGGTGGCGACGATGATCAGGTCGATTTCGTCGGCAGCGATGCCGGCGGCAGCCAGTGCCGATCGCGCCGCGGCGGTGGCAAGATCGCTGGTGAACTCGCCATCGGCGGCGATATGGCGCTGCCGGATGCCGGTGCGTTCGATGATCCATTCGTCGCTGGTATCGACCCGCGCCGCCAGGTCGGCGTTGGTCAGCACGCCGGCGGGCAAATAGCTGCCGGTGCCGATGACGCGAGCCCGCATCATGCCCCGCTCACGCCGACGGCGCGACCGCGGATATGGGCGAGATCCTGGCTGATCCGCGTGCCGACATTGTCGGCAACCAGATCATGCGCCACGCCGATGGCATTGGCGAGCCCGCGGATATCGGCACTGCCATGGCTTTTGACGACAACGCCGTTGAGGCCGAGGAAAACCGCGCCATTGTGGGCATTGGGGTCGAGATGCGCGCGCAACGCCCGCAACGCGCCGCGCGACAGCAGATAGCCGAGCTGCGTGAGCCACGAAGACCGGAACGCCTGCTGCAGCAGCCCGGTGACGAGCCGGCTGGTGCCTTCGGCGGTCTTCAGCGCGATATTGCCCGAAAAGCCGTCGGTGACGATCACATCGACATTGCCCTGGCCGATCTTGTCGCCTTCGACAAAGCCTTCGAACACCATCGGCAGGCCGACAGCCGCGCGCAGCATGACGGCGGCATCCTTCAGCTCGTCGGTGCCTTTCAGCTCCTCCTCGCCGATGTTGAGCAGCGCGACGCGCGGCCGTTCGAGGCCGAGGACGGTACGCGCAAAGGCAGCACCCATCACGGCGAACTGCACCAGATTGTCGGCATCGCATTCGGTGTTGGCGCCAAGATCGAGCATCACCGAATCATTGCGCAGGGTCGGCAGCAGCGCGGCGAGCGCCGGCCGGTCGATGCCTTCCATGGTGCGCAGCGAAAACAGCGCCATCGCCATCAGCGCGCCGGTATTGCCGGCCGAAACCGCGGCATGGGCGTGGCCCTGCTTGACGCTGTCGATCGCCATTCCCATCGATGACGTCCGCGACCGCCGCAGCGCATGCGCCGGCTTGTCGGTGCCCAGCACGACCTCGTCGGTGTGGATTACGGTGGCGACCCGCTGCAGACGCGGGGAACGCGCCAGTTCGGCGGTGATACGCGGTTCGGGGCCGTGCAGCCGGAAGGACAGCTTCGGATAGCGTTCGGAGGCGACTTCCGCCGCCGCCACGACATCGGCCAGGCCGGCATCACCGCCCATCACATCCAGAGCGATGATGGGGGCGGCAACGGGCTTGACGGTCATCGGGTCGGTGCCTGCCCCCAAGGCCCGGATCCAGAAACGATCAGGCCTGGATTTCGACGATCTCGCGCCCGTTGTAGTGGCCGCAAGCGTTGCACAGGTTGTGCGGCAGCTTCAACTCGCCGCAATTCGGGCATTCCTGGAAGGCCACGGGAACCAGCGCGTGATGGCTTCGGCGCATGTTGCGCTTGGAAGGCGAGGTCTTGCGTTTCGGAACGGCCATGCGGCACCTGTTATCCTGATTTGTGGTGGCCCCGGCTGGCGCCTGTGCCCGACGATCTGCCGAATGAGGAACAGCGGCAAGGGCCGCGACAGCCAGCACCCGCCTCACGCGAAGCAGCGCCGTATAGGGAATTCTGGCAGCAGCGCAAGAGCAAAGCCCGGTTCACGCCTGCGCATCCACCAGCGCTTTGCCTGCGGCACGCCCGCGTCTATCAGGGCGATGTGCTCACCCTGCTCGATATCCGCAACGTCGTGCTGATCGAAGTGCTGACGCTGGAATTCGGTTCCGGCCTCGGCGTGCTGACCGGCGAAACCGGCGCCGGCAAATCGATCCTGCTCGATGCGCTCGGCCTGGCGCTCGGTGCGCGCGCCGATGCCGGGCTGGTCCGCGCCGGCACCGATGCGGCGCGGGTGACGGCCGAATTCGATGTCGCCGGCGATCATCCGGCGCGGCTGCTGCTGGCGACGAACGATATCGAAGTCGATGGCCCGATCATCGTGCGGCGGCTGGTGAAGGCCGATGGCGGCAGCCGGGCGCACGTCAATGACCAGCCGGTTTCGGCAACACTGCTCCGTGAAGTCGGCGCGGCGCTCGTGGAAATCCATGGCCAGTCCGACGATCGCGGCCTGCTGGCGGCACGCGGCCACCGCGCGCTGCTCGATGCCTTCGGCGGGCTCGCCGGCGAAGTCGCAGGCGTGCGGCGCCGCTGGGCAGGCTGGACTGCGGCCATCGCAGCCGAAACTGCGGCTCGCGCGGCACTGGCGGCGGCGCAGGCCGATCGGGACTGGCTGGAACACGCCATCGCGGAACTGACGACACTCGATGCGCAGCCGGGGGAGGAAGCCGAACTCGCGGATGCCCGCGCCGGCATGCAGAAGGGTGCGCGGCTTGCCGGCGATCTCGATGCGGTGGCGGCGCTGATTTCGGGCGATGCCGCCGGTGTCGAAAAGCTGGCACAGGCGGCGCGGCGGCTCGATCGGATCGCGGCGGAACATCCGCTGCTCGGCGATGCCCTCGCCGCGCTCGATCGCGCGCTGACGGAGGCGGGCGACGCCGAGACGCTGCTGGCGGCGGCAGTTCAGGCGCTCGATGCCGATCCGACGCGGCTGGAGGCCACCGAGACCCGGTTGTTCGAACTGCGGGCAATGGCGCGCAAGCACCGGGTCGAGGCCGACGCACTGCCCGGGCTGGCCGATGCGCTGCGCGGCCGGGCAGCGGCCCTCCAGGCCGGCGAGGCCGGGCTCGGCGACCTGATCGCAGCGCGCGAGGCAGCGGCGGCGGACTATGCGCGGGCGGCGACGGCGCTCGGCACGGCGCGACGGGCGGCGGCGGCGCGGCTCGATGCGGCGGTGGCGGCGGAACTGGCGCCGCTGAAGCTCGATGCGGCGCGGTTCCGCACGGTGGTCGCCGATGTGGGCGCCGCCGGACAGGGCGCCGATGGCACCGAACGCGTGGAGTTCGAAATCGCCACCAACCCCGGCGCCGATTTCGCGCCGCTGATCAAGATCGCTTCGGGCGGCGAACTATCGCGCTTCGTGCTGGCGCTGAAAGTGGCGCTGGCCGAAACCGGCAGCGCCGGCACGCTGATCTTCGACGAAATCGACCGCGGCGTCGGCGGCGCGGTGGCATCGGCGATCGGCGCCCGGCTGGCGCGGCTGGCCACGGCCACGCAGGTGCTGGTGGTGACGCACAGCCCGCAGGTGGCGGCAGCCGGCGCAAAGCAATGGCGGATTGCGAAAGCCGTCGCCGATGGCGTCACCCGCACCGCCGTGGTGCCGCTCGACGCGCAGGAACGCCGCGAGGAAATCGCCCGGATGCTGTCGGGCGACGACGTGACCGCCGAAGCGCGAGCGCAGGCGGCGCGGTTGTTGGGGACGTTGCTGTAGTTGCCGCGCGAGGCCGGCGCGGCGAACCCGACACGCTGTCCTACACGCCGGGCGTGGGTTAAGGTCGCGAGGTCGAGATGCGATGTCGAGACGCGAGGTCGAGAATGGCGCGCAAGGAATGAGCCGCGACCCACCGGACGG
>JBBQWE010000023.1:0-27887 GCA_038210855.1 Sphingomonadales bacterium | reverse complement strand
GCAGTTCCGCGACGCGGATATGCGACGCAAAACCCGGCGGATACATGGTCGCGACATCGGGCGCGTAGAGCAGCTCGCAACCGGCGGCGACGAGCTTGGCAGCATCGCCGGCCTCGTCGCGCGGGTAGCGGGCAAGGTCCTCGCTCGGGCCGAACTGCTTGGGGTTGACGAAGATCGACGCCGCCACCTTTTCGGCATGGCGCAGGCCTTCGGCGACCAGCGCGAGATGCCCGGCGTGGAGCGCGCCCATCGTCGGCACGAAACCGACACGGTGGCCGGCGCGCTGCCAGGCCGCGATGGCGGCGGTCAGTTCGGCAGGCGTGCGAACGATCCGCAAATTGTCAGCGACGGCTTCGGGCAATGCGGTACCTTCCCGAGGCGCCGGCGACGGCGGCGCGGATTGACAGAAGCGCGGGCCTGTGGGCCATGGCGAGCCAGTTGGCAAGATTGCCGCACGCAGGACCGTCGTCGAAAGGGGCAGCACCGGCAATGACCCAGGGCCAAGCGCACGTCATCGTGCTCGGCAATGAAAAGGGCGGATCGGGCAAATCGACCACGGCCGTCCACATCGGCGTGGCGCTGATCCACGCCGGCTTCCGCATCGCCATGCTCGATCTCGACTCCCGCCAGCGCACCGTGTCGCGCTATCTCGAAAACCGCGCCGCCTTTGCCGCCACCCGCGGCCTGCAACTGCCGACACCCGATCATGTCGTGATCGCGGAAGGCAGCGACGGCGCCGCCGAAGTCGGCCTGCGGCTCGACCAGGCGGCAGGGCTCGATTTCGTCGTCGTCGATACGCCGGGGCGGGATTCCGATCTGGCCAAGGCGGCGCTCGCCCGGGCCGACACCATCATCACGCCGATCAACGACAGTTTCGTCGATTTCGACCTGATCGGCCAGGTCGATCCCGAAACCTTCGAAGTGCGCCGGCCGAGTTTCTATGCCGAACTGATCTGGGATGCCCGCCGCGCCCGCGCCCGCCAGACCGGCCGCCAGGTCGATTGGGTGGTGCTGCGCAACCGCCTGTCGCACATCGAGGCGCGCAACATGAAGCGAGTCGGCGCAGCGCTGGAGCAATTGTCGAAGCGCGTCGGCTTCCGCGTGCTCGGCGGGCTTTCGGAACGCGTCATCTATCGCGAATTCTTCCCGCGCGGGCTGACGCTGCTCGATCGCAACGCCATGGACGATTTCACCATCAGCCATGTCGGCGCGCGCACCGAATTGCGGCGGCTGCTCGATGGCCTCAACCTGCCGGGCTGGGACCCGGCGCGCCTCGCGGCATGACGATGGTGGCGGCATGATGATGGTGCCGGCCTGATGGGGCTGGCATTGTTGCTGGTCGTCGGCGTCGGCTGGTGGCTGCACGGCCGCGGCCTGCTGCTGCCGAATTTGTGGCGGCTCGGCGGCAGCGCGGCGGCGCTGGTCATCGCCGCGCGCCTGTTCGGCGTCGGCAAGCCGATCGTGGCACTCGTCGCGCTGGCGGCGGCCTGGGGCTGGTGGGTGGTGCAGCGGCCCCGCCCGGCCGATCCGCTGGCCGCGGAGCGCCGCCTGCTCGGCGTCGCGCCCGGCGCCGACATCGCGACGATCAACGCCGCCTGGCGCAGCGCCATGAGCCGGGCTCACCCCGACGCCGGCGGCGACGCCGAAACCACGCGCGCCCTGCTCGATGCGCGGGAAGCCTTGCTGGCGGAAGCAAAGACGCGGCCCGCGCCAGGCAGGGGCTGAACCGCGGCGCCGGTTCGCGGCAACGTGGCGGCCACTGCCCGGCCGGCCCGGTCCAGCGACACGGCATTTCGCCGAATGCCGAACCGGGCCGGGCCGATCACGCCTCCGCTGGCGCCGGGCCTTGCAGGAAACGGCGCAGTTCGTCCTGGATGTCGGCCGGCCACCCGGCGGTTCGGGTTTCCAGGGCAGCGCGGTCGGCGGCGAACAGCGCCCGTGATGCTTCCTCGAAGTTCGGGAAGTCGTCGGCGATGGCGCTCATGAAGCGGTAACCGGCCTCGGCCGCGCGGCTGGCGCGGTCCCGGCCCTGACGCTCCTTGATTGCCGCATCCACGATTGCGCGAAGTACCGCGGATGCGCCACCCTGCTGCTCGGCCAGCCAATCCCAGTGACGCGCCAGCAGGGTCACTTCGCGCGACACGACGCCCGGCCTGGGGCGGCCGCGTTCGCGACCCGGCGTGACAGGCAAAGGTGATTCGAGGCGGTATCGGTCCGCCACATCGGCTTCATTGCCGCGCAGATCGAGATCGACGACGCGACCGTCAACGCGGTCGAATACGAGGACGGGCGTGCCGGGCTGTTGTTCGAACTGGCGTTTGACGATGCCGGCAACCGCCGCCGGCAGCCCCGCCGCGATGCGCCTCGCGCCGGCAAATGCCACCCATCGATCATCGTCGTTCATGAACCGCTCCCCGTGATCGGCTATTATTGCCCGGGTACAATGCACGTGTGAATATTACCCGGACGATGTTCGACGGCCACCGATCCTGCCTATCGGCAACGGGTTGCAGGGGGATACGGGGCTGCCTCGCCATCGGAACATGCAGCGACGCTGCCCGGGATTTTCCTACACGGCGGTTTGCTGGTACATCCTGGGCCCGATGGATACACAAATCGAGAAAATCGATCAGTAAGTTCGTCAGCGGGACTGCGCGGAGCCTTTGTTTCGTTCGTATTCGGAAAACATGTAAAATAGCAGCGTCGAACACCGCCGAAGTAATCGACAAAATCGATCGATCCCAGGGGTCATGCCGGGCTCCGGCGACGCGCCGTCCCGGTGGTCGACAGGCCGGAATCGTCGGCGCGCGGCAGGATGCTGACGGCACCGACGCCGCTGCTGATGCGTTGCACCGGATGCAGGGCCGTTCCGATCCCACCTGTTCGGCCCGGCCGCGGCAATGTTCGCCGGCTGTAACAATGTCTTGGCAAACGCCGTCTAGGGAGCCAGGGCATCCCCCGCCAGTGCAGGACAAAATGACCCATGAGCCATGAATTCCACCCGACCTCCCTGCGCGAATACGACATCCGCGGCCTTGTCGGCGACACGCTGACCGAAGCCGATGGCCGCGCCATCGGGCGGGGCTTCGGCACGATCGTGGCCCGTGCCGGCGGCACCAGCGTCGCTGTCGGCTATGATGGTCGCACCTCGTCGCCGGGCTTTGCCGCTGCTGTCGTGAAGGGCCTCAACGAAGCCGGGGTCGACGCCATCGAAATCGGGCTCGGGCCGACGCCGATGCTGTATTTTTCGGTCCACGAGCTTGGCTGCGACGGTGGCATCATGGTTACCGGCAGCCACAATCCGCCGGCGTGGAACGGCTTCAAGATGATGCTGAAGGATCGGCCGTTCTTCGGTGCCGATATCCGCCAGCTCGGCACCATGGCAGCCGCCGGCGATTGGGGCAGCGGCGAAGGATCGTCGCGCACCGTCACCATCATGGATCGCTATGTCGAGCGGCTGGTGCAGGATTGGGACGTGCCCGCTTCCGAAACTTTCACCATCGCCTGGGATTGCGGCAACGGCGCCGCCGGGCCGGTGGTCGAGAAACTGGTGCGTATCCTGCCCGGCACCCATCACCTGCTGTTCACCGATGTCGACGGGACATTCCCCAACCACCACCCCGATCCGACCGAAGAAAAGAACCTTGCCGACCTGAAGCGCATCGTCGCCGAAAAGCGCTGCGATTTCGGCCTGGCCTTCGATGGGGACGGCGACCGGCTGGGCGCCATCGACGGCGAGGGCCGGGTGGTGTGGGGCGACCAGCTGCTCGGCATCCTTGCCGAACCGGTGCTGAAGGCGGTGCCGGGCGGCACCATCATCGCCGATGTGAAGGCCAGCCAGGCGCTGTTCGATCGCATCGCCGAACTGGGCGGCACGCCGCTGATGTGGAAGACCGGGCACAGCCTGATCAAGGCCAAGATGAGCGAGGTCGATTCGCCGCTGGCCGGCGAGATGAGCGGCCACATCTTCTTCAAGCACCAATGGTATGGCTTCGACGATGGCATCTATGCCGGCGTCCGGTTGATCCGCGCGGTGGCAGCGCTCGGCGGATCGCTGACGGCGCTGAAGGACGCCATGCCGGTGATGGTCAACACGCCCGAAATGCGCTTTCAGTCGAGCGAGGATCGCAAGTTCGCAGTCGTTGCCGAAGTGCTGGAACGGCTGAAGACGGCAGGCGCGACCATCAACGAAACCGATGGCGCGCGGGTCAATACGCCCGATGGCTGGTGGCTGCTGCGGGCGTCGAACACCCAGGACGTGCTGGTGGCGCGGATCGAGGCGCGCAGCGATGCAGCGCTGTCGCGGCTGGAAACGGCGCTGCATGCGCAATTGGCTGCGTCGGGCGTGGAGCCGGTACTGGCCGGCCACTGACGGGGACGAGCCGTGCTGCCCCGGCGGCAGGGCAATGCTGCACCGCAACATGAGGCCTTGATTCCGGCGCGGGACAGCGTTATGTTGCGGTGCAGCATAGGAGGGAGGCCGCCATGTCGACGAAGCGATACAATTCCCGGAAGTCATCGGCCCCCGGCGAAAGCGCGGTTGCCGGGGCCGAATCTCCGGCTGTCGCGACGGTCACGCCGCCGCTGGCATCGGCCGCAGCGCCGGCGCTGGCGTCTCCCCCGGCAGTGCCCCTCGCACCGCCCCCGACAGCTCCAATGTCCGGCAAGGCCGGCGGCCGGCGTTCTGCCGGACAGCCCGGTATCGTGCCGGGTGCTGCGGCGCCGATGACGAGCGCGGCAGCGGTCACCGCCCCGGCGCAACCTGCAGCAATCGTGACGCCGGCAATCGTTTCGGCGCCGGTCGTGGCTCCGGCCATGGCTGAAGCAATCGCCGCCAAGGCAATCGTTGCCACGCCTTCGGTGACGGAACCGACCCCGGCGCGGGTGGCTGCCGAAGCGCTCGCCGAAGCGGGCCCGGCCGCTGCAGTCGTCGAAACGCCCGAAGCTGTGGACAAGCCGGTGTCCCCTGCCACCTCGCGTCCTGTTTTCAGTATCACCGCCAACCCTTTCTTTCAGGAGACTCCCATGGCCACTGCCTTCGAAAACACCCAGGAAACCGTCAAGAACACTGGCGAAGCCGCTCTCACCAGCAGCAAGGCCGCGATGGAACAGATGACCGCCAAGTCGCGCGAAGCCGTCGAACACGGCATGAAGTCGCTCGATGAAGTGACCGACATGGCGCGCGGCAATGTCGAAGCGCTGATGGCGTCGGCGCGCACCGCCGCTGCCGGCATCGAACAGATCGCCACGCACGTCGCCGAAGTCAGCCGCAAGAGCTTCGAGGAAGCGTCGAACGCCGCTCGCGCCATGACCTCGGCCAAGACGCCGAACGAGCTGATGCAGCTGCAGTCGGACTACAGCAAGGGCCAGTTCGACGCCGCTGTCGCCGAATTCTCCAAGCTGAGCGAGATGATGGTCAAGCTCGCCGGCGAAGTGATGGAACCGATGCAGAACCGCATCGCCATCGCTTCGGACAAGATGAAGACGACGTTCACCAAGTAAGCCGGCGCCTGCGGGCCCGATTGCGAAGGGGCGGGTGCGGCGACGCGCCCGCCCTTTTCCGTGGCAGCGATTGGCACTATATCCATCTGGTCCGACCTCGCGAGAACGCCCCTTGATGACGCCGCCCCTGCGCCTTAGCGATTCCGACCGGGACGATGACGTCGGTACCGGCGGCACCGGTGTCGGCGTCGCGACCAAGACGAAGACCCGCACCGCCAAGCCGGCGCTGTACAAGGTGCTGATGCTCAACGACGATTACACGCCGATGGAATTCGTCGTGCTGACCCTGCAGAAGTTCTTCCGGATGAGCATCGAGGATGCGACGCGGGTCATGTTGCACGTCCACCAGCGCGGCGTCGGGGTTTGCGGCATCTTCACCTACGAAGTCGCCGAAACCAAGGTCAACCAGGTCATCGATTTCGCGCGCCAGCACCAGCATCCGCTGCAGTGCACCATGGAAAAAGACTAGGCCGCGGCATCGCCGGGGCTCGCGCCCGGCAGCGGTTTCGGGGAATGATCTCGGCATGCTGACCAGCTTCGCTCCCGGTGCTCATGCCGTCATCATCGGTGCCAGTGGCGGAATCGGCGCAGCGCTTGCCGACCAGCTTGACGCAGATCCGGGCTTCGGCCGCGTCACCCGGCTGTCCCGCCCGGCGCTCGACATCACCGATCCGGCTGCCATCGCGGTAGCCGCAGCTGCGCTGCCGGCGCCGCCCGATCTCGTCATCATTGCCACCGGCCGCCTGCACGGCCCGGGCGTGGCGCCCGAGAAGGCGCTGCGCGACCTCGATGCCATGGCGCTGGCCGGTGCCTTCGCAATCAACGCCATCGGCCCGGCGCTGCTGGCGCAGGCGTTGCTGCCGCTGTTGCCGCGTGGCCGCAAGACGCTGTTCGCGGCGCTTTCGGCGCGGGTCGGTTCGATCAGTGACAATCGGCTCGGCGGCTGGCATGCCTATCGGGCGTCGAAGGCCGCGCTCAACCAGTTGCTGCGCACCATCGCCATCGAACAGACTCGCCGCAATCCCGACAGCATCGTTCTCGGCCTGCACCCCGGCACCGTCGACACCGGCCTGTCAAAGCCGTTCCAGCGCGGCGTGCCGCGGCTGTTGTCGCCGGCCCAATCGGCGACCGCACTTCTCGCCGTCATCGACAGCGCGACGCCGGCGCAGGCCGGGCGATTGTTCGACTGGCACGGCGCCGAAATCGCGCCGTGATCCGTGGCGCCATGCTACTGAAGCCCCTGCCCGAGCCATGCAGCGCCGGCATTGCTGGCCGGCTGCGCGGTGGGGCTGGCAGCTTCGGCGCCGCCGTCCCGGATTGTCGGCAACGGCCGCTGCGCCGGCCAACGCTTGGGAGACCGACATGATGCTGCACCGCCCCGCCGCCACGCGCGGCAAGTTCGATTTCGGCTGGCTCGATACCGCGCACAGCTTCAGTTTCGGCGATTATCGCGACCCGCGCTGGATGGGCTTCCGGGCGCTGCGGGTGATCAACGAGGATCGCATCGCCGGCGGCGCCGGTTTTCCGCCGCACGGCCATGCCGAGATGGAAATCGTCACCTACCTTCTGGATGGCGCGTTGCAGCACAAGGACAGCCTTGGCACCGGCGCCGTCATCCGCCCCGGCGAAGCGCAGCGGATGAGCGCGGGCACCGGCATCCGCCATTCCGAATTCAACGCCAGCGCCACCGATCCGGCGCACCTGCTGCAGATCTGGCTGGTGCCCGATCGCTCCGGCCCGCCGGGCTATGAGCAGAAGAAGCTGCCGCCGGCCGGCGACGGCGAAACCCGGATCGACGTGATCGCGGCGCCCGAAGGCGGCCAGAACGCCGTCACCATCCGCACCCCGGCGACGATCAGCCGGGTGCTGCTCGCCGCCGCCGGCGCGGTCGAGATGCCGATCGCTCGCGGCCATGCCTGGCTGCAGGTGGCGCGCGGCAATGTGAGGGTGGAAGCCGGCGCGGAAGCCCAGGCGCTGGTCGCCGGCGACGGGCTGGCGATTGCCGAACTGGCATCGCTGCGGCTGGCTTCGGCCGACGGAGCGGAACTGCTGGTTTTCGATCTGGCGTGACATCGCGCTGGCCAGCAGTCGGATAGGCGCGGCGGTGGACTTCCGTGATCGCGCTGCCTAGCGTGACCGGGTGACCGATGCTGCCGTAACGACTGCACGTGATGCCGGGCTGGTACGCGGCATCGGGCTTGTCGGGCTTTCGGGCAGTTTCCTCGGCATCCTGTTCGGCGCCGGCATCTATGCCATTCCGCGCGACATGGCGGCAGCGCTCGGCGCCTGGGCACCGCTGGCCTATCTCGCCTGTGCCGCCGTCGTCGGTGCCACCATCCTGTGCTTTGCCGAAGCGGCGGCGCGGGTGCCGACCAGCGGCGGCCCCTATGGCTTTGTCGCAGCCGCTTTCGGGCCGTGGTGGGGCTTTGTCGCAGGCGCGCTGATCTGGGCATCTTCGGTACTGGCGGCGGGCGGCACCGTCGCCGCCAGCGTCGATGCCGCCGGCACGCTGTTACCAGCGCTTGCGGCGGGGCCGCTGCGCCATGGCGCCATCCTCGCCTGGGTGGCGCTGCTGATCGTCATCAACATTGGCGGCGTCGGCCTGATGGCGCGCTTCGTCGCGGCCTTCACTTCGGTGAAGCTGATTCCGGTGGTCGTTTTCCTCGGCGTCGGGCTGTTCTGGCTGGAACCGGCGAACCTTGTGCTGCCGCGCGGCAGCGGCGGGATCGAGGCCGGCGACATCGGCCGCGCCGCCATCCTCGGCATCTTCCTGTTCACCGGGCTCGAAACCGCGCTGGCGGTCGGCGGCGAAGTGCGAGAGCCCGCGCGGACCATCCCGCGAGCGCTGGCGGCATCGCTGATCGCCGCTGCCGGGCTCAGCATCGCCGTCCATGTCGTGGCGCAGGGCCTGCTGGGGTCGGCGCTGGCGACCTCGCCGGCACCGCTTGCCGATGCGATGGGGCGGATCGGGCCCGGGCTGCAGTGGTTCCTGGTGATCGGCACAATCGGATCGATGCTCGGCTTCAGCGCCTGCGACGCGCTGGCCAGCCCGCGCACGCTGTTCGCCTTTGCCCGCGACGGCTTGCTGCCGGCAGCGCTCGGGCGGCTGCACCCGCGGCGCCATACGCCGGCCGCTGCGATCATCGTCCATGGCGCAATCGTCGCGGCGCTGGCGATTTCGGGCAGTTTTGCAGCGTTGGTGGTGCTTTCGACGCTGCTGGTGGTCGCCGTCTATCTGATCGGCACGCTGGCGGCGCTGCGCCTGCGCCGCGACGGCACGGCGCTGGCCGGGCCGGTGGCGGCATCGCCGCTGCTGTGGCCGGCGGCGGCGCTCGCGCTGGCATCGATGGGCTGGGTGGCCGCGCAATCGACTCGCGCCGAAGCGTTGGCGATCGCCGGCTTCGTCGGCGCGCTGGCGCTGATCTACGCGCTGCGCCGGCGGGCATAGCCGCGATCAGGCAGCGGCAGCGCCCTTCATCGCGGCATGGGCGGCGAGCGCCCGTGCCCGGCCTTCGGCGTGATCGACGATCGGCAGCGGATAGGTGGCGCCGAGGCGAACGCCGGCCGCCGAGCGCAGCAGCGGCGAGGCTTCCCACGGCGCATGGATGGCATCGTCGTTCATGCCGGCGAGTTCGGGAACCCAGCGCCGGATATAGGCGGCGGCGGCGAATTTGCTGCTCTGTGCCACCGGCGCGAAGATCCGGTAGAACGGCGCCGATTCGCTGCCCGAGCCCATCACCCATTGCCAGCCCATCGAATTGGCACCCAGATCCGAATCGACGAGGCAATCCCAGAACCAGCGCTCGCCATGCCGCCAATCGATGAGCAGATGCTTGACCAGCAGCGAGGCGGTGATCATCCGCACGCGGTTGTGCATCCAGCCGGTCGCATAGAGTTGGCGCATGCCGGCATCGACGATCGGGTAGCCGGTCCGGCCACGCTGCCAGGCCTCCAGATCGGCAGGGGCATCGCGCCACGCCAGTTCGAACCCGGCCCGCCCCGGGGCATCGGCGTGATCGGGGTAGAGTTCGAGGATGTTGGCGGCAAAATCCCGCCAGCCGAGTTCGCGAAGATAGGGTTCGGCCACCGCCGCCGGCAGCGCATCGGCAACCGCGTGCCAGACGGTGGCGACCGAAATCTCGCCGAGCGCCAGGTGCGGTGACAGCCGCGAGGTACCTTCCTGCGACGGCAGATTGCGCCCCGTGTCATAGCCGGCGGCGACCTTCACGAAGGCCGACAGGCGATCGGCGGCGCCGGCCTCCCCCGGAGTCCAGATCGAAAAGCCGCCCGACCAGTCGGGAGCGGTCGGACGCAGCCGCCAGCTGTCGAGATCGTCGCTGGCACCGGCGTCAACGAAGGTCATTTCCGGCACGGGCTTCGGCGGCGCCGGTGGCAGCAGCCGCTGCGCTCGCCGCCACCACGGCGTGAACACGCGGTAGCGGCCGCCATTGTCCTGCACGACCTGCTCCGGCCGCAGCAGATAGGCACCGTCGTAGCGATTGAGCGTCACCTCGGCCTTGATCGCCTTGTCCTGTACCGCCGCCCAGGGTTCGGCGTGGTACAGGGCGTGGACGGCCGCGGCGCCGATCTCGCGCGCCACCTGCGGCACCAGCGACCCGGCCGGCCCGCGGCGCAGCAGCAGCCGGCCACCGCGCGACGCGATGTCGCGCGCCAGTGCCGCGAGGCTGTGGTGCAGCCACCAGCGCTGCGCCGCGCCCATCGTCCAGGCGCCGGGCGTGCCATCATCAAGGACGTAGAGCAGCGCCACTGGCCCGGCGGCAGCGGCGGCGCGGATGGCGGCATGATCGGCAAGGCGCAGATCGTTGCGCAACCAGACGAGCTGGGGGGCGGGCGGGGCACGTGACATGCCGGCGTTCTAGCGGCTACACCGCAGGCCTGTCGCGGCCTTCCGCCGCCGGGGAGGCCGGGCGCCCAAATGCCGCAACTTGCCTATGTCGATGGCCGCGTCCGGCCGCTGCGCCATGCCGCCGTTTCGGTCGAGGACCGCGGGCTGCAATTCGCCGATGCACTGTATGAAGTCACC
The DNA here is from genome assembly GCA_038210855.1 of Sphingomonadales bacterium. GTDB lineage: Bacteria > Pseudomonadota > Alphaproteobacteria > Sphingomonadales > Sphingomonadaceae > Sandarakinorhabdus. Next base: position 17,341 of record JBBQWE010000023.1, on the reverse strand, counting down.
GCGGTGCTGAACGGGCGTCTGCTCGATTGGGACGCGCATTGCGCGCGGCTGCGGCGCGGGCTGACGGCGCTGGCGATCGATTTCGCGATGACCGATGCAGCGCTCGGGCTGGCAGCGCGCCACCTCGTCCGCCGCAACGGCCATGCCGAGGCGCTGCTCTATCTGCAGCTCAGCCGCGGTGTGGCGCGGCGCGACCATGTCTTTCCGGGCAACGCTGCCGCCAGCCTGGTGATGACGGTGCGGCGTTTCGATTTCAGCGGCCGGGCGAGCCTGCAGCAGCGCGGCGTCGCGGTGATCACCCAGCCCGACGAGCGCTGGGGGCGGGTCGAGATCAAGACCACCGGGCTGCTGCCCAATGTTCTCGCCAAACAGGCAGCGCGCGTCGCCGGCGCTTTCGAAGCCTGGCTGGTGACGCCCGACGGCGTGGTGCGCGAAGGCGGATCGACCAACGCCTGGATCGTGCGGGACGGCCGGCTGATTACCCACCCGCTTTCGCCGCATATTCTGGGCGGCATCGCCCGGGCGACGCTGTTGCGGCTGGCGCGCGAAGCGCAGATCGCCGTCGAGGAGCGCCCCTTCACGCTGGCCGAAGCGCTGGCCGCCGACGAGGCACTGCTGACCTCGACGACGGCGCCGCTGCTGCCGGTCGTGCGCATCGATGGTGCCGATGTCGGGGATGGCACGCCGGGGCCGATGGCGGTGCGGCTGGCCGCTCTGGTCGCCGACGAGGTTGCGCGCCAGACCGGCTGGCGGGCGCCGGTACGGTGATGGCGCGGTGATCGATGCGCCACCGGCCGTCGTCGTGGCCCAGCCATGCTGGCAGGCCGGCCCGGCGGCAGCGCGGCGGATCTTGCGCGGCGTGGTAACCCGCAGCACCGACCGCGCCGGCACTGCCGAATGGCGGCTGAACGTGCCGCAGCCGTTTTGCGTCGCGGGGTTGGCCGGGCGGCAGCAATCGCTGCGGCTGCTGCCGTCCGATGCCGCAGCCGAGCGCAACCTGCGCGCCGTCATCCGGTTGCGGGTGACATTTGCCGGGCGGCCGGAGCTTCGCGGCGGTGAAGTCGTGCTGCCGCTGGGGTAGTTTCGGCCCACTCCCTTCCGCCATCCCGGGCACGACCCGGGATGACAGGATCGCCGCTTCAGCCGCTTACCACATCGGTTGCGGCGGCTCGTCGCCGGCCATGCCGGGTTCGCGGGCAGCGCGCAGCCGGTCGTCCATGCGGTTCTTCGCGGCCCGCGAATTGGCGACGAAGGCCTTGCGATCGGCCGGCGACAGCTTTTGCAGCGCCGCGAGCAGCGCAGCCTGGCGGCGCTGGTGGGTGGCATCGGCGGCGGCGCGTTCGTCGTCCATGGCGCGTCGCATGGTGCCTGCATCGATGCGATCCTGTTCAAGCAGGGTCAGCATCCGGTCGCGCGCGGCGCTGACGGCTTCGCGTTCCGCCAGCCGATCGCCGGGGGCGCCGCGCATGGCTTCGGAAAGCGTCTGGCGGCCGGCCGGGGTCATTCCGGCGAAAAGGCCGGCAGCCATGCGCTGGCGCGGCCGCGCTGCGATGCGGCCGCCGCCTTCGCCGTGCATCGGTGGCTGCACGCGCATGGCACGCGGCGACAGCGGATCGCGCGGGCCTTGCGCCATGGCCGGCATGGTCATGGTCAGGCCGACAGCGGCGAGCGCCGCGGCCTGCAGGGGTAGGCCAAGCAACTTCATATCAGGTCTTCCTCGTCTGCCGTCGGCGTGAACACGGCTGCAAAGTCGGCATCGGCCGCTTCGCCGGGGCTCGCCGTCGCCGCGGTACCGGTCGACACCCCTGCATTGCTTCCCGCATCGACCGTGCGCGGCAGGCCGAGCATTCCGGGCAGTTCGGCCAATCCGGCCATTGCCAGCAGCCCGGGCAGCACCAGCACCAGCGTTGCCGCCGCCGCCGCCATCGCACCGCCGGCGAGCCAGCTTCGGCGCGGCTGCCTGGCCAGCGCCGGCGCGGGCCCGGCGATCGGTGCCTGCTCCGGCTCCTGCGGCAGTGCCGCAATTGCCTCGGCATCGATCGTTGCTGCCACCGGCGCCTGCGCCCAGCCATCGAGCAGTGCATCGAGCCGGCGCGCATCGGCCAGCGCCGCCGCCACCACCGGATCGGCAGCCACAGCCAGCAGCGCGGCACGATCGGAGTCGGGCCAGCGCGCCGGATCGGCACCGGCAGCGGCGATGACAGCCAGAGCGCGGTCGATGCCGGCGGGCGCAGATGTGGGATCAGGCGTCATTGTCGATCAGGGTCCTCAACTCCATACGGGCGCGGCCGAGCAATCCCTCAACGGCCTTGGGCGTGGTTTGCAGCGCCGTGGCGATTTCGGCCATGCTGAGGCCGTCGCCGTGGAACATCGCCAGCGCTGCGCGTTGCCGCGGCGCGAGCTTTGCCATCGCCGCCTCCAGCCGGGTTCGGCGATCGTTGGCAACCGCGGCTTCGTGCGGGTCGGGGGTCGTCGCGGGGATATCGGCGGCAGCTTCCAACGGCGCCAGCATCCGGATCGAGCGGCGACGATCGAGGCACAGGTTGACGACGATGCGGCGGAACCAGCCTTCCAGCGAGCCGCGCGCCGGATCGAAGCGATCGGACAGCGTCCAAAGCCGAGTAATTGCCAGTTGCACCGCATCCTCGGCCGCGGCGCGATCCTGCAGCGTGCGCATCGCCAGCCGCAGCGCCGGCGCTTCGAGCAAGCGTACCAGGGCTGCGAAGGCCGCCCGGTCACCGTCCTGCACCCGCGCCATCAGGGCGGCTGGCGTTTCCGGAACGGAGGGCAACATCGCATTCATTCAAGCATGATCTACGGGCAGTGGCCGCCGATCCCCCGCCGGACTCCAGCTCTGCGCCGCGCGCCATTGCGCAATCAGCCCGGCGGCGTGACGGCGCGCCACCGCCATGGTGTCGTCGCCATAGCCGCCGCCAAGCGTCGAAGCGACGCCGGCGCCAGCGTTATGGCAGTGGCGGACGACCATGGCATCGCGCGCCGCCAGCCCGGCATCGGTGAGCGCCAGCCGGCCAAGCCGATCATTCGCGTGCGGATCGACGCCGGCCTGGAACAGCACCAGACCGGGGCGCAGCGCCTTCAGCAACGCCGCCAGTTCGGTATCGAGGATGGCGAGATAATCGTCGTCGCCGATGCCGTCGGCCAGTTCGACATCGCGGAACGACCGCGCCTTGCGCACCGGAAAGTTCTTCGCTGCGTGCATCGAAAAGGTCAGCACATCGCTGCGCCCGGCGAAGATCACCGCGGTGCCATCGCCCTGGTGGACATCGAGATCGACGATCAGCACCCGCGCCACCCGCCCCTCCGCCACCAGGCGATTGGCAGCGATCGCGAGATCGTTGGTGACACAATAGCCGGCGCCGCCATCGGGAAGCGCATGGTGGCTGCCGCCGGCGCCGTTGGCGGCAAAGCCGTGTTCGAGGGCGTGGACGGCGGCCGCATAGGTGCCGCCGGCAACCGCCAGGGTTCGCCGGGCGACATCGGCAGTGACCGGGAACCCGATGCGGCGGCTGCGCGCCGGATCGACGCGCGCGCCGAGCACTGCAGCGACATAGGCGGGGTCATGCACCGCCTCCAGCCATTCGGCCGGCATCGGTTGCGGCGCAGCGATCGCCAGCGCCTGCCCGGCCTCGGCCAGCGCCGACAGCAGCAGCGCGTATTTCGACATCGGGAAACTGTGCCCGGGCGGCAGCGGCGCGATGTAGTCGGCATGGTGAAAGAGCGGCAAGGCGTCTTGCATCAGACCATGGTGGGACTTGAGGCCGGTAACCGCCAGGTTCGGGTGAAGCACCGCAACGCCGTGATCACGCCAGCGCCCGCGATGCCATTTCCAGCACGTCCTTGCTTACCCCCGCGGTCGCGACAATGCGTTCGAGCTCGGCCTTCATCAGCGCCGCTCGCACCGCGTCGAAGCGCCGCCAGCGGCCGAGCGGCACCGCCAGCCGCGCCGCCGATTGCGGATTGAGGCGATCGACAGCGAGCAGCTGGTCGGCAACCAACCGGTAGCCCGCCCCCGATGCGACATGGAACCAGCGCTGGTTGGCGCCAAAAGCACCGACCAGCGACCGCAGCCGGTTGGGGTTGCCAAGGCTGAAATCCGGGTGGCCGAGCAAGCCCTGCACCCGCGCCAGCGTATCGGGCCGCGTGCCCAGCGCCTGCACGGTGAACCATTTGTCGATGACATCGGCATTGCCGGCAAAGCGCGCATGGAAATCGGCCAGCGCTGCATCGCTTTCTGGCGTATCCGTGTTGATCAGCGCGGTAAGCGCTCCCAGCCGGTCGGTCATCGTCACGGCCGAGCGATATTGTTCGGCGGCCGCCGCAATGGCTTCGGCGCTGCCGCCGCAGGCAAGGTACGCCAGCGCGACGTTGGCGAGGCGGCGCGAGCCCTTGGCGGCCGGAGTGAGCGCCGTGCCGGTGCCCGAATGCCGGCGATGCGCCTGCCACCAGGCATCGGCAAGACTGCCGGCGATCGCCCGCCGCGCGGCCTCGCGCCGGCGGTGGATGCCCTCCACATCGACGGTTTCGGCCTGGTCGCCGATGAAGCTTTCGGTCGGCAGCAGCACCGCTTCGGCGACGAACGCCGCATCGAGCCGGCCATCGGCGCCGGCAGCAAGCGTCGAACCGATGGCATCGACAAGCTCCAGCGTGTCGTCGGCGGCGAGCACATCGAGCGCCAGCCGCTGCATCGCTTCCCAGCGCGCGAAGGGATCATCGTCATGGCCGGCAAGGAACGCCAGTTCGGCGCGGGTTGCTGCCGCTTCGACGATCACCGGCGCCGAAAAGCCGCGGTTGAGCGACAGCAGCACCGGTTCGTCCACCGCATCGAACACCACGCGGGTTTCGGCGTCGCTGATTTCGACCAGCCGTTCCTCGCCGATCCGCGCGCCCGACCGGCGGCCGATCAATGCCAGCCGGAACGGCATCAGCATCGGCCGCTTGTGGCGCTGGCCGGGGGTGGCGGGCACTTGCTGGCTGATCGTCACCGCCAGCCGGCCATTGGCCTCGACACGGCGCACTGTCAGCCGCGGCGTGCCGGCCTGGTCGTACCAGCGGCGGAACTGGCCGAGGTCGCGGCCGTTGGCGTCCTCCATCGCCTGCAGCCAATCCTCGCAAGTCACGGCCTGGCCGTCGTGGCGGTCGAAATAGAGATCGGTGCCGCGGCGGAAGCCTTCGGCGCCGAGCATCCCGTGCAGCATGCGGATGACTTCGGCGCCCTTGTTGTAGATCGTTGCGGTGTAGAAATTGGCGATTTCGATATAGTGATCGGGGCGGATCGGGTGGGCCAGCGGGCCGGCGTCTTCCGGAAATTGCACGGCGCGCAGGCCGCGGACATCGTCGATCCGCTTGACTGCGGCGCTGCCCTCGTCGGCCATGAACTGTTGGTCGCGGAACACCGTCAGCCCTTCCTTCAGGCTGAGCTGGAACCAGTCGCGGCAGGTGACACGATTGCCGGTCCAGTTGTGGAAATATTCATGCGCCACCACCCCGGCGACAGTATCGAAATCGGCATCGGTCGCGGTTTCGCTGTCGGCGAGGATGAACTTCGAATTGAAGATGTTGAGGCCCTTGTTCTCCATCGCGCCGGCGTTGAAATCGGCGACCGCGACGATGTTGAACCGATCGAGATCATATTCGCGGCCATAGACACGCTCGTCCCACGCCATCGACGATTTCAGCGCTGCCATGGCGTGCGCTGCCCGCGGCTGGTCGGCGGCGGCCGCCCAGATGGCAAGGGCGACCTTGCGGCCGCTGGCGGTGACGAATTCGTCGGTCAGCGCCGCCAGATCACCGGCGACCAGCGCGAACAGATAACAGGGTTTCGGCCAGGGATCGGTCCAGACGACGGCGTGGCGGTCGCCCAAATCTTCGGCTTCCCCGCATTCCCCGTTCGAAAGCAGCACGGGGAACAGGTTGCGGTCCGCCTCCAGCCGGACGCGGTAGACCGACAGCACATCGGGCCGATCGGGAAACCAGGTGATGGCGCGAAAGCCTTCGGCTTCGCACTGCGTCACCAGCCGGCCTTGCGACGCGTACAGCCCCATCAACCGGGTGTTGCGCGATGGCCGGATGGTGACGAAAGTTTCGACGATCGCCGTATCGCCGGGAATATCGAGCCGCAGCACGTCGCCGTCGGGACGGGTCGCGATTGCTTCGCCGTCGATCCGGATATCGTGGGTTTCGAGGCCATGGCCATCGAGGACAAGCGGGCGAGCATGATCGCCATTTCGGCGCACCGTCAGCCGGGCGTGGACACTCGTTGCTTCTGCTCCAAGCCGAAAATCGAGATCGACTTCGCCGATCAGCCAATCCGGCGGGGCATAATCGCCGAGCCGGATGGCGCTGGGCATGGATGAAAGGGCCTCGGAGGCGGGACGGGCATCGAGCATCCCCGCATCTTGGCGAAGCGCTGCCGGCTTGTCGAAAGCATTCGCGTCTTCGCCTGCGTGCGCGGCAAGCAGAACGGCCCCCGCACCGAAAGGTGCGAGGGCCGCCGAAGTCACATTATCCGAAAAAATCAGTTCTTTTCGGTGGTGGTCGTCTTCGTCGAATCGGTACCCGTGGTCGTCGTGGTCACCGGATCGGCGCTTTCGATCGCATCGGCGCGCTTTTCGGCATTGCCCTGCATCGTGTCGGCCTGTTCGCGCATCGCGTCGGCCGTGTTGCCGGCCTGGGTTTCGACGGCGTCGGCCTTCTGTTCGGTCTGGGCGGCGGCAGCATCGGCGCCGTCACGAACCTGTTCGGCCTGCGCTTCGGCCGGCTTCTTGGTATCGTTGCAAGCAGCCAGCGTGGTGCCAGCGAGGAAAAGCATCGCAGTGGCGGTAAAAATCGACTTCATGTGGGTCTCCTGTTCGATAACCTTGGGCAGAACGAAGCCCGGGCGGCGTGGTTCCGGATACGGGCCGGATTGTCTGTGCATGAAAAAGGAATGGACCCGTGGCTCGACCGCAGGGGAAGGGGAGCCCGAGGGAAAGGTGAACCCGGCCGTGATCGGGGGGCGTTCACGGCCGGGTTCGGGTTCAGACAGCGAAAGCGGGGGGACTGATCGCGCTGTCCGATGGTAGTTACGCCCGAACAAGGCGCGGGTTGCAGCCATACACAACCGAAATGAAAAAACCCTTCAGGCGGCACGTCATCAAACTGCAGCCAGTTAACCGGGCCGCCGTGGCACGCAGCGGACGCTTCGGCGCAGGCGGCGGAACCGACACGCCGGGACACGGTTTTGCCGGTACCTGTCCCGTCTCGGGACGGGCCAGTTTTTTGGAGTATGCGTGATGGAAAACAGCTTCGACAACGGCGCTGCCGGCGTGGGCCCCACCGCCACGGGCGGCGAATTTGGTCCCGACGAAGGATCCACGCTGATCAGTGCCGATCGGGTCAAGGGAACCGAAGTCTATAACGAAGACGACGAAAAGCTCGGCAGCATCGATTCGATCCTGATCGACAAGATGACCGGCGAAGTCGCCTATGTCGTCATGTCGTTCGGCGGTTTCCTCGGCATCGGCGAGAAATATCACCCGCTGCCGTGGCATGTCCTCGATTACGATACGTCGGTCGGCGGCTATCGCGTCGATCTCGATCGCCAGGCTCTCGAAGCTGCGCCGAGCTTCGCTCGTGACGAGATGGACGGGTATGACTTCGATACCGACAGTGCCGGCGTGAACAGCTATTATGGCGGTGACGAGGATGTCGGAACCCGCTCGCCGGATTATGACGACGATGCCGAAATGGCCCGCCGCCGGGAAAACCACACCGATGCCGCCGGCAACCCCGGTTTCTACAGCGCCGAACAACAGGCAACGCGCAACATGGGCGATGCCGACACCGCCATCAAGCCCGGCGGCACTGCTACCGACGGAACCCCGGCGATGCCGCGCCGCTGACGCACGATGACGGCGGCGAGGTTGCACCCGGTTCCGCAGCCGGGTGGCTTGCCTCGCTGCTGTGTTCGATTCGCTTGCCGTCACTACCCGCCACCCGGCCGCAATCGAGCGGCCGGGTGGCGGTGGGCGGTGCTTGCCAAGGCGCCCGCGGCGGCACCATGGTGACCGCCATGCACCTGTTGGTCCTCGGTCTCGGTTATACGGCGGCGCGCTTCGCCGATCGAGCCCGCGCGGCGGGCTTTGCCATCACCGCGGTGCGGTCACGCGCCGGCCCCGGCATCCTGACGCTGGCATCGCCCGAGATCGGGCCGGCCATCGCCAGCGCCACCCACATCCTGTCGTCGGTGCCGCCGGCTGCCGATGGCAATGACCCGGTGCTCGCCGCCCATGGCGCTGCGCTTGCCGCGGCGCCTGCCGGGTGGATCGGCTATCTGTCCTCAACCGGCGTCTATGGCGATGCCGGTGGCGCCTGGGTGGACGAGGCATCGCCGCTGAATGGCCGGCGATCGGGGCGAATCGCTGCCGATCTGGCCTGGGGCGCGCTGCACCCGGCGGTGCGGGTGTTCCGCCTGCCCGGCATCTACGGCCCGGGGCGGTCGGCGCTCGATCGGCTGGCGCAAGGTCCGGTGGCGCGCATCGACTTGCCCGGCCATGTCTTCAGCCGCATCCATGTCGACGATATCGTCGGCGCGATGATTGCCAGCCTGACGCACGGGCGCGCCGGCATCTACAACCTTGCCGATATCGAACCGGCGCCGGGCGAAGCCGTCACGGCGCATGCGGCGCGGCTGCTGGGGCTGCCGGTACCGCCGTTGCAATCGCTGGCAGAGGCACGATTGTCGCCGATGGGGCGGGCTTTCTATGGCGAATGCCGCCGCGTGGCCGCGACCAAGATGACACGGGATTTGGCCTTTCGTTTGCGCTATCCAGAGTATCGCGCCGGCCTTGCCGCCTGCCAGAGGGAGACCAGTCGATGAAGTTCGGAACCGGCCAATCGGTCAGCCGCGTCGAGGATGCCCGCCTGCTGAAGGGCGAGGGCCGCTATACCGACGATCTGTCGCGCCCCGGCATGCTGTTCGGCGCGACGCTGCGTTCCCCCTATGCCCATGCCGAGATCCGCAGCATCGATGTGTCGGCGGCGCTTGCCGTTCCCGGCGTCGTTGCCGTCTACACCCAGGCCGACCTTGGTGATTACGGCGTCATTCCGTGCCTGGTACCGTTTTCGGGCCCGGTGACGACACCGCGCACCCTGCTCGCCGATGGCCGGGTGCGGTTCGTCGGCGATGGCGTCGCTTTCGTCGTTGCTGAAACCCGCGAGGCAGCGCGCGCCGGCGCCGATGTTATCGATGTCGATTATGCCGAATTGCCGGTCGTCGCCTCCCTGGACGCAGCGCTCGCCGATGGCGCGCCGAAAATCTGGGACGCCGCCGCCTCGAACAGCCTGTTCGACTGGGAAGCCGGCAATGCTGCCGCCGCCGCAGCCGCGATCGAGGGCTCGGCGCATGTCACCCGGCTGCGCATCGTGCAGAACCGCGTGGCGCCAACCTCGATGGAAGTCCGCGCCGCACTCGGCGAATATGATGCCGTCACCGGCTTCACACTGACCACCGGCAGCCAGGGCGTTGCCGGCATGCGCGCCATGATGGCCGGCCAGGTGATGAACGTCGCGCCCGAACAGATGCGCATCGTCACCCATGATGTCGGCGGCGGTTTCGGGATGAAGACCTTCATCTACGCCGAATATCCGCTGGTGCTGCACGCCGCCCGCGCCCTCGGCCGGCCGGTGAAGTGGACCGGCGAGCGGTCGGATGCCTTTCAGACCGATACCCATGGCCGCGCCATGGTCAGCGAGGCGGCGCTCGGCCTCGACGCCGAAGGCCGCATCACCGCGCTCGCAGTCGAGACCTGGTCCGACCTCGGCGCCTATCAGGCGCAGTACGGCCCGGCGATCCAGACGGTGGCCGGCGGCAAGATCCTGGGCGGCGTCTATCGCATCCCCGCCATCCACAATCTGGTGCACGGGGTCGTCACCAACACCGCGCCGGTCGATGCCTATCGCGGTGCCGGCCGCCCCGAATCGGCCTATATCATGGAGCGGCTGGTCGAAGCCGCCGCGCGCGAGATCGGTATCGAAGTCGATGAAATGCGCCGCCGCAACCTGCTGACGCCGGCCGAACTGCCGCACGACAACGGCCTGGGCCTGACCTTCGACATCGGCAATTTCCCCGCCGTTCTGGAGGCCGCACTGGCGCAGGCCGATTGGGCCGGGTTCGGCGCTCGCAAGGCCGACGCGGCGCGGCGCGGCAAGCGGCTGGGGCGCGGCATTTCCTATTATGTCGAAATCGCCGGCGGTGGCGGCACCGATGAATATGCCGATGTCCGCGTTGCCGGCGATGGCATGATCGAGATGGCGGTCGGCACCCAATCAAACGGCCAGGGCCATGAAACCGTCTACGCCCAGGTGCTGAGCGAAAAACTGGGCATCGACATGGAGCGGATTCGCATCGTCCAGGGCGATTCGGACCGGCTCGACCAGGGCCATGGCACCGGCGGCTCGCGATCGATGGCGTTCGGCGGCGGCGCCGTGCTTGCTTCCGCCGATGCCCTGATCGAACGCGGCATCGAACTGGCGCGCGCCGATCTGGGTGCCGAAACGGTCGATTATGCCGATGGCGTGTTCCGGGCGCGCGGCAGCAACGCCACGCGCAGCCTCGCGGAGCTTGCCGCGGCCCATCCGGGCGGGCTCGACGGGCGCAGCAAATACACCACCGGCAAGCCGGCGCCGACGTTCCCGAACGGCTGCCACATCGCCGAAGTCGAGATCGATCCCGCCACCGGCAAGGTCGCCATCACCCGCTATTCGCTGGTCGACGATTTCGGCAATCTGGTGAACCCGATGCTCGTCCAGGGCCAGATTCATGGCGGCGTCGCGCAGGGCCTCGGCCAGGTACTGCTGGAAGATGTCGTCTACACCGATGATGGCCAGCTGCTGACCGGCAGCTTCATGGACTATGGCATCCCACGCGCCGACGACATGCCCGCCGCGATCCTGTTCGATTCGCTGGGAACGCCGAGCCCGACCAACCCGCTGGGCGTCAAGGGCTGCGGCGAAGCCGGCACGATCGGTGCGATGCCATCGGTGATGAACGCCATCATCGACGCGCTCGACGGTCAGCAGATGGAGATGCCGGCTTCGATCGAGAAAGTCTGGCGCGCCTGCCGGGCACTGGAGCTTCCGCAAGCAGCGGAATGACGCTGCGTGCGGCGGGGCCCAACGCCCCGCCGCCGCGGCGCGGGCCCGATCAATCGAACAGCGGCTTCAGGATGGCGAACAGCAGCATCGCCGCCGGCACTGCCATGCCATGGCGCGCAGCGGCACCGGTCGGGTGCGATGCGCCGGACACGCGCGGCATCGCCTGGCCAGCAGCGAGGATGATCGCCAACCCGGCCGCAATGGCAACCTCGCGTGATGCAAGATTGCCGATAGCAACAATCACGAAACAACTGGCCAGCGCCGCGAGCACCCCGAGCCAGATATTCCCACCCGGGCCTGTGCCCGGCGCCGCCCTTGAAATCATCATGCGCTGCATAACGCCCCCTTGAAGGGAAACGTTAGTCGGCAACCGTTACCGATTGATAAAATTGCCCGAATAGTTGCTGGCGCGCGACAAAGACTTCGCGCACCAACTCCCCTTGAAGGCAACCGATAGGCAAGGCAGGCTCGGGCGGCTGGGGCCCCAGCCGCCAGAGGTCCTCTTTTCTTCGATCAGTATCGATCGGCGCGCCTTTGTATCAGTGCGCCAGCAGCATCGGCAACGGCGGCGCGAACACCAGCCCGCGCGTCACGCCGCCGAACAGCGTTTCGCGCAACCGCGAATGGCCATAGGCGCCAAGTACCAGCAGCGCCGCGCCATGTTCGGCAGCAGCGGCGCGGATGCTGGCTTCGATCCCGGCCGGATCGGCCTCGCGTTCGGCAATGTCCGTGTGGACGCCATGGCGCGACAGCCACGCCGCCGCCGTCGCGGCGCCGAACGCGCCGGGCTTTTCGGCGATTGCCAGGATTGCCACGCGCGCCGCAAGACGCAGCATCGGCAGCGCCGCTCGCATGGCTGCCGCTGCTTCCTGCGAACCGTTCCACGCCACCAGCGCTGTGCCGGCAAGGTCGAGCCGGGCAGTGCCGACCGGGACCAGCAGCACCGGCGCCGGCGCCCGCACCGCAACATCGCCGGCCAGATCCGCCGCCGCGCGCGCCCGGCCGCCGACTGCCGCTGGCACGCTGCCCGCCGTCATCACCACGATATCGGCGAGCCGGGCATGTTCGACCAGGCGATCCGCAGCATCGCCGTCGCACTGCCGATAATCCCAGGCGATGCTTTCGGCCTGCAATCGCGCCACGACCCGGGCTTTCAACGCATCGCGCTGCGCCGCCACTGCCGCCAATAGTTCCGTGACCGGAAAGGCACCCAGCCCGGCGTCGCCGATCGAATAATCGGCATAGGGCGAGGATTGCAGGCAGGTGACATGGCCGGAACCGGCGCGCGCCAGATCGAACGCCGCCTGCAGCCGCGTTTCAAGGCCTTCGTCATCCGCAACGTGCACGAGGATCGTCTTCATGGCTCATCTCCCTTTGTCGAAGATGCTAACGCGCCGCCCGCCCGGCCGCCTTGATTTCGATCAACGCCGGCTGCGCAACGCCACCACCAGCCCGGCAAGTGCCAGAACGCCGCCGGCCGCCGCAATCCAGGTCCAGCGATAGCCTTCGAACACCGTCGAAAGCGACATCGCGACCAGCGGCACCAGCACCCCCGAATAGGCCGCGGTGCCCGGGCCGACCGCACGAATCAGCGCATAATAAAGGCTGAACGCCAGCGCCGAGGCGATCAGGCCAAGATAGAGCAGCCCGGCGCCATACCCCCAGGTCCATTCGACCACCGGCGGCCCGACCAGCACCAGCGCGACCGCGGCATTGAGCACGCCGCCATAGGCCATCGCCCAGGCGAGGCCACCTTCGAGCGGCAGGCGCCGCCCCGCCGGGCTCGCCTGCAGGACATTGGCGATGCTGGCGCTCAGCACCCCTGCGAAGGTAAGCGCGAGGCCTTCGATGGTCTCGCGCTGCGGCACCGCGGTATCGAACAGATCATGCACCGTCAGCAGGGCAACGCCGGCGATTCCCATCGCCGCGCCGATCGCGAAACGCCAACCGATGCGCTGGCCGAGGAAAATCGCCGCCAGCACGGCATTGGGCACCACCAGCAGGGCAAAGCAAAGCGCCACCAGCCCGGACGTCACATGCTGTTCGGCGCGGTAGACGAGATTGAAATTCAGCACGAACTGGGTAACCGCGATGACCAGCGCAAAGCCATGGCCGGCGGCATCGAGGCGTAGCGAACGGCCGGTAAGCGCGCAAAGCAGCAGCATCGCGCCGCCCCCGATCAGGAACCGATAGGCAACCGACCATGACGGCGGCACCAACCCAAGCTGCGTCTTGATGACCAGCCACGTCGACCCCCAGATAAGGGTGATGATCGCCAGCGCGAGCAGCAGCCGCGGCGTCAGCCGGGAAGTCTGGGACGGGGCGTGCATCGGCGTGCCTTGAATCCGATCGGTGACGCGAGCGGGGCTGCTTCGATCCGCCGCCGGCTGTGGGGTCAAAAGCCGGCGGGAACCGATTGCGCAACGATCGATCCGCCGCGCGATGCGGACATGACGGTTTCGAAGGCAGCAACGGCGGCTGCAGGCGTGTCCCACGCGGCGACGAAACGGGCTTCCCCGGAGCCTGCGGCGCCCCAATCATAAAAGCCGAGCCCGGCGCCGCGCAGTGCTTCGGCCTCGCCGGGCCGCAGGGCCACGAAAACCTCGTTCGCCTCGACGGGGTGGAGCAGGCGATCGCCAGCCGCCGCCGCCAACCGCTGTGCCGCGGCATTCGCGGCGCGAGCATTGCGCAGCCAGACGTCGTCACGGACCATCGCCAGCAGTTGCGCCGCCTGGAAACGGCCCTTGCTCGGCATCTGGCCGGCGCGCTTGCGGCGATATCGCAAGTCCTCGACCAGATCGGCTGCGAAGATGACGATCGCTTCGGCCAGCAGCCCGCCGTTATTGATGGTGCCGAAGCTGAGGATATCGACCCCGGCACGCCAGCTGACATCGCCGGGATGGCAGCCGAGATGCGCGACGGCGTTGGCGAAGCGGGCGCCATCCAGATGCACGCGCCAACCGCGCTGCCGGGCAACATCGCCCAGCGCTGCCATTTCGGCCGGCGTATAAACGGTGCCGGCCTCCGTCGCCTGCGTCAGCGACAGCGCGCGCAGCTGCACCTGGTGGACGTCGCCGCGGTGACTGGCAGTGCCGGCGGCGATGGTTTCGGGCGTCAGCTTGCCATGGTCGCCTGGCACCAGCATCAGGCCGGCGCCGCCAGTGAAGAAGCCAGGCGCGCCGCATTCGTCGACTTCGATATGCGCCTCCCGGTGGCAGACGATAGCGCCATAGGGCGGCGCCATCGTTGCCAGAGCGAGCGCATTGGCCGCCGTGCCGGTCACCACCGGCAGAACTTCGCAAGAATGGCCGAACAGCGCGCCGAAGGCATCGGCGAGGGCCGCCGAAAGATCGTCGCCATCATACCCCGCTGCAGTCGCCGGGGCAGCAGCGCCGAGCGCGGCAAGAACTTCCGGGCACGGCGCCGCGCTGTTGTCCGATTGAAAAGCCATGCACCCTGATAGCGCAAGCCGCCGGCGCCGCAAGCTGGCCGGCGCCCTGCGTCCCGATGCCGGCTGCAACGCCGCGGGCAGCCGCGATGCGCAAGCTGCCAGCCGCAACGAAAAAACGGCGCCCCGGGGACCGGGACGCCGCTTTCTGCAGGCGAGGCTGGCGGGATCGTCGGGATCAGAACCCGATGGTGAGCGTCGCGCGCGCGCCGTTGTCGGAATTGCGCGACCCGTGGACGCCGCTGTAGCCGGCGCCGAGAGTGATCTTCGGCGTGATCGCGTAGCGAGCCTGGAGCTCGATCGCGGCAGCGTTGCGATCGAGCAGCGTGCCCTGGATGCCGGCAACGGTATTCAGGCCGACAATGCCGAGCTGGGTGAAGCCGCCGCGGCTGCCATAGACACCGTGCCACGCCAGCGAGCCCATCAGCTCGAACTTGTCGAGCGCGACTGCCCCGCGGAAACCGGCATCGAAGATGCTGAGATAGCGATCCTGGCGGCCGGCGGTGAGCGCCGCGATGCCGCCCGTCTCCGTGAAGCCACCATGGCCGACATTGGCGTAGGCGTAGCGAGCAAACGGTTCGAGCCGCAGCGTTTCCGACGCCGCAAGATCGTAGGATACTTCACCGAACAATTGCCAGCTGGTGCCGTTGTAGGTGCTGCGCAGCGACTGGGCGAGGCCCGGCGCGGTGATCGACCGCGAGGCAGTGGCGCCGGTGCCGGCGACGGCGGCGCCGACACCGATGGCGAAGCCCTGCGTCGGCTGGCGCCAGCCGGCATAGAGTGCGCCGCCGGTCGAAGTGACCGTCGACTGGCCGAGCGCGGAATTGAAGCGGACGTCGTTGCTGGTGCGGTTGAACAGGGCGCCGAACTTGAAGTCACCCTTGGTGACGTCGATGCCGGTGACGATACCGGTCTGTTCGGTGGTGAAACGGCTGCCGACGCCATCGGCACCCGCGCGGCCCCAGCTGCCGACGCCGCGCGCCCAGAAGGTGATCTGGCCGTCTTCGCGATCGACGGTGTTCGACGCGCCGTTGTTGGCAGCAGCGAAACCGGCGTTGAGGCGATCGAGCGCAGCTTCGCGAACGACCCGCGTGTCTTCCAGCAGCACGCGGGTTTCGGCCGCGTGGACTTCACCCGAAAGCTGGCTGAGCGCCGTCGGCAGATTGGTGCCCTGGAGGAAGAGGTTGAGGAACCCCTGCGGGTTGTAGCCACCCTGGACCCCGCGATCGAAGGCATCCGCCACCGCCAGCGCATTGCCGGCAAGGGCCGACCCACCGATCGACACCAGCGACGCCGGCGTCAGCCGGATGTTCACGCCGGTCGCCGTGTAATCGAGCACCGGAACGAACGGCACGCCGAAGTTGCCGAGGCTGGCGCTGGCGAACGTCCCCGTCCGGCCGCTGCCCGAGGCGATGGTGAAGGTCTGGAAGAAGTTGGTGTAGGTGCCGGTCGGGCTGACGGCCAGATTGCCGGCGAGGCTGAGCGCGCCGGTGGCCGTCAGGCGATCGTTGCCCGACGCCGGGGTGACATCGATGCGCAGGGTTGAACCTGCCGCCAGCGTTGCCGAACCGTTGACGTTGAGCGTTGCAATCGCGCCCGGCGTGCTGCCCGGCGAAACCGTGCCGCCCGACTGGACGGTAAGCGCGCCGGTGGTGCCGGTGCCGATCAGGAACGCACCGGTCTGCACGGTGGTCGCCGAAGTGGCCAGCGACCCGGTCAGATTGAGCGTGCCCTGGTTGACGATGGTGGCACCGCGCAGATCACCCGCTGCCGTGATGTTCAGCGTGCCGGTGCCGATCTTGGTGATGCCACCAAGGCCGCCGACCAGGCCGCTGAGCGTCAAGCTGCCCGCGCCGGAATTGACGAAGCCACTACCCGTCGACTGGATGCGGTTGCCGATATTGAGGCCCGAGACACCGGCAGCGAGCGTTGCGCCCCCGGCGATCGAGATCTCGCCCGCACCGGCGGCCGTATTGCGTCCGACGGTGACCGTGCCGCGGTTGATGCCGAGGTTCACGAAGCCGTTGTTGCCGTTGAGGACAAGGTTGCCGCTGCCCACTGCGCTGATCGACCCGGTACCGTTGATGTTGCCGTTCAGCGTGAACACCGACGGCGCTTCACCCTGGTTGACGATGCCGTTGCCCAGCGTTTCGATGCCATTGGCAAGGACAAGGCCCGAGACACCGGCGGCAAGTGTTGCATTGCTGGCGATCGCAATGTCTCGCACACCGGCGGCGGTGTTGCTGCCGACGGTGACGGTACCGCGGTTGATGCCGAGGTTCACGAAGCCGTTGTTGCCGTTGAGAACAAGGTTGCCGCTGCCCACCGCGCTGATCGAGCCGGCACCGTTGATGTTGCCGTTCAGCGTGAACACCGAAGTGCCCTCACCCTGGTTGACGATGCCGTTGCCCAGCGTCTCGATGCCATTGGCAAGGACGAGGCCCGATGCACCAGCCGCCAGCGTCGTGTTGGTGGCAATGGCGATGTCGCCGGCGCCGGCCGCCGTGTTGCTGCCGACGGTGACGGTGCCGCGGTTGATGCCGAGGTTCACGAAGCCGTTGTTGCCGTTGAGAACCAGGTTGCCGCTGCCCACTGCACTGATCGAGCCGGCACCGTTGATGTTGCCGTTCAGCGTGAATACCGAAGTGCCCTCACCCTGGTTGACGATGCCGTTGCCCAGCGTCTCGATGCCATTGGCAAGGACGAGGCCCGATGCACCAGCCGCCAGCGTCGTGTTGG
>JBBQWE010000022.1:0-29996 GCA_038210855.1 Sphingomonadales bacterium | reverse complement strand
CTATGAAGGCCTGACCTGGTTCACCGGTGCCGCGGTGATGATCGGCGACCTGCCGGCGTGGCAGATCCTGCTGGTGCTCGGCCTTTATGCCGCCGGTGCCGACGGCATCATGGTTCTGAACGATTTCAAGGCCGTGGAGGGCGATCGCCTGTCCGGCCTGCGCTCGCGCCCGGTCATCATGGGCGAACGCCGGGCGGCGCGGCTTGCTTGCGTCACCATGGCGCTGCCGCAGGCGGTCGTCGCGGCGCTGCTGTATAATTGGGGGTCGTTGTGGCCGGCAGCGCTGGTCGCGGTATCGCTCGTCGCCCAGATCGCGCTGATGCCGCGGCTGCTGTCCGATCCGGCCAAGCAGGCGCCTTTCTACAACGCCACCGGCACATCGCTTTACGTGCTCGGCATGCTTGCCGCAGCGTTCGGCTTGCGGGGCATCGCATGACGCCGCTCGGCTGGCCCGGCATCGCGCGGCTCGGGCTGGTACAGGCCGCCATTGGCGCCATCGTCATGCTGGCGACCTCGCTGCTCAATCGCGTCATGGTCGTCGAATATGCACAGGCAGCGACGCTGCCGGCCGGCCTGGTTGCCTTTCATTATGCCGTTCAGCTCAGCCGGCCGCGCTGGGGTCATGGCTCCGACAGCGGCTGGCGGCGGACGCCGTGGATCATCGGCGGCATGGCCGTTCTTGCCGGTGGCGGCGTGCTGGCGGCGCTGGCGACGACCTGGGGCGGCAGCTTGGCGGCACTGGCGATGTCGATCCTGGCCTATGCCATGATCGGTGCCGGCGTCGGCGCGGCGGGTACCAGCCTGCTGGCGCTGCTGGCGGCGCGAACCGCCCCGGCGCGGCGGCCGGCAGCGGCATCGCTGACCTGGATCATGATGATCGTCGGCATCGTCGTGACGGCCGGGGTGGCCGGCAGCCTGCTCGATCCGTTCACGCCTGAGCGGCTGTTGATGGTCGCCTGCGGGGTTGCCGTTGCCGCCTTTGTCGTCGCCTGTATCGGCATCGCCGGCATCGAAGGCGCACCGGTCGCCGAAGTCCGCCCGCCGTCGGTACCGTTCAACGAAGCGCTTTCCGGCATCTGGGCCGATCCGGTGACGCGGCTGTTCAGCATTTTCGTATTCGTCGCCATGCTTGCCTATGCGACGCAGGATCTGATCCTCGAACCCTTTGCCGGGCTGGTTTTCGGAATGACACCCGGCGAATCGACGACGCTTTCGGGCGTGCAACACCAGGGGGTGCTGCTCGGCATGATCCTCGTCGGCATCGGCGGCCATGGTTTCGGCGCCCGCGACGGCCGCTTCGCCGGGTTGAAACTGAAACCTTGGATCGTCGGCGGTTGTGTCGCTTCGGCACTGGCGCTCGTTGCGCTCGCTGCTGCGGCTGCGGTCGGACCCGGCTGGCCGCTGGCACCGACGGTTTTCGCGCTGGGCTTTGCCAATGGCGTCTTCGCGGTCGCTTCGATCGGCGCCATGCTCGATCTTGCCGGCCGCGGCGGGAGCGATGGGCGTCCGTCCGGCCATGAGGGCATCCGCATGGGGCTGTGGGGCGCGGCGCAGGCTGCGGCCTTCGGCATCGGCGGCTTTTTCGGCGCCGGCGCAGTCGATGCCGGCCGCGCGATCCTGGGCACCGACGGCCCCGCCTTCGAAATCGTCTTCGCCATCGAAGCCCTGCTTTTCCTCGCCGCCGCTGCCATCGCGGCGCGGCTCAACGAACCCACTGCCCAATCGCCAAGGGAGGCCATCGCATGACCGAGCTTTATGATGCCGTCGTCGTCGGGGGCGGCCCGTCGGGCGCCACGGCAGCTGATGATCTCGCCCGCGCCGGGGTAAAAGTGCTGCTGCTGGATCGCGCCGGCCGCATCAAGCCGTGCGGCGGTGCCGTGCCGCCTCGCCTGCTCAAGGATTTCGACGTGCCGCTCGATCAGCTTTGCGCCCGCGCCACATCGGCGCGGATGGTGGCGCCGTCGAATGTCGCTGTCGACATGCCGGTCGGCGATGGCTTTGTCGGCCTTGTCGATCGCGAAGTCTTCGATGAATTCCTTCGCGTGCGCGCGACAAGCCATGGTGCCACACGCATCGACGGCACGTTCGAAGCGCTGGAACGCGACGCCGATGGCACTGCCGTGATCGCCTATCGCCCCAAGGATGCAGCCCGCGGCAGCGAACCGGTGCGCGTACGCGGCCGGGTAGTCATCGGCTGCGATGGCGGCAATTCCGCTGTCGCCCGCGCGGCGTTGCCGGCCAATGAAAAGCCGCACTTCGTCTCGGCCTATCACGAAGTCATCGAATCGCCGCCGGAAGGCTTTCGCGGTTTCGAAGGCGGCCGCTGCGACATCTATTACCAGGGGCATCTGTCGCCCGATTTCTACGCGTGGATCTTCCCGCACGGCGACAAGACCAGTGTCGGCGTCGGCAGCGCGGTGAAGGGCTTCGCCATGCGCGATGCCGTCGCCCGATTGCGCGAACAGACCGGCCTCGACGCCTTCAAGACCATCCGCGTCGAAGGCGCGCCGATCCCGCTGAAACCGCGCAAGCGCTGGGACAATGGCAAGGATGTCATCGTTGCCGGCGATGCCGCCGGTGTCGTCGCGCCGGCGTCGGGCGAAGGCATTTATTACGCCATGACCGCCGGCCGCCTCGCGGCAGAAGCCGCAGCACAATTTCTCAAGACCGGCGATGCCGCTGTGCTCAAGACGGCGCGCAAGCGCTTCATGAAGGCGCACGGCAGGGTCTTCATGGTGCTCGGGATGATGCAATGGTTCTGGTATCGCAGCGACAACATGCGGGAACGCTTCGTCAAGCTGTGCCGCGATCCGGACATCCAGATGCTGACCTGGGAAGCCTATATGAACAAGGAACTGGTGCGCAAACACCCGATGGCGCACATCCGTATCTTCCTGAAGGATACCCGCCAGTTGCTCGGCGCGATCTTCGGCGGCAAGCGCGAAGTGCGGGCGTGAGCCAGGTCGACGATGCGACGATGCGCGCCGGCCGCTGGTTGCTGCCGGCGACCGTCGCTGCACTTGTCGCAGGCGTGATCGCGATACTCGGTGCAACGATGACCGATGTCGGGCCCTGGTATCAGGCGTTCGCCAAGCCGAGCTGGTCACCGCCGGATATCATCTATGCTCCGGCATGGACGCTGATCTTCGGCCTTGGCGCCATCGCCGCGACGACGGCGTGGATGGCAACGCCGAACCGCGCCGCTGCCGACACGCTGCTCGGGCTGTTCGCTCTCAACGGTTTTCTCAACCTGTTGTGGAGCTTCCTGTTTTTCCGCCTGCACCGCCCCGATCTCGCCGGGGTCGAGGTATGGCTGCTGTGGGCGTCGGTGGCGGCGCTGATCATCATCGTGCGACGCTATTCGCAAGCGGCAGCCTGGCTGCTGGTGCCCTATCTGGTCTGGGTGACGATCGCCGGCGCGCTGAACGACGCCATCGTCATGCTCAACTGAACGAAGCGCCCGCAGCGGCGACAGCCGCTGCGGGCCGCTGCATCAGCCGTTGGTCTTCAGATAGGCGATGACATCGGCGCGGTCCTGCGGCTTCTTCAGGCCACCGAATGCCATCTTGGTGCCGGGCATCACCTTCTGCGGGGCTTCGAGATAGGTGAACAACTGGTCCTCGGTCCAGGTATAGCCGCTGTTCTTGTTGGCGACGGAATATTTATAGCCTTCGATGGCGCCCGACTTGCGGCCGACGACGCCGTACAGGCTGGGGCCGACACGGTTCACGCCCTGCTGGACGACATGGCAGGTGCGGCATTGGCCGAACACTTTTTCGCCCTTCGCGGCATCGCCGGTCAACGACGCATAGGTGACGCCACCGGCCGCTGCGTCGGTGGTCGTCGTCGTGGTGGTGCTTGCCACTGCTTCGGTCGGCGTTGCGGTCGGATCGGCCGGCGCGGTGGCGCCGACATCGGCGGGCGCGGTCGCCGCCGGCGCCGTGGCGGTCGTATCGGCAGCGGTGGTGTTGCCCGCCTTGTTGTCGCCGCAACCGGCAAGGCCGATGGCGGCAGCAAACGTGATCAGGCAGGTCGTGCGAACATTGGACATGATGGTCTCCCCTTCAATTATCTCTGGGCGAACGCATAACAAGGCGATCGGAGCCGCGAAATCAGGCGGCGTCACGAAATGACAATCCGACAGCGCGCGAACGACGGTCTTTCCGACCCGTTCCGTCGACGCCTATGGTGCGGGACCGACACTTTCCTTCCCGAGGTCCCATGCGCCCGTTGCTGCTTGCCACCACCGCCTTGATCCTTGCACTGCCGCTTGCCGTGACGTCGTCTGCGGCAGCCCAGCCGGGGGTTTCGACCGAAGCCGCCGCCGATACCGAACTGGCGGCGTTTTTCGACGCCTATGACAAGGCCTCGCTGGCGCGCTCGCCGATCGGCCAGAGCTATCGCGGCATCAAGACCGATCAGGACAAATGGGACGACAACAGCGATGCCGAGGATTTGCGCCGCCATGAACTGGGGCAGCAGGCGCTTGCCGAAATGCGCGCCCGCTTCGCGACGGCACCGCTGTCACCGGCATCGCGCCTGTCCTACCGGTTGTTCGAAAAACAGATGGCGCGGCGCGAAAACAGCTTCCGATACCGCGGCTACGACTATGTCTTCGATCAGATGAACGGCGCGCAGAGCCGCTATCCCGCCTTTCTCATCAATATCCATCGCATCGCCGACAAGGCCGATGCCGAAGCCTATGCGGCTCGCCTCGAACGCCTCGGTGCGGCGCTCGATCAGGATATCGCGGAAAGCGAAGCGCGCGCCCGGGCCGGCGTGATCCCGCCGAAATGGGTGTTCCCGTTCGTGATTTCCGATGCCCGCAACACACTGGCCGGCGCGCCGTTCGACGGCTCCGGAGCCGATTCGCCGCTGCTCGCCGATTTCAAGACCAAGGTCGCCCGGCTCGATCTGCCGGCAGCCGAAAGGGACGCGCTCGTCGCCCGTGCCACCGCGGCGCTGAGGACCAGCGTCCAGCCGGCGTATGAACGCCTGATCGCAGCGATGACCCGGCAGGAAGCGATGGCCGGCACCGATGACGGCGTCTGGCGGTTCAAGGACGGCGCCGCCTATTACCAGGCCAACCTCGCCAACTACACGACCACCGACATGACTGCCGAGCAGACCCATACCCTCGGGCTCGAACAGGTGGCGCGCATCCATGGCGAGATGATGGAAATCGCACGGCGGACCGGTTTCAAGGGCGATCTCAAGGCCTTCCTCGCCCATATGCGCGACAACAAGGCTTTCGTGCTGCCCGACGGCGACGCCGGCAAGGCCGAATATCTGCGCCGCGCCAACGCCTTCCTCGACGAGCTGCGACCCAAGCTGCCACAATATTTCGCCAATTTGCCGAAGGCGCCGGTGCTGGTGAAAGCCGTCGAACCGTTCCGCGAAAAAAGCGCGGGCAAGGCCTTCTATCAGTCCCCGGCCGAGGATGGCTCGCGGCCCGGCACCGTCTACGTCAACCTCTATCGGATGGCCGACATGCCGACGATCGAGATCGAACCGCTGATCTATCACGAGGGCCTGCCGGGCCATCACCTCGAACGCGCCAATTCGACCGAGCTCAAGAACGTTCCGGCATTCCGCAAGTTCGGTGGCTTCACTGCCTATTCGGAAGGCTGGGGGCTCTACACCGAAAAGCTCGCCAAGGAGATGGGCCAGTATCGGGACCCCTACAACGACTTCGGCCGGCTGCAGCTGGAACTGCACCGCGCCATCCGGCTGGTGGTCGATTCCGGTATCCATTCGAAGCGCTGGAGCCGCGAGCGAGCGGTGCAATATCTGGTCGACAACAGCGCCGAACCGGTCGGCGGCATCCAGAAAGCCGTCGAACGCTACGCCGTCTATCCCGGCCAGGCGACCGCCTACATGGTCGGACGGCTGAAGATCGTGGCGCTGCGCGAAAAAGCGCGCGCTGCGATGGGCCGCAAGTTCGATATTCGCGGTTTCCACGATGTCGTCCTGAAAACCGGCGCCGTGCCGCTCGACGTTCTCGAGGAAAATGTCGACGCCTGGATCGCGGCGGCGCGCTGACATCACCGCTTCGTGCGCCCCCTGCGGCGTTTTTGTCGCATCCATACAATCGTGCGGCGGTCGGTTCGGCTAGATGGGTTCTGCGACCCGAGGGGGCGTGTCGGCCGGGGCTACCCGCTCCGCCGGCGCCTCCCCGCACTTCCAGGCCCGGCGGCCTTTGCGCCGCCGGGCCGCTTTTTCGTGGTTGCTCCGATCTTTGATGGTTTGACTCCACTCCGGTCGTCGCAGACAAGGCTGGGATCGTCGGCGGCGGTGGAGGGGCGCGATGGTCACCATCCGATATTTCGCGCCGGCGCCGGCGCTGCGCTGCTACATATCCTCCTATTACTGGTTCCAGTCGTTCGGATCGTGTTTTGCCGATCTGATGCGCGCCGAACTGCCGCAAGTGCGCTTCGTGCTGCAGGGCCGCGCGCTCAACCATTATGGCAATGGCGTGGTCCGCATCTCGACGGCCGCGCATTTGCAGGGCCCGACCAATGGCCCGGTGCGCTTCACCGCCAGCGAACCGCTCCATGTTTTCGGCGCCGGGCTGTTGCCCCTCGGCTGGGCGGCACTGGTCGGCGAAGCGGCGGACAGGCTGTCGGACGACCTGGTCGACCTCGCCGATGTCTTCGGCCCGCCGGCGCGGCAAGCGCATGAGGAACTGCTGGCGGCAACCCACGACCGCGGCCGGGTGGCGGTGGCCGATCGGCTGTTCACGACGCTCCTCGATACCGCGCGGCCGGCGCCGGCGTGGTTCGTGCAACTCGCCGATGATTGGCTGACGGCGTCGCCGGCGCCGTCGGTCGATGCCCTGGTGACGGCATCGGGAATGTCGGCGCGATCGGTGGAGCGGCTGACCGGGCGGATCTATGGCGCGTCGCCGAAACTGCTGGCGCGCAAATATCGCGCGCTCGGGGCCGCAGTGCGCCTCGGCAATGGCGAAGCCGCCGGCTGGTCCGACCTGACCGACGATGGCCTGTTCTACGACCAGGCGCATGTCATTCGCGAATTCAACCAGTTCATCGGCATGACGCCGGCGCGCTTCCTTGCCGAAGCAGCGCCGGTGACGCGGCTGACCATCGCGCGCAGGCGGCTGATGCCCGATCTGCCGAAACTGGCGCTGTTCAGTTGATCCTGGCGGCCCCGCGGTGCCGACCACCGGTTGACAAACCCCGACGCGGCGCCACATAAGCCGGACGAAATCGCTCCGCTTTGAAGGTCTGCCCGCCGCGTGATCCGCCTCACCAACCTTGCCGATTACGCCGTCGTGGTGATGACCACGGCAGCGCGTGCGCCCGGCGAGCGGTTGTCGGCGGCACGCATTGCCGACGCCACCGCGATTCCTTCGCCGACAGTTGCCAAGCTGCTCGGCACACTGGCGCGCGCCGGGCTGCTGGTGGCGTCGCGCGGCGTCGCCGGCGGCTTCACGCTGACCCGGGCCGCGGCCGACATCAGCATCGCGGCAGTCGTCGAGGCGGTGGATGGCCCCATCGCGCTGACCAACTGCCTGTCCGGCCACACGAATGAATGCGCCATCGAAGGGCATTGCGGCGTGCGCGGCCATTGGGCGCCGATCAACGCCGCGGTGCGCGCTGCATTGGGCGCCGTGTCGCTCGCCGATCTTCTGAAACCTGCGGCAATCCCGGGCATTGCGCCTGCCGTGACCGCCGTGGAGATAGCCTCATGACCGAAAATCTCGCCACCATCGCCGCCCCGACCGAAGACGTCCAGGATGCTGCCGCTCGCGCCGCTGTCGAGGATATTGCCACCTATAAATGGGGTTTTGTCAGCGACATCGAATCGGAAATGGCTCCGAAGGGCCTGAACGAGGATACGGTTCGCTATATTTCGGCCAGGAAGGCCGAACCGGAATGGCTGCTCGAATGGCGGCTGAAGGCCTTTCGTCGCTGGCTGGGGATGACGGCGCCGGATTGGGCCAAGCTCGACCTCAAGCCGATCGACTATCAGGACGCCTATTATTATGCGGCGCCCAAGGCCAAGCCGACGATCGGATCGCTGGACGAGCTCGATCCCGAAATCCGCCGCACCTATGAAAAGCTCGGCATCCCGATCGAGGAGCAGAAGATGCTCGGCAACGTCGAAGGCGCCCGCAAGGTCGCTGTCGACGCGGTGTTCGACAGTGTCAGCGTCGCGACCACTTTTCGGGCGGAACTGGAAAAGGCCGGGGTGATCTTCCGCTCGATCAGCGAGGCGGTGAAGGAATATCCCGATCTGGTGCGCAAATGGCTGGGCAGTGTCGTGCCGCAGCAGGACAATTTCTTCGCCTGCCTGAACAGCGCGGTCTTTTCGGATGGCACCTTCGTCTATATTCCGCCCGGCGTGCGCTGCCCGATGGAGCTTTCGACCTATTTCCGCATCAACGCCGCCAACACCGGCCAGTTCGAACGCACGCTGATCGTCGCCGAAAAGGGCAGCTATGTCTCGTACCTCGAAGGCTGCACGGCACCGATGCGCGACGAGAACCAGCTCCATGCCGCGGTGGTCGAACTGGTGGTGCTCGATGATGCCGAAATCAAATATTCGACGGTGCAGAACTGGTATCCCGGCGATGCCAACGGCCTTGGCGGCATCTACAATTTCGTTACCAAGCGCGCGAACTGCCTCGGCAAGCGCAGCAAGGTCAGCTGGACGCAGGTCGAAACCGGATCGGCGATCACCTGGAAATATCCGTCCTGCGTGTTGAGCGGCGAGGAATCGGTCGGCGAATTCTATTCGGTGGCCGTCACCAACAACCGCCAGCAGGCCGATACCGGCACCAAGATGATCCACCTCGGCCGCGGCACGCGATCGACGATCGTCAGCAAGGGCATTTCGGCCGGCCGCAGCCAGGGCACCTATCGCGGTCTCGTCCGCGTTGCCGGCAGTGCCGAAGGCGCGCGCAACCACACCCAGTGCGATTCGCTGCTGCTCGGCAACCAGTGCGGCGCGCACACCGTGCCCTATATCGAAGTGCGCAACCCGAGCGCGATCATCGAGCATGAGGCAACAACCTCGAAGATCAGCGACGACCAGCTGTTCTACGCCCAGTCGCGCGGCCTCGATGCCGAGGCGGCGGTGACTCTGATCGTCAACGGCTTCTGCAAGGAAGTGCTACAGCAGCTGCCAATGGAATTCGCCGTCGAAGCACAGAAGCTGCTCGGCATCAGCCTCGAAGGCAGCGTCGGATGATCCGGGCGCTTGCCGCGACCGGGCTGCTTGCCCTTGCCGCCTGCGATGCGCCGGCGCCGCGCAGCGGTAGCGCCGGCCAGACGGCGCGCGCCGAGGTCGACGCCCTGACCAAACAGTACACCGGCTGCGTCGCGGGCCATGCCGATGCCGTACCGCTGCCACAGGAACCCGCCGGCAGCATCGCGCTCGATATCATGAAGACCTGCCGGGAGGCGCGAACCGCGCTGTTCCGCAAGGTGTCGGCATTCGATCGCATCGGCCACCCGGGCCACAGCGTCGCCATGGCCGATGCGGTGGCACAGGCTTCGGTTGCCGCGCTCGATGACGAACTTCGCCAGGCCGCCGTCGTCACCATCATCCGCCGCCAGCAGGCCGATGGCCCGATCACTCTCGAAGGCACCAAGATCTGATGCTCGTCATCGACAACCTCCGCGCCGAAATCGACGGCAAGACCATCCTCGACGGCCTGTCGCTGACCGTCGGTGCCGGCGAAGTCCATGCCATCATGGGGCCGAACGGCGCCGGCAAATCGACACTGTCCTATGTGCTTGCCGGCCGTGCCGGCTATGAAGTCACCGGCGGCAGCGTGACCTTCCTGGGGGAAGACCTGCTGGCGCTGGCACCGCACCAGCGCGCCGCCGCCGGTGTCTTTCTCGGCCTGCAATATCCCGTCGAAATTCCTGGCGTTTCCAACCTGATGTTCCTGCGCAGCGCCCTGAATGCCCAACGCGTGCAGCGTGGGCAGGCCGAGGCCAGCGGCGCCGAATTCATGAAACTGGCGCGCGCCGCCGCCGAGGAACTCGGCCTGCCGTTCGACATGCTGAAGCGCAGCGTCAACCAGGGCTTTTCGGGCGGCGAGAAAAAGCGCAACGAAATGGTGCAGATGGCCGTGCTGCAGCCGAAACTGGCCGTGCTCGACGAGACCGATTCCGGCCTCGACATCGATGCGCTACGGGTGGTTTCGGAAGGCATCAACCGCATGCGCTCGCCCGATCGTGCCACGCTGCTGATCACGCACTATCAGCGCCTGCTCGATTATGTCGTTCCGGATTTCGTCCATGTCCTCGTCGGCGGTCGCATGGTTCGTTCGGGCGGTGCCGATCTGGCGCTGATCCTCGAACGCGACGGCTATGTGAGCATTGCGGCATGATCGCAGCGCTGCCGACCCGCCGCGACGAAGCCTGGCGCTATGCCGATCTCGCCGCCGTGGCGCGCGCCTGGCCGGTGAGCCCGGAAACGATCGACGTCGCGCCCAACAGTGAACAATCGCTGATGATCGCCGATGATGGCGCACCGGGAAGCGCCGGCATCCGCCAGATCGCCGTCACAATCGGCGCCCGCGCTCGCTTTGCCTGCCACATCATCGCCGGTCGCGGCGCCTATGGCCGGGTCGCGCTCGATGTCACGCTCCGCGCCGGCGCGCATTTCGAACTCGGCGGCGTGCTGGTGGCCGGCGGCGAACAGGTGCTGGAAATCGTCGCCACCGTCACCCATGCCGAACCGGGCGCCACCAGCCGCCAGGTCGTGCGCTGTGTCGCCGGCGGCACTGCGACGACGACCTATCTCGGCAAGGTAGCGGTGGCTCGCGATGCCCAGCAGACCGATGCAGCGCAAAGCTTCAAGGCGCTGCTGCTCGATCGCGGCGCCACCGCCAATGCCAAGCCGGAACTCGAAATCTTCGCCGACGATGTCAAATGCGCCCATGGCGCGACGGTCGGCGAACTCGACGCGACGGCGTTGTTCTACCTCGAAAGCCGCGGCCTGCCGCCGGCCATGGCGCGCGCGCTGCTGACCCGCGCGTTCCTGTCGGATGCGCTCGCCAGCATCGCCGACGACGGCGAACGCGAGGCCGCCGAAGCGCGGCTGGAGGCGCTGCTATGAGTGCGAGCCTCGCCCCGGCCCTCCCGTCCCGCGAGAAGCAGGCAGGCAGGAAGGGTGACTTCCCCGGTCTTGCCGGCAATTGGGCCTATCTCGATACCGCCGCCACGGCGCAAAAGCCGCAGGTGGTGATCGACGCGATCGCCCGCGCCTATGGCCCGGACTATGCCACTGTCCACCGCGGCGTCTACGAACGGTCGGCGACGATGACGATGCGTTACGAGGAAGCACGCGCGCGCGTCGCCCGCTTCATCGGTGCGGCCTCGCCCGATGAAGTGGTGTTTGTCCGCGGCGCCACCGAAGGCATCAACCTCGTCGCGCAAAGCTGGGGCGAACGGCTGCAAGCCGGCGATCGCATCCTGATTTCCGCGCTCGAACACCACAGCAACATCGTGCCGTGGCAGATGCTTCGCGACCGGCGCGGCATCGCCATCGATGTCGCACCGCTGACCGCCGACGGCCGCATCGACGAGGATGCACTGATCGCCATGATCGGCCCGCGGACGCGCCTTGTTGCCATTGCCCATGTCTCCAACGTTCTGGGCGGCGTTGCCGATATCGCCCGCATCGCTGCCGCCGCCCATGCGCAAGGCGCGCTGCTGCTTGCCGATGGCTGCCAAGCGGCGCCGCGGCTGGCGCTCGACATGCAGGCGCTGGATGCCGATTTCTATGTCATGTCGGGGCACAAGCTGTATGGCCCGACCGGTATTGGCGTGCTCTGGGGCCGCGCCGAACTGCTGGAAACGATGCCGCCATGGCAAGGCGGCGGCGCGATGATCGAGACGGTCAGTTTCGAAGCCACCACCTACGCCCCGCCGCCGCAGCGGTTCGAAGCCGGCACGCCCCATATCGCCGGGGTCATCGGCCTTGCTGCCGGGCTCGACTATATCGACAGTATCGGTGTCGAGGCGATCGGCCGGCACGAGGTCGAGCTTGTGACTGCCGCCCGCGACGCGCTTGCCCGCATCAATTCGGTGCGGCTGTTCGGACCGGCGACCAGCGCCGGCATCCTGAGCTTCGCCATCGATGGGGTGCACCCCCACGACATCGGCACCATATTGGACGAAAGCGGAGTCGCCATCCGCGCCGGGCACCATTGCGCCCAGCCGCTGATGGCGCTGCTCGGCGTGCCGGCAACGGCGCGCGCCAGTTTCGGCGCTTATAACGACATGGACGATGTCGAACGGCTTGCCGCCGGCATCCATCGCGTAACCCGCATTTTCGGGGTGGGAAAATGAACGAACAGCCACGCAGTTTCGCCATCGAGGAAGTCGAGAGCGTCGCCCCGGCGCCGCGCGCCCCGCCACTGCGCGCCATGGCGGAAGCGGCCGAACCGCGGGAGCCCGATTATCTCGAAGGCTTTCTGAAGCCGCCGGCCGCCCCCGCCGCCGAAGCCGAAGCCCCCGGCGGCGAAATCTACGAAAGCGTCATCACCGCGCTGCGCGAAATCTTCGATCCGGAAATCCCGGTCAACATCTACGACCTCGGTCTCATCTACGGGGTCGAAGTCGCTGCCGGCCACGCCACCGTCACCATGACGCTGACGACGCCGCACTGCCCGGTCGCCGAAACCATGCCCGGCGAAGTCGAAATGCGAGTCGCCGCCGTGCCTGGCATTGCCTCGGCCGATGTCGCGCTGGTCTGGGATCCGCCGTGGGACCCCGGCAAGATGAGCGACGAAGCCAAGCTCGAAATGGGAATGCTGTGATGGAAGCCATCGCCTCGCCCAAGCCTGTACACCATCGCCCCGTCCGCCAGCGGCCGGCGCCGATTACCGTGACCGAGGACGCAGCCCGCCGCATCGCGGAGCTGATCGCCAAGGCACCGCAGCCGGCCGCCGGCGTGCGACTGACCACACCGAAGCGCGGCTGCTCGGGCCTCGCCTACAGCCTCGACTATGTCACCGAAGCCAAGATGGGCGACGAGGCGGTGGTGACGCCGGGCGGCACGCTGTTCATCGACGGCGGCTCGCTGATGTATCTGCTCGGCAGCCGCATGGACTGGAAGGAAGACGATTTCGCCGCGGGGTTCGTCTTCGAAAACCCCAACGCCAAGGGCAGCTGCGGCTGCGGCGAGAGCTTTACCGTTTGAATTGAAGCGGCCTCCGGCGGCCAGGGGCTGAGCCCCGCCCGCTTCCTTTGCGTCGATGCTTTTGCAACATAAAGTCGGCGCCAACGAAAGTGGGTCCAAGGCCACATCCCTATTCCCGTTGAAGACAACCGACAGGGAAGGCAGCCTCCGGCGGCTGGGGCCTGAGGCGCCAGACCCAGATTGTCTGATTTTTGGAGCCATCGCCGAGGTCCGACCGCAAACCAACAAGATGGGGTCTCGGGCCTATGGCCCCAGCCGCCGGAGGCCCTCTTTCCTTCGATGAGGCTCGATCGGCGAGTTTTGGTATCGGGCCCTGGCCGCGGCAAGGCTTTTTCTCTTTGATGAGTCTCTCGTGGCGAGGTTTGGCATGAGGCGCATTTTTCCGCGAGACAGCGCATGAAAAAGGCCGCTCCCATCGGGAGCGGCCTTTGTCGTTTTGCGGCCGTGGCCCGCGTCAGTCGCGACCACCGGTCAGGAAGTCCGGCAGGCTGCCGCCGGTTTCGGGGGCATCCTCGCGCGGTGCCCGGTCGGCGCGCGGGGCGTCGTCACGGCGTGGGCGATCGCCATCACGGCGCGGGCCGCGGTCGCCGCCTTCACGGCCACCGTCCCGGCGCGGGCCATGATCGCCGTCGCGGCGCGGGCCACGATCGGAACGCGGGCCGCGATCTTCACCGCCATCGGCACGCGGCGGCCGCGTATCGGGCAGTTCCTCGCCGCTGTCTTGATCGACAAGGCGCATGGACAGGCGGACCTTGCCGCGCTCGTCGATGGCGAGCACCTTCACCTTGACCTGCTGGCCTTCGGTCAGGACCTCCTTCACATTGGCGACGCGCTCGTTCTTGATCTCGCTGATGTGAACCAGGCCGTCCTTGCCGCCCATGAAGTTCACGAAAGCACCGAAATCGACCATCGACACCACCTTGCCGGTGTAGATCTTGCCGATTTCGGCTTCCATGGTGATGCCTTCGATCCACTTGCGGGCCGCGGCGATCTTTTCCGGGTCCGACGAAGCGATCTTGACGGTGCCATCGTCCTCGATGTCGACCTTGGCGCCGGTGGTGGCGACGATCTCGCGGATGACCTTGCCGCCGGTGCCGATGATGTCGCGGATCTTGTCCTTGGGCACCTGCATCGTTTCGATGCGCGGGGCGTGGGCCGACATTTCCTCGCGGGTATGGTCGAGCGCCTTGGCCATTTCGCCGAGGATGTGCGCGCGGCCTTCCTTCGCCTGATCGAGCGCGACGCGCATGATCTCTTCGGTGATGCCGGCGATCTTGATGTCCATCTGCAGCGCGGTCACGCCTTCGGACGTGCCAGCGACCTTGAAGTCCATGTCGCCGAGATGATCTTCGTCACCCAGGATATCGGAAAGCACGGCGAAGTCGCGCTTGCCCTTGGCATCCACTTCGAGGATCAGGCCCATGGCAATGCCGGCAACCGGGCGCACCAGCGGCACGCCGGCGTCCATCATCGCGAGGCTGGCCCCGCAGACAGTGGCCATCGATGACGAACCATTCGACTCGGTAATGTCGGACAGCACGCGGATCGTGTAGGGAAAGGTTTCCTTCGGCGGCAGCACGCCATGGACAGCGCGCCAGGCCAGCTTGCCATGGCCGATGTCCCGCCGGCTCGGCGCGCCGAAGCGGCCGACTTCGCCCACCGAATAGGGGGGGAAGTTGTAGTGCAGCATGAAGCGTTCGTACTTCAGGCCATCGAGGCCATCGATCATCTGTTCCGAATCGGCAGTGCCGAGCGTCGTGGTGACGATCGCCTGGGTCTCGCCGCGGGTGAACAGCGCGGACCCGTGCGTGCGCGGCAACAGCCCGACCATTGCTTCGATCTGGCGAACGGTCTTGGTGTCGCGGCCATCGATGCGGCTGCCGTCCTTGAGGATGGCGCCGCGGACGATTTCGCCCTCCAGCTTCTTGAACAGCTTGCCGGCCTTCTGCTGGGTGGCGCTGTCCGCATCGGCGAACAGCGGCTTCATCTTGGCCTTGGCTTCGGCGAGCGCCTGCTGACGCTCCGACTTCTTGGTCAGCTTGTAGGCGGCGGCGATATCCTTGCCGACGGCCTTCTTGATCTGCGCCAGCATGGCGGTGTTGTCGGGGATGGCGAGTTCCCAGGGTTCCTTGGCGGCCTTTTCGGCGAGCGCGATGATCGCCTGGATCACCGGCTGGATGCCGCGGTGGGCAAACATCACGGCGCCGAGCATTTCGTCTTCCGAAAGCTCCTTGGCTTCCGATTCGACCATCATCACGGCATCATGGGTGCCGGCGACGACGAGATCGAGTCGACCTTCGGCTACCTGCGCCTTGGTCGGGTTCAGGATATATTCGCCATCGGTGAAGCCGACGCGCGCCGATGCGATCGGGCCCATGAACGGCACGCCGGAGATGGTGAGCGCTGCCGAGGCGGCGATCATCGCCACCATATCGGCCTCGTTTTCGCCGTCATAGCTCAGCACCTGGGCGATGACGTTGATTTCGTTGTAGAAACCTTCCGGAAAGAGCGGGCGCAGCGGGCGATCGATCAGACGCGAAGTCAGCGTCTCATGCTCGGTGGCGCCGCGTTCGCGCTTGAAGAAGCCGCCGGGAATGCGGCCGGCGGCGCTGAACTTTTCCTGATAATGGACGGTCAGCGGGAAGAAATCCTGGCCTTCCTTGACGCTCTTGGCGGCGGTCACGGCGCACAGCACGACGGTTTCGCCATAGGTGGCGAGCACGGCGCCATCGGCCTGGCGGGCGATGCGGCCGGTTTCGAGGGTCAGCGTGCGGCCGCCCCACTGGATTTCCTGTTTGTGGATATTGAACATTTTCGGTCTTTCGAAACGCGCCACGGCCCTATTGCCGCGCCGCACCTGCAGTTTTCCGCATGACTTGCGGGCCGGGGCCGGCGACCATCGCCGGAGCCGGAAAAGCGAACGGCCCCGAAGCGGGGCCGTTCGGCGTTACTTGCGAAGCCCGAGCTTCGCGATAAGAGCGATGTAGCGCGCTGCGTCGATCTTCTTGAGATAATCGAGCAGCGAGCGGCGCTTGTTGACCAGAACCAGCAGGCCGCGGCGCGAATGATTGTCCTTGGCGTGCGTCTTGAAATGTTCGGTCAGGTTGGAAATGCGTTCCGACAGGATGGCGACCTGGACTTCGGGCGAACCCGTGTCGTTGGCGGCGCGGGCATTGCCCTGGATCACTTCGGCCTTGCGTTCGGCGGTAATCGACATCGGCATACTCCTTCAAACGATGTTGAACCCGCGCAAGACCCGCACCTCTCCGTCAAGGAGCTCGACCAGCGCCACGGGAACAGCACCCTGGGCAGCGAGATAGGTGCCGGAAGCGGCGGGGTGCCCGAAAAGCCTGCGCCCCTGTCGGAGCGCCGCCGCCTGTTCGAGATCAATGGCGAGAGCCGGGATGTCGTCCAGCCCTGCCATCAGTGGCAGCAATGCCTGTTCAAGCCGCCGCTCATGCGCCAGCGCGGTCAAATTGTCCAGCGATATCGCCTCGGCCAGCGTGAACGGCCCGGCACGCGTGCGCCGCAGCACCGTGACATGACCGACGCTCCCCAGCGCCACCGCCATGTCGCGCGCCAGGCTGCGGATATAGGTACCCTTGGAAACCAGCGCCGAGATCGTCGCCGATCCGGCATCGGCGTGGAGCAGTTCGAGGCGGTGGATGGTGACGTCGCGGCTCGGCAGCACCAGCGTCTCGCCGGCCCGCGCCCGGGCATAGGCACGCTGGCCATCGACCTTCAGCGCCGAATAGGCCGGCGGCACCTGCGCGATCGGCCCGGTGAACGCCGGCAGCACCGCCGCCACTGCGGCAGGCTCGGGCCGCACTTCCGATGTCGCAACCACTTCGCCTTCTGCATCCTCGGTCGCCGTGGCAGCACCCCAGCTGACCGTGAAATCATAGCCCTTGCGTGCATCGAGCATGCGGCCTGCCAGCTTCGTTGCCTCACCGATGGCGATCGGCAGCACGCCCGTCGCCAGCGGATCGAGCGTGCCGCCGTGGCCGATGCCGGTGGGGCGGATGCCGACACCGCGCAGGATGCGCTTCACCGCCGCCACCCCTTGCGCGCTCGACAGGCCCAGCGGCTTGTCGAGGACGATCCAGCCGTGCAGTTCGCTCACGCCGCGATGGCAGTGACGTGCCCGGCGTCGGCATAGGCCAGGATCGCCCGGTCCCGCGTCAGCAGCGGCAGTTGCAGCACCCGCGCGGTTGCGATCAGCCAGCGGTCCGAGGGATCGCGGTGCAGCAGATCGGGCAGATAGGCCGCATCCAGTGCGATTTCAGCCGTGAAAGGCACCTCCCGGATGCCGGGCAACCGCATGGCATCCGCAAACCAGCGGCGACCGTCTGGCAGAAACATGTCGGCGGTTCGACCGGTCCGCGTTGCCAAAAGCCCGATCTCCCATGCCGATGTCGCGGAAACCAGCACGGCGCCAGCAGGGGTTGCAGCACGGATGGCATCGCGCGCTTGGGCGCGCAGCTCACGCCCGCCGACCAGCGCGATCAGTACATTCGTGTCGATCAGTATCACAGCAGATGCGCGAACTTCGCGGCAAATCGCCGATCCATTTCGTCAAGGTCGGCTTCCGAATAGGGTGAGGTTTCCCAGTCGAAGTCATCCGGAATGTTGGTCTGGTCTTTCATGCAACCGAACAAGGCATCGGCCGCAAGCGGCGCTTCATCCGGGACCACGGTCAACGTGATGAACGGCTTGCCACGCTTGGTAACATGGATCCGATCAAGCTTGCGTGAGGCGCCCGCGTCCATCAATTTTAGGCACTTGGCCTTGAACTCGGTCGCACTGATGGTGGTTTCGAATAGCGTCGCCATGGCAATCTCCAACTGGTCATCAACATATGACCAGTTGCGCGTCGATTCAATCATCAATCGCGAGTGCTGCTCAGCAGTTCCGATTCCTCGCCCGGCAGCAGCGAGAATACGCAGGTGTCGCGGACATGGCCGGTCCAGGTGATGCGGTTCTGGCGCAGGATGCCGTCGAGCCTTGCGCCGAGCTTTTTCACCGCCGCCTGGCTGCGGGTGTTCCGCACATCGATATCGAAAACGATGCGGACGATGCCGCAGGCGCGCGCGTGGCCGATCATCAGCCGCTTCAACGCGAGGTTGAAACCGGTGGCGCGCACATCGGGATGGAGGAAGGTGCCGCCGATCGCCACGGCGCGATTGGCCGGATCATGGTCGTACCAGCTTGTGCAGCCGACCAGCCGGCCACCATCGAACACCGCATAGACCTGGCGGACGCCAGCCAGAAACCCGTCGAACGCCGGGTCGAAATGGTCGCCAAGCATCGAATAAGGATACATCGCCCAGATTTCGGCATCGGCTGCCGCCACGACGCGCAGCGGTTCGCGGTGGCATTCGGCGATCGGCACCAGCCGCACGGAACCGGCGGCCAGCGGCGTGTAGAGTTCAGGCATCGTCCGCATCGTCGTCGTCGACGACCTTGGGCAGCGGCGCCTCGAGGTCGCGCGCGATCGCCGGGCGGCGCAGGATCGCGTCGATGCGCGCACCGGCGTCATAGCTTTCATCGGGGCGGAAGCGCAGGTCGGGCGTGTATTTGGTTGCGAGCGCGCGGGCGACTTCGCCGCGCAGATAGCGGGCGTGGCCGGCCAGCGCCTTGACCACGGCGTCATCATCACCGCCGCCCAGCGCCTTCACGAACACCGTGGCGTGGCGCAGATCGGCGGTCACCCGCACCTCGCTGACCGACACGATCGTGCGTTGCAGCAGTTCGTCGCGGAGGTCGCCGCGGCCGATGACTTCGGCAACGGCATGGCGGACCTGCTCGCCGATGCGGAGCAGGCGGACCGAGCGGCCCTGGGAATCGGGTGTTGAGCGAGCCATCTGAATATCTTCCCCCCTCCCGCACGCGGGAGGGGTCGGGGGAGGGGTCGGGGGAGGGGTCGGGGGAGGGGTCGGGGGTGGGTTTTCACGCGGCAGCTGGCAACGCCCACCCCCGGCCCCTCCCGCATGCGGGAGGGGAACGTCAGCCAGCCGGTCCGGCGCGCCGAAACAGCGTCAAAGCGTCCGGTCCTTCATCTCGACCTCATAAGTCTCGAGGAAGTCGCCGACCTTCACATCCGACGAATCGGCAAGGGTGATACCGCATTCGAGGCCGACCTTGACCTCGGCGACATCTTCCTTGAACCGCCGCAGCGACGCGATCGAGCCGGTGTAGATGATGACATCGTCGCGCATGACACGCGCGCGCAGGTTCTTCTTGATGAAGCCTTCGGTAACGCGAAGGCCCGCGGCCTTGCCGATCTTGCCGGCCTGGAAGACATCCAGCACCTGGGCACGGCCGACGACGGTTTCGAACGCCTCCGGACCCAGTTGCCCGGCCATCGCGGCGCGCACTTCGTCGGTCAGATCGTAGATGACGTCGTAATATTTCAGCGCCACGCCATCGCGCTGGGCGATTTCGCGCGCCTTGGCATTGGCGCGGACTCCGAAGCCGATGATCGGCGCACCGCTGGCCCGGGCGAGCGTAACGTCGCTTTCGGTGATGCCGCCGACCGACGCCAGCAGCACCTTGCACTTGATCAGATCGGAACCGATTTTCGAAAGCGATCCGGCAATGGCTTCGGCCGAACCCTGGGTGTCGGCCTTGACGACCACCGGATATTCCTGCGCCTTGGCCTGGCGCAGCACCGAGAACATCGATTCAAGATCGATCGGTTCCGACTGGATGCGCTTGGCATTGGCAAGGCCGGCGCGATATTCGGCGACTTCGCGAGCCCGAGCCTCGCTTTCCACCACCGTCACCGAATCGCCGGCCAGCGGCACGCCGGTCAGACCGAGCACTTCCACCGGCATCGACGGCAGCGCTTCCTTGATCTGCGCGCCCTGGTCGTCGTTGAGCGCGCGGACCTTGCCCCATTCCTGGCCCATCACGAAGATGTCGCCGCGCTTCAGCGTGCCACGCCGCACCAGCACGGTGGCCAGCGCGCCCTTGCCCTTGTCGAGCCGCGCTTCGATCACATTGCCTTCGGCGGCGCGATCGGGGTTGGCCTTCAGTTCGAGGATTTCGGACTGCAGCAGGATCTTGTCGATCAGTTCGTCGAGGTTCGTCTTCTGGGTCGCCGAAACCTCGACATCCTGGACTTCGCCGCCCATCGATTCGACCTGCACG
Organism: Sphingomonadales bacterium; assembly: GCA_038210855.1. Lineage (GTDB taxonomy): Bacteria > Pseudomonadota > Alphaproteobacteria > Sphingomonadales > Sphingomonadaceae > Sandarakinorhabdus. The sequence goes on along the minus strand of JBBQWE010000022.1, from coordinate 9,662 downwards.
TCATATTGCAGCAGCGCCTGGCGAATCTTCTCGGCATTGGCGCCGGCCTTGTCCATCTTGTTGATGGCGACGATCATCGGAACGCCGGCGGCCTTGGTGTGCTGGATCGCCTCGATGGTCTGCGGCATGATCCCGTCGTCCCACGCCACCACCAGCACGACGATATCGGTGATGCCGGCACCGCGCGCCCGCATCGCCGTGAAGGCTTCGTGGCCCGGCGTGTCGAGGAAGGTGATCTTCTGCTTCGACTTGGTGGTGATCTGGTAGGCGCCGATGTGCTGGGTGATGCCACCGGCCTCGCCCTTGACGACATTGGTGCCGCGCAGCGCATCGAGCAGCGACGTCTTGCCGTGATCGACATGGCCCATGATGGTGACGACCGGCGGCCGCGACACCAGATGCTCGTCGGTGTCGGCAGCACCGACCATGCCCTTTTCGACATCGCTTTCCGACACGCGAACGATGTTGTGGCCGAATTCGGTCAGTACCAGTTCGGCAGTATCCTGGTCGATCTCTTCATGCGCCGCGGTCGGCACGCCCATGCGTGCCAGCAGGCGGACGACATTGTTCGTCCGTTCCGCCATGCGGTTCGCAAGTTCCTGGACGGTGATGCTGTCGGGAACGGTGACATCGCGGACCTGCTTGGCCTGGCTGCCGAGACGGCCGCGTTCCTTCTCGCGAGCCCGGCGCAGCGCCGCAAGGCTGCGGGTGCGAACGGTGTCGTCCTCGCCCAGCGCGCGGGTGACGGTGAGTTTGCCCGATTGGCGGCGATCGTCGCCCATGCGCGGCCGGGCCGGCTTGGCGGCAAGTTCCGGCTTGCGGCCCGGCAGCGCGCGAACGCGCAAGCGCTCCTCTTCCTCGTCGAGCTCGGCAACGGTCCCCGGCATGCCCGAACCATCGTCGGCAGCCACCGGATCGGGGCGCGTCGCCAGTTCTTCGGCCTGCAGGCGCTTTTCTTCAAGGCGGATGCGCTCGGCTTCCGCATCGGCGGCCTTCTGGGCTTCCTCGCGGATGCGCGCTTCCTCCAGCAGGCGGAAACGATCCTCCTCGGCCTGGCGCATCAGCAGCGCGGCGCGCTCCTGGGGGGTGAGATTGTCGCGCGGCGGCACCCGGCGCTGCGGTTCGGGGGCACGGTTGCCGGTCGGCCCGGCGGAACGCTGGCCAGGGCGCGCGGGGGCGCTGCCCGGGCCAGGACGCGAACTGGCCTGCGCCGATCGGACCGGCGCGGGGGTGGTGCGCCCCGGCGGAATGACGGGGTCGGCGGTCGGCGTCGCTGCGACCGGCGCGGGCGCCGCCTCGGCAACCGGAGCGGACGCTTCCGACTTCGTCGGCAACGGCGGCCGTTCAACCGGGCGGAACTGTACCGGCGGCGGCATGTTCGGCGCGGCGACTTTCGCCGGCGCCACTGCGACGGGCGCCGGCGCCGCGACAGGCGCTGGCGTCGGTTCGGGCGCGCGTGCCACCGCCGCTGCCGGGGCAGCAGCGGCGAGCGGCGGCGTGACCGCGGCCGGGGTTGCAACCGGTGCAGCCGGCGCCGGCGCCGGATCGGCGGCCGGCGGTGCATCGCCGGGGCGATGCAGCACACGCGCACGCTTCACCACGACCACCACCGACTTCGATCGGCCATGGCTGAACTGCTGCTTGACCTTGCCGACCTCGACAGCCTTGTTGAGGCCGAGGGGGGCGCGCATGCCGAGTTTGGGTTTGTTGTCGTCACTCATTCGTCGCGCCTAATGCCTTTCATGCCGGCCCGCGGCAACTGCCGTTTGGGCCGCAGTCTTCATCTCGTCCGATGTCGCACCGGCCATCGCCGCCGCGCCATCGCCTGTTTCATCGGCGTCGGGATCCGTCTGCGGGCCCAACCACGCCGTCCATTTTCCCATGGCCTCGGCCACCCGCGCTGCCGAACCGGCATTGCCGATGGCGGCATGGACGACATTCTCGCGCCCCAGCGCCACCGAAAGCGGCCGGCGGCCGACCGGCAGCGTCAGGCTGACGGTATCGGGGGAAGCCCCGCGCCGCCGCGCCTCCAGCTTGGAAACCCCGTCGGCACCGGCATCGGCCGCGTGCAGCAGCAGACGCACCCCGCCCTTCAGCAGGGCATCGCCAACGCGTTCGAATCCCCAGATGAGGTGCCCGGCGCGATTTTCCAGCCCAAGCCGGTCGAACGCCCGGCGTTGCAGCCCGGCCGCGATGCGATCGCCAAGATCATCGTCGATCACCAGCGCATTGTGGCGAAACGCCCGCGCCAGCGCGCCGCGCAGCTTGCCCTTGCGCACCGCCGTGTCGAACAGCGCCCGATCGGTACCGATCCACGCGCCGCGGCCCGGCAGCTTCTCGCCGAGATCGGCGGCAACCTGCCCATCGGGCCCGACCACGAGGCGGATCAGCAGCGCGCGCGGCCCCGAAGCCTGGGACAGGACACAGCGACGCTCCGGCCCCGAAGTCTCCTGCGGGGCATCTTCGGCCAGGGCTGCCGCATTCAGTTGCTCATCGAGTTCCATCCGCGGGTGCGTCCTCCCCCACGGTTGCCAGCGTATCGGCGGCAGCTTCGGCCGGCGCCTCATCCTCGAACCAGTGCGCGCGCGCCGCCATGATGATGCGATTGCCATCGGCTTCGCTCAGGCCGAAATCGCGCAACAGGCCCGATCCCTTGCTGACAAGTTCGTCGGTGGCGAGATCGCCCAGATCGTCGAGCGTGCAGATGCCCTTCTTGCCGAGCACAACCAGCATGGCTTCGGTCAAGCCTTCGATGGCGGCGAGATCGTCGGAAACACCCATTTCGCTGCGTTCGGCGCGGGCCGCGGCTTCGCGGCGGTCGAGCGCTTCGACGGCGCGGTTCTGCAGTTCGGCGGCCAGATCGTCGTCGAAGCCTTCGATCGAAGCGATTTCGCTGACTTCGACGTAGGCGACTTCCTCCAGTTCCGAAAAGCCTTCGGCGACGAGCAGCTGTGCCAGCGTCTCGTCGACATCGAGTTCGGTTTCGAACATCGTCGATTTCTCGACGAACTCCTTCTGGCGGCGTTCGCTTTCGTCGGCCTCGGTCATGATGTCGATCTGGCGGCCGGTCAGCTGCGAGGCGAGGCGGACATTCTGGCCGCGGCGGCCGATGGCGAGCGAAAGCTGGTCGTCCGGCACCACCACGTCGATGCGATTGTCTTCCTCGTCCAGAACCACCTTGGCGACTTCGGCAGGCTGCAGCGCGTTGACGACGAAGGTCGCGGTATCGGGCGACCAGGGGATGATGTCGATCTTTTCGCCCTGGAGTTCCTGCACGACGGCCTGCACGCGGCTGCCCTTCATGCCGACGCAGGCGCCGACCGGATCGATCGAGCCATCGCGGCTGATCACGCCGATCTTGGCGCGGCTGCCCGGATCGCGGGCGACAGCCTTGATCTCGATGATGCCGTCATAGATTTCGGGCACTTCCTGGGCGAACAGCTTCTTCATGAAATCGCCATGCGCGCGGGACAGGAAAATCTGTGGCCCGCGCGGTTCGCGCCGCACCTGCAGGATCAGGCTGCGGACGCGGTCGCCGGGCTTCAGCACTTCGCGCGGGATCTGCTGGTCGCGGCGGATGACGCCCTCGGCCTTGCCCAGATCGACGACGACATGGCCGAATTCGGCGCGCTTGACGACGCCGGTGATGATCTCTCCGGCGCGTTCGCGAAATTCTTCATATTGGCGGTCGCGTTCGGCGTCGCGCACCTTCTGCACGATCACCTGCTTGGCGGCCTGCGCGGCGATGCGGCCGAATTCGACCGGCGGCAGCGGATCGACGATGAAATCGCCGAGTTTGGAAGCCTTGTCCTTCTTCAGCGCGTCCTTGAGAGCGATCTGCTTGAAGAAATCCTCCGGCTCCTCGACGACTTCGAGAACGCGCCACAGCCGGGTCTCGCCGCCCTTGGGGTCGATCTTGGCGCGGATGTCATTTTCGGCGCCATAGCGCGCCCGGGCAGCACGCTGGATGGCGTCTTCCATCGCTTCGATGACGATGCCGCGATCGATCGATTTCTCGCGCGCGACGGCATCGGCGATGGCGATCAGTTCGGCGCGGTTGGCAGTAACGGCGGTGGCCATGTTCGGTCCTTACGATGTCCTGTCGGGGTCGAAAGCGTCGGTTTCGGTTTCGGCTTCGGGGCTGGCAACAGCTTCGCTGCCATCGTCGGCAGCCGGCACTTCGATCACTTCATCGGCGCCGCTGGCATCGAGCGGCCGGGTCGCGGCGAGCAACCGGTCGGTCAGCACCAGCTTGGCCGCCGCGATATTCGCCAGCGCCGCTTCGACTCGCGTTCCCGACTTGAGCTCGATCATCAGCATATCAGCTTCCAGCCCGGCGATCACGCCCTGCAACCGGATGCGACCGTCGATCGGCGTGTGCAGCGTCAGCTTGGCGTCGAAACCGGCCCATTTTTCATAGTCGCCGCGCCGGGTCAGCGGCCGGTCGATGCCCGGCGACGATACTTCAAGGGCATAATCGCCGGGGATCGGATCGGCAGCTTCCAGTGGCCCGTCGAGCGCCCGGCTGAGGCCGGCGCACTGGTCGAGCGTCAACTGCCCGGTGGCGGGATCTTCCGCCATGATCTGCAGCACCCGGCCGCCTTCCTGGACCCCGAACTGGATGCGCACGAGATCGAGGCCCATCGCCGCCACCACGGGCGCGATGATGCCATCGAGTGCGGCGTCGAGATCGGCATTCTGGATCAGGTCTGCCTCGGGCTTGGTGCAACGGCCGGTGGTGGCGGCGGGCGGAATGCCAGCCAACCTCCATGCGGTTACCGATGTGGAGATGAAATCGCTATAAGCCGTGGCAACAGCAAGGGCAAGCCGCTGCCGGCAATAGCCGACAAGGGATCGAAACGGGGTCGGCAGGCGTTACGAAGGAATGATGATGAAAAAGACGATGATTTTCCTGGCCGTGCTGGCAGTACCGCTTGGGGCCCAGGCTCAAGCGCCGGCAGCGAAACAGCCCGGCAAGCTCGAACGCGCCGCCGAACGGATGGCGACCCGGCCGGCGCGCGACCTCAATCTCGTCAAGGACAAGATCCCGCCGCTGCTGCTGGGGATCATGGACCGGCCCTATGATGTCCGCCGACTGCGCACCTGCGCCGCCCAACGCGGCGAGATCGCCCGCCTTACCGCCGTCATCGGCCCGGACGTCGATTCGGCCGAAGTCCGCCGCAAGAAGGGCAAGCAGAGCGCCAGCGAGTTCGTCCTCGATGGGGTCAGCAGCATCAGCTTCATCCCGTTTTCCGGCATCATTCGCAAGATTTCCGGCGCGGAAGGCGAACAACGCCGCGCCCAGGCCGCCGTCCTCGCGGGCCATATCCGCCGCGCCTATCTCAAGGGCAATTTGCGCGCCCGCGGCTGTTAGGCCGAAGGCGTATTTCCTTTTCGTCCGCCAGCGGATGGCGCTGGTTGACCAGATCGATCAGTGCCCGGCCGGCGACATGGGTGTAGATCTGCGTCGTGGCGATGTCGGCATGGCCCAGCAGCGTCTGCACCGTGCGCAGATCGGCACCGCCTTCCAGCAGGTGCGTCGCAAAGGCATGGCGCAGCACGTGCGGCGAAATCCGTGCCGGCGGGATGCCCGCCGCCGCCGCCAGTTCCTTCAGCAACTGCCACAGCCGCAGCCGGGTCAGGTGCGTCGTGCCGCGCGACGGGAACAGCCAGCGCGAATCGGCGGGCACCAGCGCGGCGTGCGCGGCGACCGCGGCTTCGGCGCGGACGCCGACCGGCACCAGCCGTTCCTTGCCGCCCTTGCCGGCCAGCACCAGAAAGCCGCGTCCCGGCCGCACGACATGGCGCGGCAGCGACACCAGCTCGCTGGCACGCAGCCCCGATCCGTAGAGCAGCTCCACCAGCGCCGCGAGGCGCAGCGTCCGCGCGGTCGGCGCTTCGGCCAGCATCGTCGCCAGCGCCGCAAACAGGCGTTCCACATCGCCGGCGCCCAACGTCTTCGGCAGCGGCCGCGCCGCGGCGGGGGCCGCCAGATCGCGTCCGGGGTTGCCCGTGCGCAGGCCTTCCTGCGCCAGGAACACATAGAATTGCCGCACCGCCGATGTCTTGCGGGCAGCGCTCGCCCGCGCGAGGCCCGACCAATGCGTCGCCAGCGTCGCCATGGCGGCGGGCTCGGCGCCGCCCAGCCCGCCGCCGAGCCAGTCGCTCGCCTGGTCGAGGTCGCGGCGATAGGCGAGCAACGTGTTGCGCGCCGCGCCGCGTTCGGCAGCGAGCATGTCCAGAAACAGCGCGATCAGGCGCGCGTCGGTGGGCAGCGCGCCCGTCACGCGGCCGTCAGCCGCGGGTCAGCGCTTCGGCGGCGATCAGCCGCGCTTCGGCGCTGCGGCCGACGCGAACCAGCGCCAGGACGATGTGGTGAAGGTGCAGCGGCGGCACTTCGCGCCAATCGCCCTGCAGCCCCGCGGCGCTGAGCAGCGCGACTTCGCCGATGCGGCCCGCCGCCGCCGCTGCATCGATGGCGCGAGTCCAGCTGTTGACCCCGCGCGGCAGGAAACGCCGGCGCGCATCGTCCCAGCCGGCACCTTCGGCAAGGCCGAGCCCGGCCAGCCCGGCAATCAGCAATTGCGCGCGGCGTTCGTCGCTGCCGTCGCTCGATCGCCAGTCGTCGAAGCGATCGGGGGAGACCGGCACGCCGCCGCCACCGCAGGCGAGCAGGGCCCAGCTTCGCGCCGCCACCGCACCGCCGGCTACTTCGGCCGCCGGCCACCAGCGCCGCGCGGCGGCGGTATCGCCGGCCGCCAGGAGCGCAGCAACGACATTGGCGGCGATGGCACCGCTGCCAGCCGGCGGCAGCCGAGCCGCCGCTGCTGCCGTTTCCAGCAGGCCGCCATATTGCGGCCCGGCGTCGATGCCGCGATCGTCGCTGCTGCCGCCGACGTCGTCGCTCGCCCAGATCTCGGCCATCGCGGCGCGGCGGTCGGCGAGGCTGCCGGCGGTGAAAGCGCGCCGCAGCCGGCCGGCGCGGCTGTCATCGGGCGCGTCGCCGGGTGTCAGCGCGGCGATTGCGCTGACCAGCCCCTGCGCCGACATCACGCCGAGCACCGCCGCGGGGCGCAGCGCCGCTGCCCGCGTTTCGGCAGCAAGGCCGGGGTTGCCGACCATCCAACCGAACCGCGCCGGGCCCAGCGCTGCCAGCATTTCGGCCGGCACCGCGACACCGCCGCCGCTGGCGACGCCATAGCGAAAGCGCGTCATCACCGGCGCCTCGCTCCATTCGATATTGCTCGCCCGTCCCGCCGATCCGGCCAGGGTCGCGACGCGCTCGCCAAGCCGGACATCGAAACCATCCACGCTGCCGCCGCCGCGGCGTTCGGCCCGCAGCGCATCGAACACGCCGGCAGCGGTGATATTGTCACCGGCGATCGCCGCGCACATGCCGACGGCGATCTGCCACATCGGGTCACGCGACAACAGCCGCCCGGTGGTGGCGATAGGGCACAGGCCGTTGATGTCGGCCGCCGCCAGCGTCACCTGGCCAGCGACACGGTAGAGATCGGGAGTGTAGCGATCGACCGGCAGCCGATCGATCAGCGCCTTGGCACCATCGATTTCGCCCATCCGCATCAGCAGATGGGCACGAACCGCGATCCAGTCGCCGGAACGCACGCCATCGGGCGCGACGCTGTCGCTGAGCAGTGCGCGGCGCAGCACGATCGAGACCCAGCGCGATGCCGTCGGCGCTGCCAGCCGCGCTGCCAGCGTCGTCAGGAACCGGCCGTTGCTGCCGGCAAAGGTGGCGTTGCCATAGCCGCCGGCCGATATCGGCAGCGGACCCCAGCTCGAAACGTCGCGGCTGGCGGCCATCGCAAAGGCATCGGGCCGGCCTTCGGCGGCGGCATCGGGCACCGCCGTGGCCGGCGGCGGCAGCAGCGGATCGGGTGCCGCAGCATCCGGTCCGGCGCCCGGCTCGGCGGCCGGTTCCGGCAGCAGCGGCGCCCGGGCCGGCGGCGGGGTTTCGGCAGGGGTCGCCATTTCGTCGGGCAGCAGCGATTTCGGCGCTTCCTGGCCGATTACCGGCGGGACGATCAGCGCAGCAATCGCGACCACCCCGACAAGCGCCACCGCTGCTGCCTGCGATCTGCTTTGCAAAACGGCCTCGTTCATCCTCGCGCTTTGACCGCGCATCACTGGCCGGTATAGCCTTGGCTGCCATGGAGCGCGACGCCAAAATCCACAGTCCGATGGCAGCGCCGCCCCCGCCGGAGCAAACGCCCGGGCAATCGCAGGGCCAATCGCCGGCGCCATGCATCACGCAATCGATCGCGCTGGTCGGCCTGATGGGCGCCGGCAAGACCACGGTCGGCCGCCGCCTCGCGGCCCGGCTCGGGCTGCCGTTCGTCGACGCCGATGCCGAGATCGAAACCGCCTGCGGCATGACGGTTTCCGAAATCTTCGAACGCTTCGGCGAAGCACATTTCCGCGATGGCGAGCGCCGCGTCATCGCCCGGCTCGTCGATGGCCCGACCAAAGTCATCGCCACCGGCGGCGGCGCCTTCGTTCAGGACGATACCCGCGCGCTGCTGCTGGCGCGCACCACCACGATCTGGCTCGATGTCGATGTGGCGACGCTGGTCGCTCGCGTCCGCAAGCGCGACACCCGCCCGCTGCTGAAAGGCCGCGACCCCGGCGAAGTGCTGGCCGCGCTGGCAGCCGTGCGCAACCCCTTCTATGCCCAGGCGGCGCTGCGCATTCCGGGCACGACCCGGCCGCACGGCGACACCGTGGCCAGTATCATCGCTGCGCTGGCGTTGACGCCGGGCGAGGTACCGGAAGTCTGATCGGATGCAGCTGCCAAGCCGGTTGACAAGGCGGCGAAGCTGCGTGCTTGGAATAGACAATGATCGTCGACGTCGCGCTCGGTGAGCGCCATTATCCCATCCATATCGCGCCCGGGCTGCTGACCAGCGCGGCGCCGCTGCTCGGCCCGCTGGCGCCGCGCGGCCGGCTGGCGGTGGTCACCGATAGCAATGTCGCAGCACTGCACCTCCCGGCGTTCCTGCAAGGCCTTGCCGCCGCCGGGCTGGCCGCCGACGAGATCGTCGTTCCCGCCGGGGAAGCTTCGAAGGACTGGGCGACGCTGTCCGATGTCTGCGAACGCCTGCTCTCGCTCGGCGTCGAACGCGGCGATGCCATCGTGGCGCTCGGCGGCGGCGTTGTCGGCGATCTGGCCGGCTTTGCGGCGTCGATCCTGCGGCGCGGCTGCCAATTCGTCCAGGTGCCGACGACCCTGCTCGCGCAGGTCGATTCCTCGGTCGGCGGCAAGACCGCGATCAACACCGCCGCCGGCAAGAACCTGGTCGGTGCCTTCCACCAGCCGCGGCTGGTGCTGATCGATCCGCAGCTTCTCGCCACGCTGCCGGCCCGGGAATTGCGCGCCGGCTATGCCGAGGTCGTCAAATATGGCCTGATCGACGATGCCGGCTTCTTCGCCTGGTGCGAGGCGAATGGCCCGGCGCTGCTCGCCGGCGATGTCGCGCTGCGGCTCCAGGCGATCACCACCAGCGTCGCCGCCAAGGCGCGGATCGTTGCCGCCGACGAGCGCGAGACCACCGGCACGCGGGCGCTGCTCAACCTCGGCCACACGTTCGCGCATGCACTGGAAGCAGAAACCGGCTATTCCGATCTTCTGCTTCACGGCGAGG
>JBBQWE010000021.1:0-29999 GCA_038210855.1 Sphingomonadales bacterium | reverse complement strand
CGGCAGCGCCGTTGATACGGACAATGCGGCGATCGGGCGCCGTCGCTGCCGTGCCGGTGCCGATCTCCGCCGGACCGGCGGGGGTATCGATCCGCGCCGCCACCGACCAGCCGCCGCCGCCGTCGCGGCGGGCCGCGTCGGACAGGGCGAGCCCACGCAGGCCGCGACCGGGCACCAGCAGCGACAACGCTTCGAGTATGTTGGTCTTGCCGGCGCCGTTTTCGCCGGTGATGACGACGATGCCGGGCCCCGCCGCCAGCGCCGCATCGGCATAGGATCGGAAATCGGTGAGCCTGAGGTGCGCGACAGCCGCCATTGCCTGCCGTCCCTAGCCCACGCCGCCGGCCAAGGCGACGGGGGCCAAGGCGACGGGGGCCAAGGCGACGGGGGCCTGACCGGGCGAGCCGGCGGTCAGGGCAACAAAGCGTAGACGACGCAGGCGCTATCGGTGAGTTCGACATAGGGCGGCTGCTGGCTGACCGCTGCTGCCGGCGGCGGCGGCGGCGCCGGCGCCGGTGCTGCCATCATGTCGAACGTCCGTTCGCGCGCCGACATCCGGATCGACTGTGGCGCCTCGACATCGGTCGCCCGGCCGCCGCTGCTGTAGCTCGGCCAGCCGGCGAGCACATCGGTCCGGCAGGCGCGCGCCGTCGGATCGATCAGCTTGACAGCGCCCAGCCGAGCACCGGCATTGCCGGTGGCAGCGCGGCCGCGCCGGGCGGCGTCCTTGACGGCTTCGGCCAGCAGCCAGCTCTTGATCTCGTTGCCCGGCTCCAGGCTGAACTGCACTTGTCCGGTCGAATCGGGGCGAGCGGCCAGCACCGCGGCATAGGCAGGTTCCAGCGCGCTTGTATCGCGAACCTCCACCGCCAGCCGCGCCGAAACGGCGTAGCGCTCGATCTTGTCGGGGCGCTGGTTGGTCTGCAGATTGCCGTCCTTGTCGCGATATTGTTCATAAAGTGGCCGGGTATCGAACTGGGTGGTGATCCGCACCCGCTCGGCGCCCAGCGCGCGCAGCGCCTTGTCGATTTCGCCGACCTTGGCGGCAGCAGCCGTGGTCGCTGCCTCGGCCGTCTTGCCGAGCGCCGAAAAGGTCGCGTCGAAGCTCGCCCGGTTGGCCGGGATTTCGGTGCGGACCATGCCGATGCTCGCGATCACCGGCGCTTGCATCCACCACGGTGCCGGCACGTTGCGCTGCCCGATTTCGGCCGGTGGCACCTGCGCCAGCGCCGGCGCCGCCAGCAGCATCGCCGACGAAATCGCTGCCCGCCCGACCGTTCGCCCGACCGTTCGCCCGACCATTCGCCCGATCGCCATCCGCCGTCTCCCGCCGCTGGTTGCGCTGCCATCCTTAGCCTAGCCGCCGGGAACTGAACACCGGATCGCGCACGGCCCGCCGCGCCACAGTTGCGCCGCAGTTGCGCCGCCGGCGCCCAAGTGATTTACCAGCAGGGTCGTTTCGGAGGGGGCCTGATCGCCAATGCTGCCAGCTGGCATACCCCGGGAAAACCGCCGGCTGGCTGCACTCGCCGCTGTCGGTTTCGTCATCGGCGTCGCCGGCGGGCTGGCCGTGCTCGATGGCGGGCTGGTGAAGCAGGCCCGCAGCGCCGTTGCGGCGCGGGCGGCGCCGCCCGCTGCCCCGGTGCCGCCGGCGAAGGTCGACTATCGCCGCCTAGGCGATCGCATCGCCCGGCTGATGCAGCAACCCGACATGGTCGGTCTGGCGGTGGGCACCATCGAGGCCGGGCATGTCCGTTTCGTCCGCGGCTATGGCGAAACCCGCGCCGGCACCGGCAGCGCGGTGACGCCGGACACGGTGTTCCGCTGGGCCTCGTTGTCGAAAGGCGTCGCTTCGGCACTCGTCGTCGGGCTGGCGCAGGATGGCCGGCTGTCGCTCGATGCACCGCTGCCGACGCTGGGGACCTCGCTGACTGTTCCGGGTGACCCGCGCCGGGTGACGGCCGCCGATATCCTGTCGCACCGAGTCGGGCTGGTCCACAATGCCTGGGATGACCGGCTGGAGGCCGGCGAGGACCCCAAGCTGCTGCGCGCCGAACTCGGCCGGCTGCCGCCCTATTGCCCGCCGGCGACCTGCTATTCCTACCAGAACATCGCCTATGATGCCGCCAGCGAGATCGTCGAACGCGTCGCCGGCGTGGATTATGCCAGCCTGGCGCGGCAGCGGCTGTTCGCGCCGCTCGGCATGACGCGCGCCAGCATCGGCCGCGCCGGGCTGGAAGGCGCCGGCGACTGGGCCGAACCGCACCATCGCCGCACGCCCGTCGCCGTCACCGATCCCTATTATCGCGTGCCGGCGGCGGGCGGCGTCAATTCGTCGATCCGCGACCTGCTGCGCTGGATGTCGGCGCAGATGGGGGCGGCGCCGGTGGTGCTTTCCCCGGCAGCGCTCGCCACGATGCACCGGCCGCGCATCGCCACCCCGGCGCGGCATCGCCGCGGGCCGATGGACCGCGCGCTCGGCGATGCTGCCTATGGCCTCGGCTGGCGGCACTATCGCTATGCCGGGCGCGACCTTGTCGGCCATCGCGGCGCGGTCGATGGCTATGGCTCGCTGATCCTGTTCGATCCGGCCGACAGGAGCGGCATCGTCATGCTGTGGAACAGCGGCGTTTCCAGGCCGGCGCGGCTGCAGCTGGAATTCTTCGATGCGCTCTACGGCCTGCCGCCGACCGACTGGCTGGGGCTCGATGCGGCGCCGCCCGGCGCTGCGACCCCGTCGGCGGAGCCGCAGGCGCCGCCGACGATCGCTGGTGCCGGATGAGGGGATTGAACCCCCGACCTTCGGTTTACAAAACCGCTGCTCTACCGCTGAGCTAATCCGGCGCTGTGCGCAGCGCTACAATGATCGGGGGGGCGTGTTCAACAGCCGGTTGCGCAGGCCGGGTCGTCGGACCAAAAAACGATGCGCAGCAGCATGTCGCCGCGGCCGCGGCGCGGATCGGTGGCGATGGTATTGACGCGGCCGGCCTGCGGCGCCGTCACGCGCGCGATATCGCGGCCGAAGGCATCGTGGACGATTGCCAGCAGGTCGCCCTTCGCCACCGCAGCGCCGAGCGCCACCTGCAGCCGGGCAAAGCCTGCCACCGGCGTTCGCACCACGGCGATGCCATTGGCGACAAACGGCGGCGGCGAGGAAGGCGGCGAGGAAGGCGGCGAGGAAGCCGGCGAGGAAGCCGGCGCGAGCATGCCGAGATCGCGCATCAGCGCGCGCAGCCCGCTGCCGGCGCGGGCGATCATCGGGGCATCGAACCCTTCCGGCCGGCCGAGTTCGAGGGTGATCGCCGGCACGCCGGCATTGGTCAGTTCATTCTCGATCGTGCCTTTTTCGCCGCGGTCCATCTTGATGATGTCCGGCGCCACCAGTTCCGCCATCGCCCGCGTCCGCGCTGTCGAGGCAAAGGCGTACATGACATAGGCGGTGCCGCGCGACTGGGTGTGCAGATCGACAGCGCTATCGGCATTGGGCCGCAGCAGCCGCGACCACAGCCGGCCGGCGTAATCGTCGATACCGCGGCCGCCGGCCTCGCCGGGCATGACGCGGTTGAGGTTGGGCTGCGACCGGCTGTTGTCGGGCGTCCATTCGCGCTCGCTCTGCAACAACCCCGGCGTGTTGAGCCCCGGCACCATCACCAGCGTTCCCGCCAGCGCCGCCGGATCCAGCCGCGCCAGATCGTGGATCACTGCGATACCGTTCAGTTCGTCGCCATGGATGCCGGCGGTCAGCAGCAGCCGCGGCCCCGGCCGGGCGCCGCGCACGACGATCACCGGCACCAGCCACGGCTGGCCGAGCTGATTGTCGCCGGCGCGAAACCAGAAGCGCTGGACGCTCGCCGCCGGCAGCGCGGCGGCGTCCAAGCTGTCGACGATTGCGACGCCGTCGAGGCTGCCGACGACGGGCGGAGGCACTGCCAGCACCGGCGCCGCTGCCAGCACCGGCGCCGCCGCCAGCAGCGCAGCGATGCGCAACAGGCCGGCCGGCCGCCTCACGCCTCGCCGGGCGCCCGGGCGCGGATGATCAGCGCGTGGATGCGGTCGGGCGCCACAAGATCGCCGAGCGCTGCATAGACCAGCCGCTGCCGAGCAACGCGCGACTGGCCGGCAAAGGCATCGGCGACGATGCTGACGGTAAAATGGCTTTCGCCGTCGCCGTCGCCGTCGCCGTCGCCGCGGTGGCCAGCATGGCCGCGATGCTCGTCGCTGTCATCGGTGATCTCCAGCGCCTGGGGCGCCAGGGCTGCGGCCAGCCGCCTCTCGATTTCCGCGGCGATCTTGCCCATATCTGCGCTCTCCCGGTGCTGCCCCGTGTCGATAGACGCAAAGCCACGCATTGCCCAACAGGACCTGCCGCCATTTCTTCCGATACGCCCCGGCGGCCGCAGCGTTTTCACGGCCGCGTCGATCGTGACGACGCTTGCGCTCACCCCGGCTGCACGGCGCCGGGCGAATTTCGCGCGCCGCAATCGAATCGCCTGCCCGGTTACGAAGGCGGCTGGCAGTTCCTGTGCCTCGATCATGTCCGCGCTTTCAACGCCGGCTACAATTTCTTCGACGGGCTGAGCCCCGAGGAAATCCAGGCCGCCGCCTCGCCGCTCGCCGGCTGGGAACGTGCGGCAAGCGGTCGCGGCGGCCGCGAGGCATTCCATTTCACCGATCCGCACGACCTGTTCGGCGGCGATCGCAAGCCGGCGCCGGCAGCACGGCACTGGTCGGGCGAAGGCGATGCCCGGGCACTGGGCGTTCTCGGCCTGGGCGACGATGCCCGGCGGGAGGATATCCGCCGCGCCTACAAGCGGCTGGTGCGGCGTTTCCACCCTGACAGCAATGGCGGGGACCGGACCGGCGAAGGGAAGTTGCAGGCTGTCGTCAACGCCTATACGCACCTCAAATCCTCACGCGTCTTTCGATCGGAGTCCTGACTGCCGTGGCCACTGCCCCTTACGAAACCCCCGGCGTCGCCCTCGCCGCCCCCGATCGCACCGTCGATGCGCGCGCAGTCTTCGGCGTCGATATCGACCTGAAGGTGCCGGCGTTCAGCATCGCCGACGAACGCGTTCCCGATCTCGATCCATCCTATGTCTTCGATCCGGAAACCACGCTCGCCATCCTCGCCGGCTTTGCCTTCAACCGCCGCGTGATGATCCAGGGCTATCACGGCACCGGCAAGTCGACCCACATCGAACAGGTCGCGGCGCGGTTGAACTGGCCGTGCATCCGCATCAACCTCGACAGTCACATCAGCCGCATCGACCTGATCGGCAAGGACGCCATCGTCCTGAAGAACGGCCAGCAGGTGACCGAATTCCGCGAAGGCCTGCTGCCCTGGGCGTTGCAGACCCCCACTGCTCTGGTGTTCGACGAATATGACGCCGGCCGCCCCGACGTGATGTTCGTCATCCAGCGCGTGCTGGAAGTGGAAGGCAAGCTGACCCTGCTCGACCAGAACCGCGTCATCCGGCCGAACCCGTGGTTCCGGCTGTTCGCCACCGCGAACACCGTCGGCCTCGGCGACACCACCGGGCTCTATCATGGCACGCAGCAGATCAACCAGGGCCAGATGGACCGCTGGAACATCGTCACCACGCTGAATTATCTGCCGCACCACACCGAAACCGCGATCGTTGCAGCCAAGGTCAAGCATTTCGATACCGAGGCCGGCCGCAAGCAGGTTTCGAACATGGTCAAGGTGGCCGACATGACGCGCGCCGGCTTCATCGGCGGCGATATCTCGACCGTCATGAGCCCGCGCACCGTCATCACCTGGGCGCAGAATGCCCAGATCTTCGGCAATATCGGCTTCGCGTTCCGGCTGTCGTTCCTCAACAAGTGCGACGAGGCCGAACGCTCGATCGTCGCCGAATACTACCAGCGCGTGTTCGGCGAGGAACTGCCGGAAAGCGTGGTGGCGAAGGCGCGGAAATAGCCACGGCGCCGTGGCATCTGGCACAGGTCAATGTCGGCCGCATGCGCGGCCAGCGCGGCGATCCGCAAGTCGCCGGCTTCTATGCCGAGCTCGACGCGCTGAATGCCATTGCCGATGCCAGTCCCGGCTTTGTCTGGCGGTTGCAGGGCGATGGCAACGACGCAACCGATCTGCAGCCGACGCCTGATCCTTTGTTCCTGATCAACATGTCGGTCTGGGCCGATGACGAGGCATTGTTCGGCTATGTCTATCGATCGATGCACGCCCGGGTCATGGCCGGGCGGCGGGAATGGTTCGAACGGCCGGCCGGCGCGTATCAGGCGCTGTGGTGGGTTCCGGCCGGGCACCGGCCGGCCATCGACGAGGCCTTGTCGAAACTCTGGCTGATCGACCGTTTCGGGCCGAGCGCGCAGGCCTTCACCTTCAAGCAGCGGTTTCCGGCACCCGGCATCGCCGGCCCCGCCACCGACATGAAGCCCGATCCCTGGTGCAATGGCTGGGCGTGAGGTTAACGGGCTTGCCGGCCAGCGCATTCTGGACTAACCGGACTAAGTACGCTGGAGCAAGCCGATGCCCGCCATTGTCAACGTCCACGAAGCCAAGACGCATCTGTCGAAGCTGCTCGACCGGGTCCACGCCGGTGAGGAAATCACCATCGCCAAAGCCGGCAAGCCCTATGCGCGACTGGTGAAGATCGAGGACGCGCCAAAGCCGAAGCGCCAGCCCGGGGGATGGCCCGAACTGGCGGCCTTGGCCGACGACGCCATGGTGTCGCCGATTACGGACGCCGACATGGATGCGTGGGAACAAAAGATGGCGGATCTCTGATCGGTGGGGCTGCTGCTCGATACCCATGCTGCCATCTGGTGGTGGCTCGATTCATCCAGGTTATCAGCGACGGCGCGAGCCGCCATCATCGCCGAACCGCAATCCGTCTACATCAGCGCAGTCACGGCCATCGAAATCGCGATCAAGTTTCGCATCGGCAAGCTTGCCGAATTCGGAGACCCGAAACGCCGCTTCCCGGAATTGCTGGCGGCCGATGATTTCGAGAGCCTGGCCATCACCCCGTCCCATGCGCTCGCCGCTGGCTTGCTCGCGGGCGCACATCGCGATCCTTTCGATCGCCTTCTCGCGGCACAAGCGCTTGAAGAAGGTTTGACCGTGGTTACACGTGATCCCGAACTGGCCGCGTTCGGCTGCAAGGTACTCTGGTAATGGCCAACCCCGAAAACCCCATCGAAGACTTTCGCGCCGCTGTCGGCGCAGCGCTGCGCGCGCTCGGCCAGGCGCCCGACGTCGAACTGGCGTTCACCGCCGACAAGCCGTCGTGTTTCGGCGATCAGGCGCGGGTGCCGCAGCCGGGCCGCGCCATGCCGGCCGACCAGGTCGCCGAAGCGCGCGGCTGGGCCGACAGCTTCGCGCTGCGCCGCCGCCATCACGATGCCCGGCTGCACGGCAATGACCAGCCCGAGGCCGGCCTTGCCCGCGATGTCTGGAACGCTGTCGAACAGGCGCGTTTCGAAGCGCTGGGGTCGGCCGAAATGGCCGGCGTGGCGCAGAACCTCGATCGCATGACGGAAATGCGGGTGCGCGCCGATCCGATCGTCCGCGCTCGTTCCGCCGCCGAAGTGCCGCTGGCCACCGCGCTCGGCCTGCTGGTGCGCGAACGGCTGACCGGGGCCGCGGTGCCGCGCCTTGCCGAATCGGCGGTCGCCATGGTTCGCGACGATATCGAGGCGCGCGCCGGCGGCCACCTCGATGAACTGGTACGGTCGCAAGGCGACCAGGCCGCCTTTGCCAGGGTGATGCGCCGCGTTCTTCACGACCTCGGTCTGGGCGAGGACAGCGACGCCGACCCCGAAGAGGGCGAGGAAGCAGAGGACCAGCAGGACGAGGAAGCCCCCGGCGACGAGGGCGAGGAACAGGAACAGGAACAGGGCGGACAGGACCAATCAACCGAATCGCGTTCCGAAACCAGCGAGGAAAGCGGCGAGGGCGAGGACAGCCGCGAAGTCGAGATGGATACCGACGCGGTGTCCGATGCCGAAATGGGCGACGAGGGCCAGGAAGGCATGATGCCGTGGCGGCCGAACCTGCCGACCACCGACCTGCCGCCCGATTTCGAATACAAGGCCTTCTCCCGCGCCCATGACGAAGTCGTCGGCGCCGAGGACCTGTGCGATGCGGAGGAACTGACCCGACTGCGCGCCTATCTCGATCAGCAGCTGATCCCGCTGCAATCGGCCGTGACCAAGCTCGCCAACCGGTTGCAGCGCCGGTTGATGGCGCAGCAGAACCGCAGCTGGGATTTCGATCAGGAGGAGGGCATTCTCGATGCCGCCCGCCTGGTCCGCATCGTCACCAATCCGGCGCACGCGCTCAGCTACAAGATCGAACGCGACACCGAATTTCGCGACACCGTCGTCACGCTGCTGATCGATAACAGCGGATCAATGCGCGGCCGACCGATCTCCATCGCTGCGATCTGCGCCGATATCCTGGCGCGCACGCTCGAACGCTGCGCCGTCAAGACCGAAATCCTCGGCTTTACCACCCGCGCCTGGAAGGGCGGCCAGTCCCGCGAAAAATGGCTCGCCGATGGGCGCCCGCTGAAGCCCGGCCGCCTCAACGATTTGCGTCACATCGTCTACAAACAGGCCGACGCGCCGTGGCGGCGGGCGCGCAAGAACCTCGGCCTGATGATGCGCGAGGGGCTGCTGAAGGAGAACATCGACGGCGAAGCGCTGAGCTGGGCCCATGACCGCCTGCTCGGCCGCCGCGAGGATCGCCGTATCCTGATGGTGATCTCAGATGGCGCGCCGGTCGATGATTCGACGCTGTCGGTCAACAGCGGCAATTATCTGGAACGTCACCTGCGCCAGGTCATCCGCCAGATCGAAACCCGGTCGCCGGTCGAGCTGATCGCCATCGGCATCGGCCATGACGTGACACGCTATTACGCCAAGGCGGTGACGATCATGGACGCCGAACAATTGGGCGGCACCATCATCGACCAGCTTGCGGCCTTGTTCGAGGACAAGCCGCGCGGCCGGCGGCGGCGGTAATCAAACCCGCGATGTCACCGCGATGGCGGCGCGGCAGCCGGCGCGGATGATCGCCTGCATCAGCGGGAAGCTGTCGCCGCCACTTGCGGCAGCGGTCTCGCGGTGGTCGACCTCGTCGCCGCGATAATCGTCGACCATTGCCTTCAGCTCCGGATCGCTGCCATCGGCGAGCGCGTCCGATTGTTCGCCATAATGTTCATCGATCACCGTTTCGACCGCGACGGTGGCCGCCATCGCCGCACCCGGCCCGATCAGCGCAGTAATGGCGCCAAGCGCATAGCCGGCAACGTGCCACGCCGGCGCGAACAGCGTCGGGCGGACGCGGCGGCGAGTCATCAGCGCGTCGAAACCTTCGAGGTGGCGCTGTTCCTGCGCTGCCATGTGGCGGATTTCGCCAGCGACACGCGTGCGGCCGCCCATCACCGCCAGTTGCCCGGCATAGATGCGCGCCGCGCCATATTCGCCGGCCTGGTCGACCCGGATCATCGCTTCGGTATCGACACCCTCGGCAGCCTTGCGGTCACCGGGCAAATGCCTCAGCTTTTTCGCATCAACCATGTTGCCGTGCCTCCTGCAGCCAGCGAAACCAGTGCGTTCCAGCCTGCCATGGAAATGCCCAGAAGGGACCAGGCGATGGCGTCGCAGCGGACCAGCGGCGCCGCCAGTATCTGCCCCAGCAGGTCGGGGCCGCTGAGCGTTGTCGCCGCGCATTCGGTGATGCCTTTCCACCAATGCTGTTCGACACCGACATGAAAGACCGCGATTCCGGTATCGACGAACATCGCCGCGATCGCCAGCGCCACCAGCACACGGTTGCCGGCGGCCAGCCCGGCCAGCCCGAGCGCCACCGCCGCGCCGATCGCCCAGCGTTGCCAGATGCACATCTCGCACGGCGCCAGCCCGCCCAGATACTGGAAGGCCAGCGCCCCGCCGAGCAGCGCGGCGCCGGTGGCGACGAGCAGCAGCGCGGCGCCGCGATCAGATCGCGTAGCGAACAACGACGAACCCGCCGACGAACAGGCCGGCCCCCACCAGCGCCAGGGTGTGGAAATATTTGTCGATAATCCGCTGCGCCGCGGCGCCATAACGGCGCAGCACCAGCGCCACCAGGAAAAACCGCCCGCCGCGGCCGAGCAGCGACGCGAGCAGCAGCGTGCCGATATTGAGATAGATGCTGCCCGCCGCGATCGTCGCGACCTTGTAGGGGATGGGCAGGAAAGCGAACGCCAGCATCCACAGGAAGCCGTTGTCATTCACATTGGCTGCGAATTGCGCGAATTTGTCCTGATATCCGTACAGCGCCAGCAATGGCTGCCCGATCGCTTCGAACAGCAGCGCGCCGATGGCATAGCCGAGCAGCGCGCCGACCACCGATGCCACTGTCGATACCGCAGCGTAGCGCAGCGATTTTTCCGGCCGGGCGATCGACATCGGGATCTGCATGATGTCGGGCGGCACCGGAAAGAACGACGAATCGGCGAAGCTGATGAAAGCCAGCCATTTTTCAGCGCTCGGCCGGGCGGCCTTGTCGAGCGTCCAGTCATAGAGGCGGCGCAGCACGCGTTCGATCACCTTGTCCCGGGAATGCCTGCGCCCCATAGGCGCGGCGGCGAGGGGGCGCAATCGCGCCGTCAGCGCCGCGCGCTGGCCGGACCCGGCGCTGCGGCCGTCTGCACCGCCGCTGCCGGCGCCAGCCGATCGAGCAGCCGCGCTGCGTAATCGAGCTGGAAGTCGGTAACGCCCTTCTTCTTCAGATCCTCTGCCGTCGCTGCGAAGCGCGGATCGTCCTTGGCATCGCTTTCGACGATCTTTTCGGTGCCGTCCTTCACTTCGTTGATCAGGTGGCGGCGCAAATCGGCCTCGCGCAGCCGCGGCCGGTCGGCGCGGGTCGGGTCGGTCAGTTGCGGCACCGCGACATCGGGTTCGATCCCGGCTTCCTGCACGCTGCGCCCCGATGGCGTGAAATAGCGCGCCGTCGTCAGCCGCAGCGCGGTATCCTGGCTGAGCGGGATCAGCGTCTGCACCGAACCCTTGCCGAAACTGCGCTGGCCCAGCACCACGGCGCGGCGATGGTCCTGCAACGCGCCGGCAACGATTTCGGCGGCCGATGCCGATCCTTCGTCGACCAGAACGACCAGCGGCCGGCCGCCGGCAAGATCGCCATCCTTGGCGTAATAACGCTGGATATCGCCCTTGCCGCGGCCGCGCTGCGAAACGATTTCGCCCTTGTCGAGGAAGACATCGCTGACTTCGATGGCCTGGTCGAGCAATCCGCCGGGGTTGGAGCGCAGATCGATGACGAAACCGGCAAGGTTCGCCCCCAGTTTCTTCTCGATCGCGGCGACGGCGGCGCGAGTCGCCTCGCCGGTCTGCTTGTTGAACGTCGAAATCCGCACGATGCCGACGGACCCGCGGGTTTCCCACTTCACCGGCTTGATCTGGATGACCTCGCGGCGCAGCGTCAGTTCGATCGGCTTCGTCTGCCCCTCGCGCACCACGGTGATGCGGATACTGCTGCCCGGCGCACCGCGCATCTTGTCGACGGCATCGGTCAGGCTGGAACCATAGATAAGCTCGCCATCGAGATGCGTGATGTAATCGCCGGCCTTGACCCCGGCGCGCGCCGCCGGCGTATCGTCGGTCGGTGCGATCACCTTCACCGCGCCGTCTTCGGTGGTGACGGTCAGGCCCAGCCCGCCATATTCACCATCGGTGGTCTGCCGCATGTTCTGGAAATCGCGCGCGTCGAGGTACGACGAGTGGGGATCGAGGCTGGCCAGCATGCCGTTGATCGCCCCTTCGATCAGCGCCTTGTCCTCGGTCTTGTCGACATAATCGGTGCGGACGCGTTCGAAAACGTCCATCAGCGCATCGAGCTGCTTGTAGGTATCGCTCTGAGCCGCCGCTCGCACCGCCGCAACACCGGGCACCATGGCCAGCGCCACCAGCGGCAGGGCAATTTTCCAGGACATCGACATGGGACGCAACCGCCTTCGGGCCTCGATCAGGAATGCAGGATAGCAGAACGCGCCGGCGCCGCCAGTGATGCGGTATTGGCGAATCGGCGCAGGGGCTTCGGTGTCATCGAGCGTGCCTCCGGCGGGCAGGGGGTGAGCCCCTGCACCGCTTTTGTCGGGTTCCGGCGCGCGGCGGCGAACATTACCGAAAGTTCGGAAAGACAGCGAAGTTCAATCGATTTCCTTCTTGCGTAATCATACGAAATCCATCGCCGGCTGTTGGATGTTGTTGGATTTCCGCTAGCAGATTTCGGGGGTGTAGGACAGGCAGCGGCGCCTGGTTCCGGGCCGGTGTCAGACCTCCAGCGCGCCTTGCGAGCCTTTCTGGTGGCTGGTGCGGGTTTCGACGCGCGTTGCCTTTTTCACCGGGCTGATCAGCGGCGGCAGTTTCGGGCGCAGGCCCTGGAACAATTCGGCGAGGGTGACGAATTGCAGCGCCGGGAAGCGGCCGAATTCGGTTTCGATCATCGGTTGCGAGGCGGCTTCCTGCAGCATCCCGCGCGTCGGCATCGATTTCAGGATGAACAGCCCGAAGCGGTGCTTGTCGCGCTCCATCACCCGGCCGAGGTCGCGGACCATGTTGGGGTTCACATTGTCCCCGGCCTTGACCGAAATGACACCGGTTTCGATGCGCTTGCCGCCTTCCGCCAGATAATTGAACCAGCCATCGACACCCTTGTCGCCGCCAAGCCAAACTAGCGCTGCAAAGGCAGGGGCGCCAGCGGCAGCAAGAACCGAACCGTCACTGCGCAGCAAAGGATCGGTCGCCGATCGTGCCCCGATTTCTGCGGGCCGCAGCCACCGCCCCGCCAGCGCTGGCCGGCAAGCGGCTGTCCGCTTATCGTCTCGCCATGGGGCTGATCTTCTGGGATGGCGTGTTGCGCGGTGGTGCGATGGCGCTGCTGCTGCTGGCGGCCAGTTTCGCGCGTGGTGGCGCCGTCACGCTCACCGCGCGGCTCGGCCTGCTGCTGATCCTGTCGGGGCTGGCCTATCTTTTCCTGCCGGCGGCGCCGCCGGCCTTCACCGGGTCGCCGTGGCGCGTGCCGCTGCACCTTGCCGGCATGGCGGCGCCGGCGTTGTTCTGGCTGTTCGCTTCGAGCTGGTTCGACGATGATTTCGAACCGCGGCCGGTCCATTATCTCGCAATTGTCGGCCTGGTGCTGTCGGGGTTGCTAACCGTCTATGTCGGCTTGCCGCTCGGCTGGCCGCGATCGACCCTGACGCTGTTCTGGCCGCTGCCCAGCCTGGTTTTCACCGGCCTCGGGCTGGCCGCGGCGCTGCGCGGGCGCGACAATGACCTGGTCGAGGCGCGTCGGCGGGTGCGGCTGGCGCTGGCGCTGGTGATCGGCGCGCTGATCGCGGTCATCGTCGGCGCCGAACTGCTTGTTGCGGCCTGGCCACCGCCGGTGGAATGGCGGCTGATCAATTCGGCCGCGCTGCTGGTGATGCTGCTTGTGGTTTCCGGTGCCGTGTTCGGCTGGCGCGATGCGGCGCTGCTCGCGGCGCCCGAACGCGCCGCGGCGGCGACGGTGCCGGCAGAGGCCGACGATGGCCCGTTGCTGGCGCGGCTGGCCGACGAAATGCAGCGCGAGCGGCTGTACCGGCAGGACGGGCTGACCATCACGGCGGTGGCGGCGCGGCTGGGCGTACCCGAATACCGGTTGCGTCGAGCCATCAACGGCGGGCTGGGAGCGCGCAACTTCAACGCCTATCTCAACGCTTTTCGGATTCGCGAGGCGACCGAGGCGCTGGCCGACCCGCTGCAGCGCGGCGTGCCGATCCTGACCATCGCGCTCGATGCCGGCTTCGGCAGCCTGGCGCCGTTCAACCGCGCCTTTCGCGCCGAAACCGGCTGCACGCCGACCGAATATCGGGCGAAATCGCTGGGGCACTGATCGAATTTTCAAAACCGACCGGTCGAAATCGACAAGCCGCAGCGATCCGCCGGCGGCAAGCCGGCACAAGCCCGCCATTCGTCACGGAGGCTTGCATGACCGTCACCGATGCTGCGTTTCGCGTTTTCCCCAGAGTATTCCTGTTCGACGGCGGCCGCTATGTGATCGGCACCATCGTCATGTCGATCATCATCGCGCTGGTGATGCGGTCCGGCTGGCGGGTTCGCAAGCTGCAGGCGCGCCGGCCGCGACGCAGCGACCATGCCCGCGAACTGGCGTCATCGCTGCGCAGCGTGGTCGTCTATGCACTGGTGGCGACGCCCACCCTGTGGCTGACCGCCAATGGCCATACCGCCCCCTATTATGGCGACAGCGCGCCATGGCCGGTGACAATGGCCTTCGTCGGTGCGCTGCTGGTGGCGCACGACAGCTGGTTCTACTGGATGCATCGCATCATCCATTCGCGGGCGCTGTTCGCGGCGGTGCACCGCCATCACCACCGATCGATCACGCCGACACCGTTCACCGCCTATTCGTTCAGCGCCGCCGAAGCCGTGCTCGAAGCGATTTTCGTGTCGATCTGGGTCTCGCTGGTCTCGACACCGTTCAGTGCGACCTTCATCTTCCTCGGCATCGTCATGCTGCGCAACGTCATGGGCCATGCCGGCGTGGAACTGATGCCGCGGGGCTTTGCCGACCATTGGTTCTGGGGCCTGTTCGCCACCACCACCCACCATGATCTTCACCATGCCGGCAGCCTGAACCACAATTTCGGCCTGTATTTCACCGTGTGGGACCGGGTGATGGGCACCGAACACCCCCGCTACCGCGAAATCTTTCGCGAAGTGACATCGCGGCAGCCGCTGCCTGCCGTGGCCGGGCTGGAATTCCAGTGACGCGGCCGGACCCGGCGGCCTTCCGTCGTGACTTGCGCGCCGGTGCTCAGGGTTCGGACGGTGGTTCCGCCCGGGCGGCCGGGCTGATCCAGATCTCCACCCGGCGGTTGCGATTGCCGTCGGCCGGCTCGGCGACTGCCAGGGCGCCGCCGACGCCGATGGAAGAATTGCTGTCGATGCCGCGTTCACTGAGCATGGTTCCGATCCGGCGCGCCAGGCTGGCGGCATCGGCGTCGGCATCGGCACGTACCGGGTCGGACAGGCCGACGATGTTGATCCGATCGGCAGCGATACGCTCGCCCGCCAGCCGGGCAGCGACATCGTCGAGCGCCGCCAGCGACTGGGGTTCGAGATCGAGGCTGGCGGCGCGGAAGCGGAGGTTTGCAGCAAAGCGCTGCCGGCCTTCGACCAGCGCCCGATAGGCTGGCGGCGCAGTGGCCGGGGCGGGAGGCGCAAACAGATCGGGGCGAACCGGTTCGAAGCCGGCCGCCGTGATCACCGCGCCGGCGGCGGCGGTGCGCGAAAAGGCGACGAAAGCGGTTTCATAGGGCGAGGCTTCGCGGTTGAAACGGATGGCACGCACCGGCCGGGCGAGCGGATAATCGCCGCTGATCAGTGCCAGCGCCGTGGGGGCGACCGCGATGCCATCGACGGGACCGATCGCCAGCGTCTTGATCGCCGTGGCGGCACGGCGTTCGACCAGACCGATGGCCCGGGGATCGTCGCGGACGGCAGCGACGATCGCGGCCGAATCGACGAGGCGGCGAGCCGTTGCGGCCAGCGGAAGCCATTTCGGGATGATGGCCGCCAGCCGGTCATCGGCGCGGGCGCCTGCCGCGGGCGCGATGACCGTGATCGGGCCCGGCGGGCCGCCGACAAGGGCGAAATCGGTGGTGGCGCCGGCAAAGATGCTGGCCAGTTGCGGTTGCGACAGCCGGCCGAGCGGGTTCGACGGATGAACGATGACCACCAGCGCATCCACGCCGATGACGTCGGCGTGGATGACGTTGCCGTCCGCATCGGGGCCGTCCGCATCGGGGCGTGTCGGCACCGCGCCGTGCGGGGCAGCCGGAAACAGCGGATCGGCGGTCAGCACCACGTCGAAGGTTTTCATCGCCAAGCCGGCGATGCCGATGGCGGATTGCGGGGCCGAAATCGTCACCTTCGGGTTGCTGCCGGTGAGGCAGGAGACGACGGTGTTGGCGGCATTGCGGGTACGATCGACTTCGGGGCACCCCTGGTCGATCAGGAAGCTTCGCCACAGCATCGGGGCAAGTTCGTCATAGGTCGCGATGCCGGCACCGACGCGCACGCTCGGCGGTGCCGGGACCAGCGTCGTCGCGCTGTCCGCGCTGATCGCCGGCGGCTGGTCGAGTTCGAGGCCGAACAGGTCGTAGCGGATGCCGATGATGACCATCACCACGACCGCCAGCGCCAGCCACAGCAACGATTTGGGAACGCGGCGAACTGCTTCGCCCGGTTTGGCTTCCTTGGGCCGGCCGGCGAACGGCACCAGCTCGCTTTTGCATTCCGGGCAGGCGAACTTCACGCCATCGGCCAACCGGATCGGCTCGCGTTGCCCGGCGAGACCGCACCGACCGACATTGAGACAGCGACCGAGACGTTGCGGGCCGAACATGGGGATACTCGCTTCGGGGCAGCGAACTGCTTTACGAAGAGTTTAATTACAAAGTTTTCGTTTCGCCGGCAATCGTCGGCAATCGACACTCGCGCTACCATTTGGCTTTGCAGCTCCCAAAACAGCGCAATTCGATCGGCGCGAGACTGATTTCGCCGTGCCGGTGACAGTATCCGGGGTAACCGGGAGCCGCGGTTACAGGGCATCAATTGCCGCAAGCCCTTGCAATCCGAAGGCACTTGCCCCGATCGCCGGGATGCTGCCAATATGGACGCAATGGGGGGGAATCCATGTTTCGCGTCATCGCTGCCGGCCAGCTGCCAAGCCGCCATACCGCCCGCCGCCCCAGCGTCCCCGAATGAAAAGGCCGAAGAAAATGACGCGTTCGATGCTTGCGGCGGGCGTTGCGCTCGCGATTGCCGGTTCGGCAGCGGCGGAAACCTTCAATATCCGGCTGGCGCCGGCCGGGGTGCCGGCCAGCAACGATGGCCGCGTCATCCTGATAATCACGCCCGACGGCAAATCGGAACCGCGCGACCAGGTCGCCACCGACAATCTTGGTGCGCAGGTGTTCGGCGTGAACGTCGAAGGCCTCAAGCCCGGCGGCAGCGTCGCCATCGGCCCCGGCGTGCTCGGCTATCCGGCCGAGGACATGGCGAAGCTTCCCAAGGGCGAATATCACGTCCAGGCGGTGCTGCACCAATATCGCACCTACCGGCTGGGCAACGGCAAGACGGTAAAGCTGCCCGAAGCGCGCGGCGCCGGGCAAAACTGGCGCAAGGAGCCGGGCAACATCATCAGCCAGCCGGTGAAGATCAGCTTCGATCCGGCCCGCGCCGGCGAGATCGCCGTCACCCTTTCGACCGTGCTGCCGGCCATCGCCGAGCCCAAGGACAGTGAATTCATTCGCCATTTCAAGATACAGAGCGAGCGGCTGAGCAAGTTCTGGGGCACCCCCGTCTACATCCGTGGCCATGTGCTGGTGCCCAGGGGTTTCGACAATCACCCCGAGGCGCGCTATCCGCTGATCGTCAACCACGGGCATTTCCCCGATGATTTCGGCGGCTTCCGCACGACGCCGCCCGACCCGAAGGCCGAATGCCTTCCCAACAAGCGCTTCGCCGAGCCCTGCTACAACCGCATCGAGGCGCAGGAAGCCTATGATTTCTACAGGAAGTGGGTTTCCGACAACTTCCCGCGCATGCTGATCGTCGAGATCGATCATTCCAATCCCTATTACGATGATTCCTATGCCGTAAACTCGGCCAACCTCGGCCCCTATGGCGACGCCATCATGCGGGAATTCGTGCCCGAGCTCGAAAAGCGCTTCCGCGGCCTGGGGGCAGGCTGGGCGCGCTTCGCCTATGGCGGGTCGACGGGCGGCTGGGAATCGCTCGCCGTCCAGGTCTTCTACCCCGACGAGTTCAACGGCGTATTCGTCGGCTGCCCCGACCCCATCGATTTTCGCCAGACCATGGTCACCAACATCTACGAGGAGCCCAACGCCTATTGGACGCAAGGCCCGTTCGGCCGAGTCGCCAAGCCCGGCCACCGCAACTATCTCGGCCAAATATCCTACACCGCCGAGATGGAAAACCGCCTCGAACTGGTGCTGGGCGACAAGAGCCGTTCCGGCGGCCAATGGGATATCTGGGAAGCCGTTTATTCGCCGATGGGCGACGACGGCTATCCGAAACGCATCTGGGACAAGCGCACCGGCGTCATCGATGCGCAAGTCGCCGCCCATTGGCGCGAGAATTACGATCTGCGCCACATCATGGCGCGCGACTGGAAGACGCTCGGCCCCAAGCTGGCCGGCAAGCTCCACCTCTATGTCGGGGACATGGACAATTACTACCTCAACAACGCCGTTTACCTGACCGAGGATTTCCTCAAGTCCGCCGTTCCCGCCGCCAATGCCGAAGTGGCCTATGGCGACCGCGCCGAACATTGCTGGAACGGCGATCCCGGGCTTCCCAACGCCATTACGCGCCTGCGCTACAACACCATGTATGTCGACAAGATCCTGGCGCGCATCGCAGCCACCGCCCCGGCCGGCGCCGACACCAGCAGCTGGCGCTATTGAGGGCGCGATCCGGGCGTTCGGGTTCCAGGGCAGGTGGCGCGGCAGCGCGCTCGGCAACGGCGTCGCCACTGGTGAAGCCCTCGGCTCTGGCGAAGCTGCCGCCTTGGGCGAAACCTCGCCGGGGGATGGTGCGGTCAAGAAGACTCGAACTTCCACGGCCTTTCGGCCACAACGACCTCAACGTTGCGCGTCTACCAGTTCCGCCATGACCGCACGATCATCTGTCCGAAGCGCAAGGCCTCGTCCGGTAGGCAGCGGCCGATAGCAGGCCGCGCCGGGGCGTGCAATGGCGGATCGCCTGCAGCGCCGGCCTGATTTTCACGGCGTTACGCACTTGCGCGCGGCAAGGTGGCCGGGAACATCGACAAGCGTGTTGCCGCAAAAGCGGCCGGTCGATTCATCGAGGCGGACATTGGCCTTGAAGCGCGCGTCCGGCAGTTTTTCGGCGCGGTTGCCGGTAACGGTGCAATCCTCGCAACCGATCAGCGAAATGGCGGCCGGATAGTTGATCTTCACCCGGTTGCCGGTCACCCGCATGCGGGCATAGCCCAGCCCGCGCGGGCCGAAGGTGTTGATGCCCTGGGTATCGCCTTCGATGATGTTGTCGCGAATGGTGATGTCGGTCATCCGCGGGTTGGTTTTCGTCGTCCACAGCTGGATCGCATCGGGGTGATCGCCATCCTTGTAGGTGCCGGCCGCCTTGTCGCCTGTCGGCTTGCGCGGCAGGAAATTTTCGAACCGGCTCTGTTCGACCAGGATATCGCTGCTGCCGGGCAGGTTGATGCCATCGGAACGCAGGCCGGTGAACACGCCGCGCCGCACCGAAATGCTGCGGCTGTCGGCGACGATCAGGCCGCGTTTGGCGCGGGTGAACGTCAGCCCATCGAAACGCAGGCGCTTGCTGGTGCGGACATCGACGCCATAGCCATCGAAGCCGCGACCATCGAGACCGTCGGCCCCGACGAAGGTGCCGCCGCGAACGATGATACCGCTGCTGTTCCAGATGCGCAGCCCGCGCACGGTGGCGGCGCTGGCGTCGATCGTCACCGGCGGATCGAAATTCTGGTTGCGGATGGCGAACGGCCCCTGTTCGCCGGCCGGCAGTGTCACCGTCATCCCCGATGCCAGCCCGGGCAGCGGCTCGCCGACCGGATCGGCCCGGAAGCGCGCGAGGAACCCCTGCGCCGCGGCCGGCGCCGGCAGGGCCAGCGCTGCAAGGACGACTAGAGCAAGGATCGGCGGGGGACTGCGCATGACGTGACTTACGCGCACAAGCGCCCCGGCGACGCAAAGCAATTCGCCGGGCGAGCCCCTGCCCGCCCGGCGAGCCGTTCAGTTGTAGCGGCGCAGTTCGTTCTTGGCGATCGCCTGGCGGTGGACTTCATCGGGGCCATCGGCCAGCCGCAGCGTGCGCTGGCCGGCATAGCCCGAAGCGAGGCCGTAATCCTGGCAGACGCCGCCGCCGCCGTGCGCCTGGATGGCGTGATCGTGGATCAGGCAGCTCATGTTCGGCGCGACGACCTTGATCATCGCGATCTCGTTGGCGGCGCCCTTGTTGCCCACCGTGTCCATCATATAGGCGGCCTTCAACGTCAGTAGCCGCGCCTGTTCGATGGCGATGCGCGAATCGGCGATGCGTTCGTGCCACAGGCTGTGCTCGCTGATCGGCTTGCCGAAGGCGACGCGCGACTTCAGCCGCTTGACCATCTTTTCCAGCGCGCGTTCGGCAGCACCGATCGATCGCATGCAATGGTGGATGCGGCCCGGCCCCAGCCGCCCCTGGGCGATTTCGAAACCCTTGCCCTCGCCCAGGATCATGTTTTCCGCCGGCACCCGGACATTGTCGAGCAGCACTTCGAAATGGCCGTGCGGCGCGTCGTCATAGCCGAACACATTCAGCGGCCGCACCTTGGTGATCCCCGGCGTGTCGAGCGGCACGAGGATCTGGCTCTGCTGCGAATGGCGCGGCGCGCTGGTGTCGGTCTTGCCCATGACGATAGCAATCTTGCAGCGCGGATCGCCGACGCCCGACGACCACCATTTGCGGCCGTTGACGACATAATGGTCGCCATCGCGAGCGATCGAGGTTTCGATGTTGGTGGCATCGGACGACGCGACCGCCGGCTCCGTCATCAGGAAGGCCGAACGGATCTCGCCGGCCATCAGCGGCCGCAGCCACTGCGCCTTCTGCGCTTCGCTGCCGTAGGTGCGCAGCACTTCCATGTTGCCGGTATCGGGCGCGGAGCAGTTGAACACTTCGCTCGCCCAGCCGACACGGCCCATTTCCTCGGCGAGGGCTGCGTATTCGAGGTTGGTGAGGCCCGGCCCCTGCCATTCGCCGGTATCGTGATCGCAGATGTTGAGGAACAAGTTCCACAGGCCCGCCGCCTGCGCCTTGGGCTTGATCTCCTCGATGACGTCGAGGACCTTCCAGCGATTGCCGGCGGCGACTTCATGCTCGTAGCGCGCTTCGTTGGGATAGACATGTTCGTCCATGAAGGCGCGGACGCGTTCGACCATTGCCTTGGTCTTGTCGCTGTATTCGAAGATCATCGCCGGCTCCTGATAAAGGTCTTGCCGGTCTTACGGTGGCGGGGGCCGGCTGCGAACCCCACAAAAAGGCTGCGGCGCGGTGCGTCAGGTCGCAGGCGACAACCGGCTGCCGACGCGCAAAATGGTGGCGGCTTCCGGCACATTGGCGAGCGTGCTGGCAAAGGCGATACTGCCGCCCGGGCCGATCGAGGCGGTGGGCGGTGCGATCTTCCAGCTGCGCCTGATGCCGTTCGCATCGGCCAGCACGGCGCGCAGCACCGGCACCGCGACGCGTTCCGGGCCGGGATTGGTGATGGTGCCGCTGACTTCGAGCAGCCGCTCCCCCGAACCGAGCCGTGTCACGCGGCCGCTGACGGTAACCGCCAGCGGCGGCGGCACGGCCAGGCCGAGGCGATCGGCGACGAACGGCAGCCGCGCCGGATCGAGATCGCCGATCCACAGGCCGGCGGCTGCAACGCCCAGCGCCGTGCCGATGACCAGCGCCGCCAGCGTCTTGATGACCGGCCGGCCGCGCGGTTCTTCGTCTTCCGGCGACTGCGGTTCGGCGACCGCCGGTTCGGGCGGCGGCGGTTCGGCAGGTTCATCGGCCGGCGGCGGCGCCACGGGTTGGCGCGGCAGCGAGGGCCGGGCGGCCGATTCCGCTTCGACGGCGGCGAGTTCCTCGTCCTCGTCGATGTCCTCGTCGATCGGCGGCGGTGCGGGCGCCGTGGCGGGTTGCCAGCGGTGGCCGCATTCGGCGCATTTCATGCGCTTGCCGGCGGCAACGGCGTCGGCAGCGGCCGCAGCGAGGCGATAGCGGGTGGCGCAATTGGGGCAGGTGACGATCACGGTTGCGACATTAGGACAGGATTCGCGCCAGCAAAAGCCGCGTCGCCCGCGCAAACAGACCGTCTCGGCAGGCAACCGCTGCTGCCTCCCCATTGCGTCGCCGCGCGGCATCGCCGATAGCGCCGCCATGCACGACATCCGCGCTATCCGGGCCGATCCGGCCGCTTTCGACGCCGGCCTGGCGCGGCGCGGCCTGCCGCCCATCGCCGAGGCGCTGGTCGCGGCCGACAGCCGGCTGCGCGAGGTGCAGACCGCCCTGCAGGCGGCGCTGGCGCGGCGCAACGAGGCATCGCGCGACATCGGTGCGGCGCGGGCCCGCCGCGACGACGATACCGCCGAAGCGCTGATGGCGGTCGTGCTCGGCCTCAAGGAACGCATCCCGGGCCTGGAGGCGGAGGAGCGCGAGGCGGCAGCCGCGCTCGACGCCCGGCTCGCGCCGGTGCCGAACCTTGCTGCGCCCGATGTTCCCGACGGCGCCGATGAGACCGGCAATGTCGTCGTGAAACAGCATGGCACCCCGGCGGCGTTCGATTTCGCAGCCGCCGAACACGATGCGATCGCTGCCCGGTTCGGTTACGATCCCGATGCTGCCGCCGCCATTGCGGGCGCGCGTTTTGCCGTGCTGAAGGGCGGAATTGCCCGGCTGCACCGCGCGCTCGGCCAGTGGATGATCGATGTGCAGACCGGCGAATTGGGCGCCACCGAAGTCAATGTGCCGCTGCTGGTGCGCGGCGCCGCCGCCTGGGGCACCGGGCAATTGCCGAAGTTCGAGGAAGACCTCTTCAAGACCACCGACGACCGCTATTTGATCCCGACCGCCGAAGTGCCGCTGACCAACCTCGTCGCCGGCCGCATCGTCGAGGAGGAAACGCTGCCACTGCGGCTGACGGCGCTATCCCCTTGTTTCCGTTCCGAAGCCGGCAGTGCCGGCCGCGATACCAAGGGCCTGATCCGCCAGCACCAGTTCGAAAAGGTCGAGCTGGTGACGATCTGCACGCCCGAACAGGCAGCCGGCGAGCACGAGCGCATGACGCGCGCTGCCGAAACCATCCTCGAACGACTGGGGCTGGCCTATCGCCGCGTGCTGCTGTGCACCGGGGACATGGGCTTTGCCGCCCGCAAGACGTTCGATCTGGAAGTCTGGCTGCCCGGCCAGGGCGCCTGGCGCGAGATATCGAGCGTTTCCGACTGCGGCGATTTCCAAGGCCGCCGCATGAACGCCCGGCTCCGGGCGCGCGGCGAAAAGGGCAGTCGCGGCCCCGTCAACACGCTCAACGGATCGGCGCTGGCCGTCGGCCGCACGCTGGTCGCGGTGCTGGAAAACCACCAGCGCGGCGATGGTTCGGTGGCGATCCCGGCGGCGCTGTACCCCTATATGGGCGGCCTGACCGAATTGCGGCCCGACTGACCGTCACCTCCCCCCCCGCTCGCGGGAGGGGTCGGGGGTGGGCATTGCCTTGATGCCAAGCGACCCTTCCCCCGCGAACCTACCCCCATCCCCTCCCGCAAGCTGCAGAGGATAAGAAAATCGCATGCGCATCCTGGTCACCAACGACGACGGCATCAACGCCCCCGGCCTCGTCACTCTTGAAGCCATCGCTCGCGAACTGTCCGACGATGTCTGGATCGTGGCGCCGGCCGAGGAACAATCGGGCGCCGGCCACAGCCTGACACTCAGCCAGCCGGTGCGGCTGCGCGAGATCGATTCGCGCCGTTTTGCCGTGCGCGGCACGCCGACCGATTGCGTCATGCTGGCGCTCGGCGCGGTGATGGTCGATCACAAACCCGATCTGATCCTTTCGGGCGTCAACCGCGGCGGCAACCTGGCCGAGGACGTGACCTATTCGGGCACGGTTTCGGCAGCGATGGAAGGCTGCCTCGCCGGTATCCGATCGATCGCCTACAGCCAGGTGATGCGCGACTATAAGGCAGGCTGCGAAGATTTTTCCGCCGCCGCCACGCATGGCGCCGACGTCACTCGCAAGGTGCTGGCCATCGACTGGACGCCGGGCGTGCTGATCAACATCAACTTCCCGCCCGATGTTCGCGGCGTTCGCGTTACCGAACAGGGTTTCCGCGATTACGGCAACATCCGGCTGGACCAGCGCACCGATCCGCGCGGCTTTCCCTATTTTTGGCACAGCTATGGCCGCGAACCCTCCACCCCCGGCCACCGCACCGACCTCGAAGCGATGCACGACGGCATGATCTCGGTAACGCCGCTGCACCTCGACATGACGCATCATCAGACGATGGCGGCACTGACGGCGGCGCTCGCCGCGGACTGAAGCGATTCCCGCAGCGATTCCCCGGGCGACGGAAATCGACTAAGCCGGTCGGTGATGCCGCGCGCCCGCCTTCTGCTGCTTGTCGCCCTTGCCGGCTGCGCGCCTGAACGGCCGCGGCCGACGCCGGTGCCGTGGTCACCGCCACCGCGCGGCAGGCCCGCCCCCGCGCAGAAGCCGCCGCAGAAACCCGCCTGGACCGCGCGGCGCATCGTTGCCGATGCAGTGCCGGCGCCGGGCGGGCGGCTGCATACCGTCAAGCCCGGCGAAACCGGCATCGCCATTGCCCGCGCCTATGGCGTGCCCTGGGACCGCGTCGTCGCCGCCAACAATCTGGCGCCGCCGTTCGTTCTGAAGGTCGGCAGCCGGCTGTTGTTACCCAGCGCCGAACGTGTCGCGGCGCAATCGGTGGAGGACCGGGCCCGCGCCTTCCGCATCGATATCGACGATATCATCACCGGCGGCGAACCGGCTGTCGCGCGCGCCGCGGCCCGGCCGCCGGCGACGCGCCCCGTGCCGGGACAGGCACAGACACCAACTCTGCCGGGACAGGCACCGGGTCTACAGCGGCCGGCGCCGGCACCGCCGCCGCTGCTCGCCGCCGATACGCCGGATTTCCGCTGGCCGGTCGATGGTCGCATCCTGTCCGGTTTCGGTGCCAAGCCCGGCGGGCGCTTCAACGACGGCGTCAATTTGAAGGCGACGCTCGGCGCGCCGGTGCGCGCTGCCGGCGACGGTGTCGTCGCCTATGCCGGAGACGATATCCCGGGTTTCGGCAATCTGCTGCTGATCAAGCATGCCGGCGGCTGGGTGACCGCCTATGGCCACAACGACGCGCTGCTGGTGGCGCGGGGCCGCAAGGTGGCCAAGGGTGAAGTCGTCGCCCGCGCCGGTGCCACCGGCGCCGTCAGCGAGCCGCAACTGCACTTCGAACTGCGCCGCGGCCGGGCGCCGATCGATCCGGTGCGGGTGCTGGGCGGCCGGTAGCGGCCTTGCGCTGCGCCGCTGCTGCCGTCATGGCGACGCCATGACTCTCACCTTCCCCCAGAGCCCTCGCGTCGGCATGGTGTCGCTGGGCTGCCCCAAGGCGCTCGTCGATTCCGAACGCATCCTCACCCAGTTGCGCGGCGACGGCTATGCGCTGTCGGGCGATTACGCCGGTGCCGATGTGGTCATCGTCAACACCTGCGGGTTTCTCGACAGCGCCAAGGCCGAAAGCCTGGAAGCGATCGGCGAGGCGATGGCGGCGAACGGCCGGGTCATCGTCACCGGCTGCCTGGGGCACGAGGCCGACAGCATCCGCGCTCGCTTTCCCGCAGTGCTCGCCATCACCGGGCCGCAGCAGTACGAAGCCGTGGTCGATGCGGTGCGCGCGGCAGCGCCGGCACCGCGATCGGCCTATGTCGATCTCGTGCCCGATGCCGGGCTGAAACTCACCCCCCGCCACTATGCTTACCTCAAGATTTCCGAAGGCTGCGACCACCGCTGCGCCTTCTGCATCATCCCCTCGCTGCGCGGCGATCTCGCCAGCCGGCCGCCGGCGGCGATCCTGCGCGAGGCCGAAGCGCTGGTGCGCGGCGGTGCTCGCGAACTGCTCGTCATCGCCCAGGATACCTCGGCCTATGGCGTCGATCTGCGCCATGCCGTGTCCAGCCTCGGCGGCCGCGAACTGCGTGCCCATATCACCGATCTGGCGCGCGAACTGGGGGCGCTCGGCGCCTGGCTGCGACTGCACTATGTCTATCCCTACCCCCATGTCGACCAGCTGATCGAACTGATGGCGCAGGGCCTCGTGCTGCCCTATCTCGATATTCCGTTCCAGCATGCCTCACCGTCCGTGCTGCGCGCCATGCGGCGGCCGGCCAACGATGCCAAGGTGCTGCAACGCATCGGCCAGTGGCGGGCGCTGGTGCCCGACCTCGCGCTGCGATCGACCTTCGTCGTCGGCTTCCCCGGCGAAACCGAAGCCGATTTCCAGTATCTGCTCGACTGGCTGGCGACGGCGCGCATCGACCGCGCCGGCTGCTTCAAATACGAGGCGGTGGCCGGCGCTGCTGCCAACGCGCTGCCCGATGCGGTTCCAGAAAGCGTCAAGGAAGAACGCTGGCACCGGTTCATGGCGGCGCAGGCGGTGATTTCCGAACAGCAGCTGGCGGCGCGCGTCGGCCGCATCCTGCCGGTGCTGATCGACGAGATCGACGATAACGGCGGCGCCACCGGGCGCAGCAAATACGACGCGCCGGAAATCGACGGCAATGTCCTGCTCAGGGATGCCGGCGGCGTCGCTGTCGGCGATATCATCGACGTGCTGATCGAGGATGCCGATGAAACCGACCTTTTCGGGGTGCCGGCGTAACGTCCCGGGCGCTTTACCGGTGTCGCAGGGTCGGCGCCGGCGGCGGCTGCTTGCTGCTACCTGGTGTCGCACCGTGCCGGCAACGGGCGGTTCGGGCCGAAGATTCGTTTCTGAGCTGGTGCAGAAGATGGTACCGAAATGCTGCTGGGAAAGGCAAACCAAAGGGATTATCGCGAATGTTCACCAGGATCTTGCTCGCCGGCGCCATGCTGCTGGCCTCGACGGCGGCGAACGCCGTCAGCTATCGCGCCACCTTCAGCGGTGGTGCTGAAAATCCGTCGAACCAGTCGGACGCGACCGGGACCGGCACCCTGCGTGTCATCGGCGACAGCATCTTCGTCAACATCACCTACAGCGGCCTCGGCTCGGGCCTCGCCGATGGTCATATCCATTGCTGCACCGCGCCGACCGGCAATGCCGGCGTGGCCATCGGCTTCAGCGGCCTGCCGCTCGGTACGACATCGGGCACAATCCGACGGACGCTCGACCTGACGCAGACCGGCGTTTTCCGCTCCGCCTTCGTCACCGGCAGCGGCCCGAACGGCAGCGGCACGATCGATCTTGCCCGCCAGCGGCTGTTTGCCGAGCTCGATGCCGGCAACGTCTATTTCAATCTGCACACGACGAACTTCCCGGGCGGCGAAATCCGCGGCAATCTCGGCGTGGTTCCGGAACCGGCGACCTGGGCCATGCTCGTCGTCGGCTTCGGCCTCGTCGGCAGCGCCGTCCGCCGCCGCAACACAGCCTTTGCCTGAATGGGATTCGGGGCGCGGCCGGCAAGCCGGTCGCGTCTTTGTTGCGCTGCCGTGAAATGAACGGTTACGGAGATGGCATTCTGCGCAGCGATATTGTTTTCTATTTTCCATATTTGAAGGTTTCCTGGGTTTTGCGGCATCGGCCGAATTTCGCCGGCAATGTGGCCCGCAGTGTGGCCCGCTGCGCCCCGATCGGCCGGCAACGTCAAAGCGCATGAACCAGTCGAACCAATGACCGGGGGCATATTCCGGCCCGCATTCGTGACAATATCAGATGTCGGTGGTTGTAGGACAGGCGCTGCCTGCTGCCGATCGCCGGCGATGTCGATGCAAGCAGGACGACTGCCGGAGGCGGTCACCCTGCCCGACCCGCTCGCGCTGCTCGGTCCCCAGCCCTGCCGTGATGAACGGCGCCGTTGCTTCGCCCTCGATATCGGCGGTGTGCCAGCAGCCGGGCGGATTGATGGCATATTCGCCGGGGGACAGGTTCAGCGTGGCAACGCTGCCGTCGGCATGTTCCTGGTGGAGGGTCATGCGGCCGGCGAGGCAGAAC
The DNA here is from genome assembly GCA_038210855.1 of Sphingomonadales bacterium. Lineage (GTDB taxonomy): Bacteria > Pseudomonadota > Alphaproteobacteria > Sphingomonadales > Sphingomonadaceae > Sandarakinorhabdus. The sequence goes on along the minus strand of JBBQWE010000021.1, from coordinate 2,127 downwards.
CGCATCTCGTCGCCATGGGGGTGCATTTCCCAACTGTCCCAATCGCCGTGGCAGGTGAACTGGCTGACCAGCCGGCCTTCGGCGCCATCGTTGCCGTGGCGTTCGCCATAGCCCTGGTACCATTCCCCGCCGGTGAATTCCGGCTGCGTGATGACGCGCGCGCCGGAACCGAGGTGGACGAAGTCGCGGTCGATCCGGTTCGGCATCAGCGCGGTGCCGGCGGCAGTTCCTCCCAGCCGCCGCCCAGCGCCTTGAACACGGCGATCTGGGCCGCGCTGAGCGCGGCATCGCTGGCGGCCAGTTGCGCGTCGGCGGTGGCCAGGGTGCGTTCGGCATCGAGAACGGCAAGGAAGTTTTCGGCGCCGGCGCGGTAGCGCAGGCGGACGATGCGGGCGGCCTCGGCGCTTTCGTCGCGCGCGCGGCGCAGCGCGGCGTTACGATCGATACCGCCGGCATAGTCGCTGATCGCGGTTTCGGCTTCCTGCAGCGCCCCCAGCACACTGCCATCGAAGCTGGCCAGCGCTGCTTCGGCGCCGGCGCGGGCCTGGCGGACGCGAGCGGCGACGGCACCGAAATTGGGGAAGGTCCAGCTGATCTGCGGCCCGATGCTGTAGCCGAAGCCGTTGGTGGTCAGCACGGCGCCGGGGCTGGTGCCCTGGCCGGTGACCTGGCCGGCAAGCGTCACCCGCGGGAAATAATCGGCCCTGGCCACACCGACGCGCGCGGTGGCCGCGGCAAGGGCGCGATCGGCCGCGCGGACATCGGGACGGCGAGCGATCAGCGCGGTGCCGTCGCCGGTCGGCAGCGGCCGGGCGAGGCGCGGTGCCGCGGTGCAGGCGGCGGCGCGCGGATCGGCTTCGGACGGCGGCTTGCCGGTCAGCACCGCAAGGCGGAACAGCGCGCTGCGCTGGTCGGCGGCGAATTGCGGCAAGCTCGCCCGGGTCGATTCGAGCTGGGCGCGGGCACGGCTGCTGTCGAGGGGCGAATCGCGGCCGGCAGCGACGCGGCGTTCGGTAAGGGCGAAACTGTCCGACTGGAGTTTCAGGCTGCGTTCCGCGACGGCGAGTTGCGCCGCCGCCGAACAGGCATCGGCATAGGCGCGGGCGGTTTCGGCAGCGACGCTGATGGCGACGCCGTCGCGCCGCGCGGCTTCGGCGGCGGCATCGGCGCGCGAGGCTTCGATGCTGCGGCCGACGCGGCCATAGAGATCGAGTTCGTAGCTGGCATCGAAGCCGATACGGTAGAAATCGGTGGCGAACGGCACCGGTCCCTGCGGCGTGGCGACGCTCAACTGCGCCTGCGCGGCACTGCCCGAGGCGGTGGTCGATGGCAGTCGGGCGTTTCGCGCCTCACCGAGAATGGCGCGGGCACGGCGCAGATTGGCGGTGGCGACGCGCAGATCGGTATTGGCGGCAAAGGCCTGGGCAACGAGATCGTCGAGCACCGGATCGGCGTAGAGCCGCCACCATGCCGGCGGCGACGCCTCGCCGCTGGCGATGACGGTGCCAGTGACGGTGCCAGTGACGGTGCCAGTGACGGTGCCGGTGACGGTGCCGGTGCCGGTGACGGTGCCGGTGCCGGTGGCCGGGGTCGCCGCGGTGAACGGCGCCGCAGCGGCGGCAGGCGTTGCCGGAGGGCGATAATCGGGGCCGAGCCGGCAGCCGGCAAGGGCAAGCAGCGCGAGCGGGGCAAGCAGCGCCAGCGGGGCAAGCAGCGCCAGCGGGGCGGCAGCGCGCTTCATTCCGCCGGCGCTCCCGCCGCATCGGTCCCCGGCGCCGGCTTGCGCGCGAACCGGCCGGATATCCCGCTGGCGATGACGTAGAATACCGGCGTGAAGATCAGGCCGAACACGGTGACGCCGGCCATGCCGAAAAATACCGCGGTGCCCAGCGCCTGGCGCATTTCGGCGCCGGGGCCCGAAGCGATGACCAGCGGCACGACGCCGAGGATGAAGGCGAAGCTGGTCATCAGGATCGGCCGCAGCCGGGTACGCGCCGCTTCGGCGGCGGCGTCCCAGCGCGTCGCGCCGCGGTCTTCGGCCTGCCGCGCGAATTCGACGATCAGGATGGCGTTCTTGGCAGCAAGGCCGACAAGCACGACGAGGCCGATCTGGGTAAGGATATTGTT
>JBBQWE010000020.1:0-30065 GCA_038210855.1 Sphingomonadales bacterium | reverse complement strand
GCGGCACGTGCGATGCCGCCAGCCGGCCGAGCCCGGCCGGCAGCCAGCCGTCGCGGGCAAAGGCGAAGACCAGCCGCGGCGTCGACAGCGCGTCCGAAAGCGTCCAGCCGAGCATGGCGACCAGCGTTCCGGCCAGCATCGCCGCACGCCAGCCAGGGCCGATCCGGCCGGGCACATCGGCAAGCGGTGTCGCAGAGGCCGGCAGATCGGCGCCGAGCACGCCCTGCGCGATGAGCTGCACGCCGATATAGATGGTGGTGATGACCACCAGCCCCAGGGCGAGGGCGCGCGGGACGGTGCGCGGCGGATCGCGGATTTCGCCGCCGGCGATCAGCGAGCCATGGACTCCGGCGAACAGGAACACCGCCAGCAGCACGGTTTCGCCGAAGCGCGGCGGCAGCGGCAGCACCGGCGCTGCGATCCGCGCCGGATCGCCGAGGAACGGCCCGAGGCCGAGCACCAGCAGCAGCGGCAGCAGCTTGATGACCAGCGCGACCTGGACGGCGCGCGTCGCTGGCGCGACGCCGCGGGCATTGACCAGCACCAGCAGCACCGCCCAGCCGACCAGAAAGCCGGCACGCGGGGCGGCGCCGGCGAACCACGGCAGCAACGCCGCCAGTGCATCGCTCGCTGCCGGAAGGATGGCGCCGGCGGCGAGGACATTGGCGAGATAGGTGATCGCGCCGGCGACGAAGCCGGCGAACGGCCCGAACGCCCGCGTCGTGAATCCGGCCTGGCCGCCGCTGGTTGCGGCCCGAGCGCCGGCTTCGGCATAGCAGACGGTAATGGCGGCATTGGCGACGGCCGCGACGATCAACGCCACCGGCGCCCATGCCCCGGCACTGCCCGCCGCCAGCGCCGGCACCACGAAGACACTGGCGCCGATGGTGTAATTGACGAGGTTCGCCGCCAGCCCCCCGGTGCCGATGCCCCGCACCAGCCCCGCATCACGCGCCTGCATCCGCCGGTTCCCCTTCGCCGCCACCCTAGCGGGCGCGACGCAAAGCGAAAGCGCTGGCGACCGCCGACTCGCATGGGGCCGCGGTTCCTGATAGAACAAAAGTAGAACATATGAGTCGCGCCATCCCCCTCGATTCGCCGTCTGCGGCGATTGCCGTGCCGCCGCTGCCGCCGCTGGCGCTGATGGCGCGTGTCGCGCTGGCGCGCGACTTGACAGCAGATGTCGCGCTGGCGCGCGACTTGACAGCAGATGTCGCGCTGGCGCGCGACTTGACAGCAGGTGTCGCGCTGGCGCGCGACTTGACAGCAGATGTCGCGCTGGCGCGCGACTTGACATCCAACGCCGCGCTGGCGCGGGCCGGCGGAAGGTCGGCGGATTCAAGCGCGCGGTTGGGTTTCGGCGTGGCGCGGCTCGATGGGCTCGGGTTGCCGGTGGCGGCGCTGCACGAAACGCTGCCGCAGGCGCCCGGCGATGCCCCGGCGGCGGCGGCGTTCGTGCTGATGCTGGCGCTGCTCGGCCGGCGGCCTGGGCCGATCGTCTGGCTGCGCGAGGATCGGGCGCGGCGCGATGGCCGGCTGCACGGCCTGGGGCTCGCCGAACTCGGCTGCGACCCCGATCGGCTGCTGCTGGTCGAAGCGCCCGATACGCTGGGCGTGCTGCGTGCCGGCCATGATGCCGTCAATTGCGCTGCCATCGCCGCCGCCATCATCGAACCGCATGGCGAAGCGCGCGCCTTCGACCTGACTGCCAGCCGGCGGCTGGCGATGGCGGCGGCACGATCGGGGGTGCCGGCGCTGTTGCTGCGCAGCGGCGATGCCCGGCCGAGTGCTGCCTTCAGCCGCTGGCGCATCGCTGCCGCCCCGTCGCGGCCACTGGCAGCGGCAGCGCCCGGCCCCGCCACCTTCGCCCTTACTCTCGATCGCCACCGCGGCGGCGTGCCCGGCTTCACCCTGCAACTGGAATGGGATCGTGACAGTAACAGCTTCCGCCCGCCGCTACCTGGCGCTGCACCTGCCATGGTTCCCCTGCGAACGCGCGATCAGGACCGGCGCCGCGTCGCCTGAGGCAGCGTTCGCCCTGATCGAAAAGCATCGCGGCGCGCAGCGGCTGGCGGCGCTGTCACCCGCAGCGGCGGCCGCCGGCCTGGCGCCCGACATGACGCTCGCCGATGCCCGCGCGCGGCTTCCCGATCTCGTCGCGCTGCCGCACGATCCGGCCGCCGATGCGGCGCTGCTCGATTGGCTGGCGGCCGGCGCCGATCGCTGGACTCCGATGGTGATGGCGCTGCCGCCGGCGGGGCTGGTGCTCGATATCAGCGGCTGCGAGCATCTCCATGGCGGCGAGGCCGCGCTGGCCGATGATGTCGCGGCGCGGCTGGCGCGCATCGGCATCACCGGCCTGCCGGCGCTGGGCAACACGCCGCAGGCCGCGCTGGCGCTGGCGGTGCACCAGGCGGCAAGTGTCGAGGAACTGCCGGCGCATGCCGTTCCGGCCGCCGAAGCGGTGCACATCGCGCTGCGCCGCGCCGGGCTGAAGACCGTCGCCGATCTCGCCAGCCGCGAGCGCAAGGCGCTGACGGCGCGTTTCGGCAGCGATTTTTCCGGCCGGCTCGCCGAATTGCTCGGCGAGATCGACACCCATATCGTGCCGCGCCACGCGCCGCCGCCGGTGACGGCGGAACAGCGTTTCGCAAGCCCGCTGACCCAGGCCAGCGCCGCGCTGGTGGTGATCGAAGCGCTGGCAGTGCGCACCGGGCTGGAACTGACGCAGCGTGGGCAGGGCGGGCGCGGCTTTGCCGCCGTGCTGTTCCGTGCCGATGGCCATGTCGACCGGATCGCCATCGAAACCGCCGGCCCGGTGCGCGAACCGGCGGTGCTGATCCGGCTGCTGCGCGAAAAGCTCGGCGCGCTCGCCGATCCGCTCGATCCGGGCTTCGGCTATGATCTCATCCGCCTCGATGTCACCGTCACTGCGCCGATGGCCGAAGTGCAGCTCGAACTTGCCGGCGGCACGCTGGCGGAGGACGAGGTCGGCGCGCTGGTCGATCGACTGGTGGCGCGGCTGGGGCGGCAGCGGGTGCGGCGGCTGGTGGTGGCGGACAGCCATATCCCCGAACAGGCGGCGTTCGACCTGCCCCTGCTGTCGGCGCCTGCGAAACAAGCCTGGCCAGCCGGTGTCGGTAACGAGACGATGTGGCGGCCGCTGCAATTGCTCGATCCGCCGCAGCCGATCGAAGTCGTCGCCGAAGTCCCCGATGGCCCGCCGCGCCGCTTCAAATGGCGCCGCCGCCTTCACGACGTGACGCTCAGCGAGGGGCCCGAACGCATCGCTGCCGAATGGTGGCGGCGTGCCGCCGGCGAAGGCCGCACGCGCGATTATTACCGGGTGGAGGATGCCGACGGCCGGCGTTTCTGGCTGTTCCGCCACGGGCTTTACGACCGCGAAACAGCGAAACCGGGCTGGTATGTCCATGGTTTATTTGCCTGAGGGCCATCTGGCTCCCCTCCCGCTAGCGGGAGGGGCTGGGGGTGTGCATGGCCTTGTCATCGACAATCCGGATGGCGAGGAAGCCACTTCCCACCCCCGACCCCTCCCGCAAGCGGGAGGGGAGACATAGTGACCTACGCCGAACTCGCCGCCGCCACGACGTTCACCTTCCTGCACGGCGCCTCGCAGCCTTCGGAAATGGTCGCGCAGGCGCTGGCGCTCGGCCATGCCGGTATCGGCATTGCCGATCGCAATACGGTCGCCGGCGTGGTTCGCGCCCATGTCGCGCTGAAACAGGCATGCGAGGCAGCGACCGAAGCCGGTCTCCAGCCGCCGCCGTTCCGCCTGGTCGTCGGCGCCCGGCTGGTCTTTGCCGATGGCACGCCCGACATCATCGCCTATCCCGCCACGCGGCGCGGTTGGGGGCGGCTGACCCGGTTGCTGACCACCGGCAACCGCCGCGCGGCGAAGGGCGAATGCCTGCTGCGGCTGGCGGACCTGCTCGATTACCACGACGATCTGCTGATGATCGTCATGCCCGGCGATGAGGGCGGCGACACGGCGGCGCTCGATGCGCTCGGTTTCGTCGCCGAAGGCCGGTTGTGGCTGGCGGCGACGATGCTGCGTGCAGGCGCCGATCGCCGGCGCTTGCAGGCGCGCCTGGCGCTGGCTCGTTCGGCCGGCGTGCCGCTGATCGCGGTCAACGACGCGCTTTATGCCGGCCCGGGCCAGCGCCGGCTGCACGATGTGCTGACCTGCATCCGCGAAGGCACGACGCTGGCGCAGGCCGGCCGCCGCCTTGCCGCCAATGCCGAACGCCACCTGAAGCCGGCCGCCGAAATGCTTCGGCTGTTCGCCGATGCCCCCGATGCCGTGGCGCAAACGCAGCGCCTGCTCGGCCGCATCGATTTCCGGCTGGACGAACTGCGCTACGAATATCCCCATGAACCGGTGCCGGCCGGGCACAGCCCACAAAGCTGGCTGGAGACACTGGCGATCAAGAAGGCGCATGAACGCTGGCCCGGCGGGGTGCCGGAAAAGATGTACCGGTTGCTGTTCGAGGAATTCAGCATCATTGCCAAGGCCGGCTATGCGCCGTACTTCCTGACGGTTCACGACATCGTGCAGTTCGCGCAGGGTCGCGGCATCCTGTGCCAGGGCCGCGGATCGGCAGCCAATTCGGCGGTCTGCTATGTGCTGGGCATCACCGCTGTCGATCCGGTGAAGAACAACCTGCTGTTTTCACGCTTCATTTCCGAAGAACGCAAGGAACCGCCCGATATCGACGTCGATTTCGAACATGAACGCCGCGAAGAGGTGATGCAATATATCTACGAACGCTATGGCCGGACACGCGCCGGCATTGTCGCAACCGTCATCCATTATCGCCCGCGCAGCGCGGTGCGCGAGGTCGGCAAGGTGCTGGGGCTGTCGGAAGATGTCACGACCCGGCTGACCAGCACGGTGTGGGGCAGTTTCGCCACGGCGATGGAACAGCAGCGCTTTTCTGAAACCGGGTTCGACCCGCAATCGCGCGAGATTGCCCGGCTTGCCGATCTTGTCGGCCAGGTGCTCGGCCTGCCGCGCCACCTGTCGCAGCACGTCGGCGGCTTCGTGCTGACCAACGATCGGCTCGACGAGACGGTGCCGATCCACAATGCCGCGATGGCGGATCGCACCTTCATCGAATGGGACAAGGACGATATCGACGCGCTGGGCCTGATGAAGGTCGATGTGCTGGCACTCGGCATGCTGACCTGCATTGCCCGGGCCTTCGCGATGATCGAAACGCACATCGGCCGCCAATATTGCCTGCAGACGGTGCCCGATGATGCGCCCGATGTTTACGACATGCTGTGCCGGGGCGATTCGGTCGGGGTTTTCCAGGTCGAAAGCCGCGCGCAGATCAACATGTTGCCGCGGCTGCGGCCGCGGGAGTTCTACGATCTGGTCATCCAGGTGGCGATCGTGCGGCCGGGGCCGATCCAGGGCGACATGGTCCACCCCTATCTGCGCCGCCGCCAGGGCCGCGAGACGGTCGAATATCCGGCGCCGGCGCCGCCGCACGATCCCGATGAGCTGAAGGGCGTGCTCGGCCGCACGCTCGGCGTGCCGCTGTTCCAGGAACAGGCGATGCGGCTGGCGATCACGGCAGCGGCGTTCACGCCATCCGAAGCGAACCAGCTGCGCCGCGCCATGGCGACGTTCCGCAATGTCGGCACCATGCACCACCTCGAAGCCAAGATGGTCGAAGGCATGGTCGAGCGCGGTTATGAACGCCCGTTCGCCGAACGCTGTTTCGGCCAGATCCGGGGTTTCGGCAGCTATGGCTTTCCCGAAAGCCATGCGCTGGCCTTTGCCCGGCTGGTCTGGGTCTCGTCCTACCTCAAATGCCGCTACCCGGCGGTGTTTGCAGCCGCGCTGCTCAATTCGCAGCCGATGGGGTTCTATGCGCCGGCGCAGATCGTCCGCGATGCCCGCGAACATGGCGTGGAAGTGCGGGCGATCGACCTCAACTGCAGCGATTGGGACAACAGCCTGGAAGGGACCTCCCTCGCCCTGCGCTTGGGCCTGCGCCAGATCAGCGGCTTTCGCGCCGATTGGGCCGCCGCCATCCTTGCCAATCGGCCGTTCGTCAGCCTGGAGGATGCCGCGCGCCGCGCCAGATTGCCGCCGCGCGCGCTGCACCTGCTCGCCGATGCCGATGCCTGCGGCTCCTTGGGCCTCGATCGCCGCACCGCCGCGTGGGAGGCGCAGCGGATGCCGGCCGGCGAGCTGCCGTTGTTCGCACACGCCGCCGAGCTTCGTGACGAACCCGATGCCGAACTGCCGCAACTGACCGAAGGCGAAGCGGTTGCCGCCGATTACCAGACGCTGCGACTGTCGCTGAAGGCCCATCCGATGGCGCTGCTGCGCGGCCATTTTCCCGGCGTGCTGACCGCTGCGCAAGTGACCGCCGCACGCAACGGCCGCCGCGCGCGCATGGCCGGCGTCGTCCTCGTTCGCCAGCGGCCGGGCAACGGCAATGCCATCTTCATCACGCTGGAGGATGAAACCGGCGTCACCAACATCGTGCTGTGGGCGCGATTGTTCGAACGCTACCGCCGCCAGGTGATGGCATCGCGGCTGATGCTGATCAGCGGCGAAATCCAGCGCAGCCCGGAAGGCGTCGTTCACCTGATGGCGACATCGGTGGAGGATCGCAGCGCCGTGCTCGATCGCCTCGCCGATAGCGGCACGACGCTCGACACCTCGCGCGGCGACGAATTCATCCACCCCGACCAGCCGTCGTCCTGGCCCGGCGCTCGCAATCGACACCCCCGCGACGTACGCGTGATCCCGAAATCGCGGGATTTTCATTGAAGGACCGGGCGGCGGCCGCCTGATACCAATTCCCGTTGAAGACAACCGATCGGGAAGGCAGCCTCCGGCGCCCTTCGACAAGCTCAGGATGACGGCCTGAGGCCCCAGACCCGCAATTGTTTGTTTGTGCTGCTTGCTGCCGAGGTTCGACCGCAGACCGACAGGATGGGGTCTGGGGCCCAAGGCCCCAGCCGCCGGAGGCCCTGTTTTCTTCGACGAGTCCCGATCGGCGAGCGTTGGTCTCAGTCCGGAAGCAGCATTTCGCCGTTCGGGCCGAGCGGCACGAACGGGTTGCACGCGATTTCCCAGGGGTGCCCGTCGGGATCGAGGAAATAGCCTGAATAGCCGCCCCAGAAGGCCTTGTGCGGTGCCACCTGCAGCGTTGCGCCATGGGCGACGGCGCGGGCGATGAGCGCATCGACTTGCGCCTCGCTGCCGACATTGTGGGCGATGGTGAAGCCGCCGAAGCCCGGCCCGCGATCCACCATCCCGCAATCCTTGGCCAGCTTGTCGAACGGATAGATGGCGAAGGCCAGGCCGCCGCACTGGAACATGGCGATGGCGTCGAAGGCCCGTGCCTTGCGGGGCCAGCCCATCGCTTCCCAGAACGCCACGGCGCGCGCCAGGTCATCGGTGCCGAGGGTGACGATGCTGATGCGCTGGTCCATGCTGTGTTCCTGAACGATATCGGGGGAGACTGGCATGACGGCGGACGAAATGGAACGGATCGTGCTGGTTCGGCACATCGATGGCGCGCCCGGGCCGGACGATTTCCGCATCGAACGGTTGGCCATCCCCGATCTTGCCGAAGGCCAGTTCCTGGCCAGGAACCATTTCGTCAGTTGCGACCCCGGAACGCGGTCGCGGCTGTCGCCGGGTGCGTCCTATGCGCCGCCGCTGGCACCCGGCGCGCCGGTCGACGGCTTTTCGGTCGGCGAGGTCATCGCCTCGCGCAACGATCGCTTCGCGGTGGGAACCCTGGTCGCGCTGACCGGATGGGCGACCCATGTCGTTTCGAACGGCCGCGGCTATTGCGTGAAACTGCCCGATCTCGGCGTGCCCGAGCAGCTTTGGATCGGGCTGCTCGGCGTGCCGGGGATGACGGCGTGGTTCGGGCTGCGCCGCGTCGCCGCGCTGAAGGCCGGCGACCGGGTGCTGGTGACGTCCGCCGCCGGGCCGGTCGGCGCCACCGCCGGGCAATTGGCGAAGCTGTGGGGGGCGAGCGAAGTCATCGGCATCGCCGGCGGGCCCGACAAATGTGCCTGGCTGACCGGGGAAGCCGGCTTCGATATGGCGATCGATTACAAGGGGGCGGATTTCGAAAGCGCCTTTGCCCGCGCCGCCGAAGCGGGCTTCGACGTGATGTTCGACAATGTCGGCAATGCCATGATCGATCGGGCGCTGCCGCACATGCGGATGCGCGGCCGTGTCGTCGTTTCGGGCCAAGTGGCGGATTACAACACGGCGCCGGCCGACGTGCCGGGCCTGAAAAACACTCGCGAGTTCATCGCCCGGCGGCTGCGCATGGAAGGGCTGGTGGTGTTCGATGATCTGCCCGGCTTTACCGCGGCGCAGGCCGAACTCGCGGCGCTGATCGGCGACGGCCGGGTGAAATATCGCGAGGAGGTTTTCGAAGGGCTGGCGAGCCTGCCGGAAGCCTTTTGCGGGCTGTTCACCGGCGCCAGCTTCGGGCGGCGAGTGGTGCGGGTGTAGCGTTGCCCCTTTCTCCACCCCTCCCGCAAGCGGGAGGGGTGCAGCAAGAAATCAGATCATCGCGTCGTCGGTCGGCACCCCCAGCAGCACGCGCCCGGCGAGTTCGAACGTCGACGGCCCGACCATCATGTGCTGCGTCGCCACATGCGCATCGCGGAAGCGCCGGCCGAGCGGGTGGCTGGCATAGACCGACGTGCCGCCGGCGAGATCGTGCATCGCCGCCACGGTTTTGGCGGCCGTCCGGGTGAGGTGCGTCGCCGCCAGTCGCAGCCGGGCGCGGGCATCGATGGTGAGCGCCTCGCCGGCCTGCGCCCGCGCCCATGCGGCCTCGATCTCGGCCATGGCGAACGCCCGCGCCGCCAGCAGGGCGGCGGCGGCTTCGGCAAAGCTCGCCTGCACGGTGCCGCGCTCCGCCAGCCCGCGCGACGAGCCGCCGCCCTTTTTCGTCGCCGCCAGCGCCTTCAGGTCATCGAGCGCCGCCCGGGCATTGCCGGCGGCCACGGCAGCAATGCCGAGCGCCAGCAACCCGAACGGCGGAAAGGCATAAAGCGGCCCCGTCGCTCGCGGCCGGTCGGTCACGAACGACACGCTGCGATCCCGCGGGATCCGCACCGCGTCGGCGGCCATGTCGCCCGATCCGGTGCCGCGCATCCCCATCGCGTCCCAGGTGTCGATCAGCTCGACGTCTGCAGCGGGCATGATCATCATGCGATGGTCGGGAGCGCCATTCGCCAGCCGGCGCGGCCCGCGATCGTCGAGGATGACGGCACCGCCGAGCAGCCAGCGGCAGTTCGCCGATCCCGATGCCCAGGCCCAGCGGCCCGAGACGATATAATCGTCGCCATCCACCACAGCCTTGCCCATCGGCGCGAAAACGCCTCCGGTGATCGCCAGGCGGTCGGCGAAGATGGCTTCGGCGTGTGCGGGCGGCAGCCATGCCGAGACCAGCGCCGTCGTCGAACCGATCATAAGGCACCAGCCGGTGGCGGCATCGGCAGCGGCGATTTCCTCCAGCACGGCAAAGGCTTCGGCCGGGCTGGCCTCGCCGCCGCCAAGGTCGCGCGGCACCAGCATGCGGAACAGCCCGGCCTCGGCCAGTTGCTGCGCCAGGTCGGCGGGCAGGCGGCGCTGCGCTTCGGTATCGGCGGCACGGGCGGCGATAACCGGGGCGAGGTCGCGGGCGGCGGCGAGGAGAGTCACTTGCCCCGCTCCCGCATGCGGGAGGGGCTGGGGGTGGGAAGTGCCTCCAGGTCGAGATTTCGGCGTGTGGCAAGGCCTTGCCCACCCCCGACCCCTCCCGCGTGCGGGAGGGGAGAAGAAAAAGGCCGGCCGGTCACAACTTCCACAAGCCCGCCAGATTGTTGCGCTGCATGTCGCTCGATCCGCCGACGATCGGCATGCCGAGCAGGTCGCGCACATGACGTTCCATATCGAAGGCATCGGACAGGCCATAGGCGCCCATCACCTGCTGACAGGCGATGGCGATCTCCACACCCGTATCGGCGACGAACAGCTTGGCCATCGAGGTTTCCGCCGAACAGGCGCGCCCTTCCCCCGCCAGCCACGCCGCGTGATAGAGCATGTGGCGCGCCGCCTGCAGCTTCGTCCGCGCCGTCACCAGCTTGTGGCGGATCGCCTGGTGATCGGCGATGCGGCGGCCGAACTGCTGGCGGCCTTGCGCATAGCTCCACGCCTCCTCCAGCGCCGCCCGCGCGATGCCGAACGCCACCGCGGTAATCTCCAGCTTTTCGACATCCAGCGCGCGCCCGGCGAGGATCTTCCAGCCCTGGTTCCACATCGCCGGCCCACCGACGATGTTCGCCGCCGGCACTCGCGCACTGTCGAAATACACGTCCTGGCTCGCCATGTAGCGCAAATTGCTGTGCTGGATCGGCACCATCGACACGCCCGGCGTGTCGCGCGGCACCAGCACGAAACTGAGGTTGCGATAGCGATCCTCCGCCGGCCCCGATCGCACCAGCGTGTAGATGACATCGGCCCAGTCCGCCGCCGAACACCAGCGCTTGGCACCGTCGATCACCACCTCGTCACCCTCCAGCCGGGCCCGCGTCGTGACGCTCGCAAGGTCACCGCCAACATCGGGTTCGGACAGGCCATAGGCAAAGAACATCTCGCCGCGCGCCAGCCGCGGCAGATACTCGGCCTTCTGCGCCGCGGAACCATTCTCGGACAGGTTGAGCCCGCCATAGAAGGCCGTGTGGATATAGGGCCCGGCCAGCGCCGGCCCGGCCATGCTCAGCTCCTCGATCACCGCGATCGCAGCGACGATGTCCTGCCCGGCGCCGCCATGCTCCTCCGGCACCGTCAGCCCCGTCAGGCCGAGCTTGTTGAATTCGGTATAGACATCGCGCGGCCAGCTGTGGGCGCGGTCCCAGGCAATCCGCGCCTCGCGCGGTGCCTTTTCGGCGACAAATCGCGCCACGGTGCGGCGAAGCTCCGCGATATGGGCGGGTTCGTCGGTAAATGTGGGCAGGGTCATCAGCGTTCCGAAGATAGAAAAGGGGCCTCCGGCGGCTGGGGCCCTGGGCCCCAGCCGGCGGAGGCCCTTTGCCTTTGCAAGATCACTCCCCCGTCAACCGCGGCGGCCGCTTTTCGCGGAATGCCCGCACGGCTTCGGCGCGATCGGCGGTAAGGTTCGACAGCGTTTCATAGCCGATCGACGCATCCATCAACTGCGCGGCGAGCGCCTTCAGCGGCTGGTTGGCGATGGTCTTGGTCCAGCGCACCGCCCAGCGCGGGTTGCCCATCAGCTTGGCGATGATTTCATCGACCTTGGCGTCGAGATCGGCGGTCGGCACGGCGTGGTTGATCAGGCCCATGCGCGCGGCTTCGGGCGCCCGGATCAGGTCGCCGGTCATCAGGAACTCTTTCGCGCGGGCATAGCCGATCAGTTGCGGCCAGATGACGGCGCCGCCGTCGCCGGCCACCAGCCCGACCTTGACGTGCGGGTCGCCGATGACGGCGTTTTCATCGGCGACGATGATATCGCAAAGCAGTGCGATGGTGGCGCCCAGCCCGGCGGCGGCGCCGTTCATCCGGCACAGGATCGGCTTGTCGAGATCCAGCAGCGAGGTGACGATGCGCTTGGCTTCCCAGCCGATGTCGCGGAACTTGTGGGGCTCGGCGATCTGTTCCTCGAACCAGTCGAAATCGCCGCCGGCGCAAAAGGCGCGGCCGGCGCCGGTCAGCACGATGATGTCGCTTCCGGGATCGTGCTGCAGATCGGTGAACACCCGGCCGAGTTCGGCGTGCATCTGCGCATCGACCCCGTTGACCGGGTTCTGCCCGGTAATCGTCGCGGTCAGCACGCGGGCGCGGGTCCCTTCGCCGCGGGTGAAGCGGATGCGCTGATAGGCGGCAAGATCGGGGGTGATCGACATGACGGCAGAGTGGCATTGCCGCCGCGCCGGCGCAAACTGGCGGAAAATGGGGGCGCGATTGCCGCCGCCTGCCGGCTGTGCAATGGCCGCGGCGATGGCCGAACCCTTGTATCACGCTGCCGATCCGGCGGAGCCTTCCTGGACGGCGACGCGTTTCGATGCGATCGCGGCGCGCTGGTGGCTGCTGCCGGCCGGGGTCGCGGTGGCGCTGGTTCTGGCGTTCCTGTGGCTGTCGCGTGCCGATTATCTGTACAGTGCGGCCCTGCGCGTTTCGGCAGCGCCGGCGACGACGGGAGCACGCGCGCCGGCGGCGCTGGGCGGGCTGGCGGCGCTGGCCGGCATCGGCGGCGGCGGCGAACAGGTGACGCCGTTCCGCTATTATCTCGACGGCATCTATGCCCCCGAAGTCGCGGCGCGGCTGGCGCGCGATCGCGCCCTGATGCGCAAGGTGTTTCCGGCGGAATGGGACGGGGTGCGCTGGCGCCGGCCGGAAAGCCTGGGCGGCAGCCTGCGCCGCGGCGTCGGCGGCCTGCTCGGGCTGCCGGATTTCGGCTGGAGCCCGCCCGACGCGCGGCGGCTGGCCGAACATATCGCCGATGCGGTCGCGGTGCGCCAATCGGTGAAGACGCCGCTGGCGACGATTACCTATGAACACCCCGATCCGGCGTTTGCGGTGCTGTTTCTCGATCGGCTCGATCGGGCGGTCGATGGCTGGCTGCGCGAGCAGCAGCAGGCCCGGGTCCGGGCCAATATCGCCTATCTCGGCGGCCGGCTGGCGCAGGCGACACTCGCCGAACAGCGGTCGGCACTGGTCGCGGCGCTGGCCGAACAGGAACGCCAGGCGATGCTGTCGGGTGCCGGCACTGCCTATGCCGCCGATCGTTTCGATGACATCACAGCCTCGCCCGAACCGGTGCGGCCGCGCGTCGTGCCGCTGCTCGCCGGCGCGGGCGTTGCCGGCTTGCTGCTCGGCACGCTGGCGGCAATCGGCCTTGCGGGTCGTCGCCGGCAGTGAAGGAAGCGGATAGCGGTCGGCGCGGGCCCGTCGCGGCGCGGGTGCGTGCGCTGGCCGCGCAGACCCGGGCGCGGGTCGCGCGGCGTCCCCTGCTGGCGCGCCTCGCCGGCAACGCGGCCTGGCTGGTGGGCGACAAGCTGTTGCGCATGGGCGCCGGCGTCGCCATCGGCGCCTGGGTGGCCCGCTACCTCGGCCCGGCGCAGTTCGGCGCGCTCAGCTATGCAATGGCGCTGGTCGCGCTGCTGACGGGCATCGCCAGCATGGGACTGCCCGAAATCCTGCTGCGCGAGCTGGTCCGCCACCCCGAACAGCGCCGCGGCCTGATGGCGAGCGCGCTGCTGCTGCGTCTCGGCGGCGGGCTGGCGATGATCGCCATCAGCCTGATCGCCATGGCAGTGCTGCGGCCCGGTGACAGCGACGGCTTGCTGCTGGTGCTGATCGTCGCGGTCGGGCCGCTGGCACTGGCATTCGATGTCGTCGATATCGCTTTCCAGGCGCAGACGCGGGTGCGAACCATCATCCTGCTGCGCAACGCGGCGTTCGTGGCGACGGCGCTGCTGCGCGTGCTGGCGATTCTGTCGGGCGCGGCGCTGCCGTTGTTCGCGGCGCTGACCAGCCTCGAATTCGTCGTTGCCGCCGTGCTGATGATGCAGGCGGCGCGGCGGCAGGGGCTGGCCTTCGGCATGGGTGACGCCAGCGCCGCGATGATGCGCCGGTTGATCGGCGAAGCCTGGCCGCTGCTGCTGCGTGCCATTGCCGTCGGCATCTATTTCCGCGTCGATCAGGTGCTGGTCGGGCAGTTGCTGGGCGATGAAGCCGTCGGCCGCTATGCTGTCGCGGTGCGCCTTTCGGAGGTGTGGAACCTCATTCCGGTGGCGATCATGGCGGCGGTGGCGCCGTCGCTGGTGGCCAGCCAGGCGGTGTCCAGCGAAACCTATGAAGCGCAACTGGTGCGGCTGATGCGGCTGCTCGGCTGGGGTTCGGCGGGTTTCGCTGTGCTGATCGGGCTGGCGGCGCCGCTGATCATCGGGCTGTTGTTCGGACCGGCCTACGCCGGCGCGGTGCCGGTGCTGGCGCTGCACGCCTGGGCGGCGGTGGCGGTGGCGCTGGGCACGGTTTCGGCAACCTGGCTGATCAACACGGGGCTGGCCCGGCACGGCCTGTGGCAGGCGCTGGCCGGCGGCATCGTCAGTGTCGGGCTCAACCTGTTGCTGATCCCGCGCCTCGGCATCGTCGGCGCCGCGCTGGTGCAGATCGCTTCCCAAACGGTTTCGGCGGTGCTGATGAACGCGGTTTTCCCGGCGACCCGCCCGCTGTTCCGCCTGCAGATGCGGGCGCTGTTCGGGATCGGCTGAAGCCTGTAGCGCACGTCCACGGCATCGTCAGACCAACCTGCGGCACAGCTGTCGCCACTGCGCCGCTGCCCGGTCCCAACCGAAGCCGGCGACGCGCGCGCAGCCCGCCGCCACCAGCACCGCGCGCCGGGCGGGATCGCCGAGCACGGCGATGATCGCGGCCGCCAGCCCCTCGATATCGCCGGGATCGGCGTAGAGCGCCGCGTCTCCGCACACTTCGGGCACCGAACTGGCGCGGATGGCGATCACCGGCGTCCCGGCGGCCATCGCTTCCAGCGGCGGCAGCCCGAAACCTTCGTAAAGCGACGGATAGACCAGCGCCGCCGCGCCGCGATACGCCGCCGCCAGCCCGGCATCGTCGGCGCCGCGCTGGTGGAAGCGCGCTGCCATCCGCGCGCTCGCGATCGTCGCCTGTTCGGCGGCTGTGAAACTGCCGCCGCCGACGGCGATGACGTCGCAATCGGCAGCATCGCCGGCCAGCGCCAGCGCCGCGATCAGCCCGGCAAAATTCTTGTAGCCGCCGCGATGGCCGACAAACAGCAGATAGCGCCGCGGATGCACCAGCGCCGGCCCCGCCGGCCAAGCATCGCAACCGAGTGCGATGACAGTCGATTTTGCGGCCGCTGCCGGGTGGCGGGCGATCAGATCGGTTCGGGTGTTTTCCGAAATGCAGACGATGTGATCGGCAGCGGCGATGGCGGCGGCCTTCCACGCCGCGGTCGGGTCGCCGTTCGGGAAGTGCTGCGGGAACAGTTCGTGGATCATGTCGTGCACGATGGTGACGCGCGGGGCTGCAAAGGCCGGCGCCGGCGGATCGTACCAGGTCTCGACGATCACATCGGGCCGGAACGCCGCCAGTTGGCGCGGGCCCAGCAGCCGCGCCGCCAGCCGCATCGCGAGCCGGCCGGGCCGCGATGCCGCAATGGCGCGGCCTTCGACCAGCGGCGATCCGGCGAGATAGGCGTTGGCGTGCAGCGGCGCGATGATGCGCACGTCATCGCCCTGCGCAGCGAGTTCCAGCGCCAGGCGGGCGTGCACCCGGCTGACCCCGCCATGCACCTGGGCGGTGAAAATGCGGTGATCGAAGGCGATGCGCATGGCAGCGGGTCCTTGCCCATCGGCGCACGATCGGCAACCCCCGCGCCGATGCAGCGGGCCTAGGCGAGAAGCGCGGCGCGCTGCGCCCACCACAAGGTGCCGGCGGCGATGGCGACGGCATAAGGCACCGGGCCGCCCCGGCGGAGCATCGGCGGCAAGCGATCGGGGTCGACCCCGCCGGCCAGCCGGCGACCGACCAGCAGCACCGCGGCAAGGCCGGCGCCGGTGAACGACACCAGCGTCAGCAACAGCGGCAGCCCGGCGAGCGGCAGGAAACCGCCAAGCCCGCTCCACGCCGCCAGGCCGATCAGCAGCTTCACATCCCCGCCGCCGAACCAGCCGAAATGGAACAGGGCAAGGCCGATACCGAACATCAGCAGCGGCGCAGCAAGGTGCGACAGCCAGTCGAAACCGGGGGTCGCGAAACCGTGGACAAGCGCCGTCACCAGCAGGCCGACGGAAAGCAGGTCGGGAATGTCGTACCGCCACAAATCGAACGCCGCGGCGACAAGGACGCAGCCGATCGCCAGCAGCGCCATGGCAATGGCAAGGTTCAGCGGGAAATTCCCGGCAACGGCGCCGGGCCACTGCCGGCTGCGCCATCGCCGGCCGGGCCGTCGAGCGCCGAACGGGCATCGCGGGTCTGGTCGAACAGATATTGCAGATTGGCCCAGGCGGTACGATCGAAGCGCGGGTTCTTCTGCATCGCGCGCTCGAAATAGCCTTGCGCCGCATCATTGTCGCCGCGCGCCATCGCTCCGAAACCGACGGTGTTGAGATCGGCCGCAAGGGTGGTTTTTTCCGAAAGTGCAAAGGCTTCGCGATACCGGCCCTGCAGCGCCCGAGCGAAAATCAGATTGGTGCGAGCCGGCGCCAGGCCGGGTTCGACGGCAAGCGCGGCGGCGAAGTCGGCCTCCGCCTCGGCATGGCGGCCGCGCAGCAGCAGCGACCAGCCGCGGTTGTTGCGTGCAACGGCCGATTGCGGCGCGAGTTCGACGGCGCGGGCCCAGGCAACATCGGCGCGTGGCCAGTCGCGCAGCCGATCGGCAGCGACACCGCGAGCGATGGTCGCACGGATCAGCCCCGGGTCGGCAGCGAGCGCGGCATCGAGCGAGGCGATGGCATCCTGCATCTTGCCCTGCCGCAAGCGAGCAACACCGAGGCCCTGGTGGGCGCGTGCCGCGACGGCCGGTTCCGCCAGCAAGGCCGTGAAGCTGGTGACCGCGGCGGCAAGGCCGCCCTCCGCCAGCGAAATCTCGGCGACACGCAGTTGCAGTTCCGGCGAATCGGCGCCGGCCAGCGCGCGTTGCAGCACGGCGCGGGCGTCGCCGAGCCGGGCTTCGGTGATGGCGAGATCGATGATCGGCAGGGCCGCCGCCGGATCGACGGCCACCGGCACCGGCAATTGCACCGGCTGTGGCGGCTTTTTCTTGGCGAGCACGGCAGCCGGCGGTGCTGCCACGGCCAGCAGGGCAGCAAGAGCAAGCAGAGCCGGTGCGCGAAACCGGGTCATTTCGGCGCCGGCCCGGTGTGGCGGAACGCCCCCCAGGCTTCGGCGAGACGATCGAACGCGGTGCTGCCGGCGGCAACCGCGACCTGGCCGGCGCTGAGCAGCGACCATGCCAGCCGCAGGGCGTGCACCGCCGGACCTGCCGGTGCCGTGACGACCCGCTCGCGAGCGCGGTGCAGCGGCATCGTTGCCACCGGAACGCCGGCGCGCCGGATGGCGACGGGAATTGCCAGCCGGATGCGATAGGCCAGCCGAGCCCGCGTCGCGGCGACCGCGCGCGGTGCCAGCACGGCCACCAGCGACGGGGCCTGCGCCTTGCGCCGTTCCGGCGCGGCAGCGGGCGCAACGGCAACAGCCGCGCTGCTGCCGCTGCCGCCGACTGCGGTGAAGCGTGCCGGCGCAGGCTTCCCACCCGCCAGCTTCGGCTTCGCTTCGATGACGGCTGTGGCTGCCGCGGTGTCATGGCTTGTCGGCCAGATCACCACCATCGGGGCAGGCGGGGTGGCTTCCGGTGCGACCGACGCCAGCATTGCCGCCGGGGCCGCCGCCGGGGCCGCCGCCGGGGCTGCCGGCAGGGCTGCCGGCAGGGCTGATGGTACCGGAACTGCCGCCGGCGCTGCATCCGGCAGGACCGCGGCGATGAGGTTGCCGGCAGATTGCACGACGGCGGCGGGGGTTGCCGAAACCGGAGCAACGGCGGTGGTCACGACGAATCCAACCCGACGATTGGCCGCCGCCGGGCTTTCGTCACGCTTCGTCGACGGCCGCGCCGCTTCGGTAAGCATGGCATCCTCGCCAAGCCGCGACACGAGTTCGGCAGCCGGCGCCGAGGCACCGACGACAAGGCGTGCCTCGCCGTTGGCAGTCCTTTCGATGCGGGATGTCGCGCCGCGAATCGTCTCCGCCCGCCCGCTGGCGATGCGTCCGCTCTCGATGCGTCCGCTCTCGATGCGTCCGCTCTCGCTGCGCCCGGTCTCGAAGCGCGCGGTCTCGAAGCGCGCGGTCCCGATGCGCGCGGTCTCGATGCGCGCGGTCTCGATGCGAGGCGTCAAGGCAGGGCCTGCGTCGATCCTGGCCGTCGGCGTCGCCGCCGGCAGCACGCTGCCGGCGACGATGGCAGCGGCGGCGGGCACGCTCGCCGGCCGGTCGATGGCCGCCGTGGCAACGAGCGGCCGGGCCATGGCCACCAGCCGGCCCTCGCCATTGGCAGCGGTTTCGATGCGCATCGCCGGTGCCGCAACGGCCGCGAGCACGGCCTGGCGGTCGCTGGCGATGGCCTTTTCACGGATGCGGACGGCGATCCGCGACAGCAGCAGCCGGCTGACGGCGGCGATCTCGGCATCGTTGCTTGCAGCGGCACGCTGCAACCACGGGATGGCTTCGGCGTCGCGACCCTGGCGATACAGCGACCAGCCGAGATTGCCCTGCACCAGCGGCGAATTCGGATCGATCGACAGCGCCTCGTCATAGTAACGCCGGGCGACATCATGCCGTCCGAACCGGTCGTAACAGGCGGCGATGCCGTTCAGGACGGTGACGGAGCCGGGTTCGCTGACCGCGGCCTGGCGGAACGCCGCGAGGGCACCGGTGATGTCACCGGCGGCGATCAGGCTGCGCCCGACGGCTGCCAGGTCTGCCGAACCGGTGGTTACCGAAACCACGGCGGAATTGCCGCTCGCCGGTCGGACCTGGTCGATCGGCTGCACTCGTGCCGCGGCCGCGGCGGGCACCATCACGCTGGTCGCGCCGGCTG
The DNA here is from genome assembly GCA_038210855.1 of Sphingomonadales bacterium. Taxonomy (GTDB): domain Bacteria; phylum Pseudomonadota; class Alphaproteobacteria; order Sphingomonadales; family Sphingomonadaceae; genus Sandarakinorhabdus. Next base: position 11,409 of record JBBQWE010000020.1, on the reverse strand, counting down.
CCGCCAGAACGAGGCGCCGGGCGCGGACGGGGTCAGCGCGCACGATTGGCCTCGGTCTTTTCCATGCTGCGGGTCATGCTGATGCCGGCCGGCAGCATCAGCACCGCGACCATGCAAGGCAGCAGGAAGCAGACGAGCGGCACCGAAAGCAGCACCGGGATACGGTGGGCCTTTTCCTCGGCACGCATCCGCCGGCCCTCGCGCATTTCGCTGGCGTACACGCGAAGCGCCTGGCCGATGCTGGCACCCAGCTTGTCGGACTGGATGATCAGGGTGGTGAAGGCCGCGACTTCGGGAACACCGCTCTTGCGCGCCAGCGTCTTCAGCGCGTGTTCGCGCGAACGACCGGCGCGAAGCTCGAGGGCGACATTGGCGAACAGCGATGCCATCAGCGGGTGCGACTTGACGATTTCGGCGCCGACCCGGTTGAACGTGGCATCGACACCCAGGCCGGCCTCGATGCAGACGAGCATCAGGTCGAGCGTGTCGGGAAAGCCGTTGAGCACTTCCTTTGCCCGTTCGCCGGCGCGGGAACCGACGATCATGTTCGGCAGGTAGAGGCCGGCAAGGGCCGCGACGAGGATGATGATGTACAGCTTGGCAGGCGCGGGCCAGCTTCCGGTCAGCGCCATCACCCCGACAGCCACGACCGGCAGCAGCACCGTCATCACGGTGCGGACCAGCACGAAGACGCGAACCGCGAACGGTTGTTCATAGCCCGCCAGCATCAGGCGTTCGGCAAGCACATCGCCCTTGGAGTCGGTGAGCGACAGACCGCGCTTTTCAATGGCCACGATCAATCGCGCCCATACCGATTGGTTCGGATCGTTGCGCAGATTGCCGCCGCCGCGCTGGGACGCGGCCGGTGCCAGCGCGACCGTCGACAGGCGCGACCCGAGGTCGATCGTCCGGCCGAACATCGGCGCCACCGCCATCACGACGAGGACGACGGCGATGAAGATCATCGCCATCACCAGTATCGAAACCAGAGTCTCTCCGTTTGGCATGGGTCAGACCTTTATCGAAATCATGCGGCGCATCATCAGGATGCCGGTGACATACATGAAGATCATGCCGACGACCCCCGGCATGAACAACGGGTCATCGGCAACGTTCAGATAAAAAGCCGGATTGCTGGCGAACATCACGCAGAACGTGCCGACCGGCAGTGCCGAAAGCAGCATGCCGGTCATCTTGCCTTCGGATGCCAGAGCCCGCACTTTCAACACCATCGAAGCGCGTTCGCGAATCACTCGCGACAGGCCATCGAGGATTTCGGCAAGGCTGCCGCCGGTTTCCGACTGGATCGCCACCGAAACCACGAACATCGCCATGTCCTGCGTCTGCACCCGTTCGGCAAGGTTGGCGAGCGCGTCGCGCAACGTGTAGCCATAGTTCAGTTCTGCGACGACAAGGCCGAATTCCGACGCGATCGGGTCCGGCGTTTCGGTGACCAGCAGGTCGAGCGCGCCGGTAACCGGATAGCCGGCACGCAGGCCGCGAACGAAGATATCGAGCGCTACCGGGAATTGCGTTTCGAACATCTTCATGCGCCGGCTGGCCTGATAGTTGATCACCAGCATCGGCAGCACGATGCCGACACCGATCGCAAAAATCACGACAAGCAGTACGCCGCCAAGGCTGTTCAGTTGGCCGGTAATGCCGCCGATGAGCGGGAACACGATCCCGACCACTGCGGTCACGCCGCCCATGATCGCCAGCATCCGCCGCGCCGGCATTTTCATGCCGGCCTGGCTGAGGCGTATCTCGATGTGCCGAACCAGGGCCGGCAGCGCGCTTTGCGACGCCGCCGACGTCTCGCGGCGCAGCGAGGCGAGGATTTCGGTGTTGGAAGCGCCGGCATTGACCATCTGCATGCGCTTGCTGATTCGCGACTGCGGCCCCTTGACGTCGCGCCAGTACAGGAATGCCCCTTCCGCCAACAGCACCACGGCGAGGAAAACCACGACAAGGAACATCATCTGGAGGTCGATGAAGTCGGACATGCGTCAATCCTCCGTCCGGCGATACGGATCGAAAAGCGTTGGCGGCAGGTTGATGCCGCGCGCGGTAAGAACTTCCATGAATTTCGGCCGAATGCCCATCGGACGCATCTGGCCGATAACCTTGCCGTTGCTGTCCAGTCCTTCACGGACGAATTTGAAGATTTCCTGCATCAGGATCACTTCGCCTTCCATGCCGGTGACCTCGGCGACGCTGGTCAGCCGCCGCGAACCATCCGACAGGCGCTCGAGCTGCAGCACCACATGAATGGCGGCGGCGATCTGCTGGCGCGCCGATTTCGGGCTGATGTCGATGCCCGACATGCCGATCATCTGCTCGACACGGCTCAAGGCGTCGCGCGGCGTGTTGGCGTGCACCGTCGTCATCGATCCGTCGTGTCCGGTGTTCATCGCCTGCAGCATGTCGAAAGCTTCGCCGGAACGCGTTTCGCCGAGGATCACTCGGTCCGGCCGCATGCGCAACGCGTTCTTGACCAGATCACGCTGCGTAACCTCGCCGCGGCCTTCGACGTTCGACGGGCGGGTTTCCAGCCGCACGACGTGACGCTGCTGCAATTGCAATTCGGCCGAATCTTCGATCGTCACGATGCGTTCGGACATGTCGATCGACGCCGAAAGCGCGTTCAGCATCGTCGTCTTGCCGGAACCGGTGCCGCCCGAAATCAGCACGTTGCGGCGGCCCTTGATCACCCCGCGCAGCACCGCGGCGCATTCGGCGGTCATCGAGCCATAGCCGACCAGCTTGTCGAGATCGATCGGCGACTTGGAGAATTTGCGGATCGACAGCACCGGGCCATCGAGAGCCAGCGGCGGGATGATCGCATTGATACGGCTGCCGTCGGGCAAGCGCGCGTCGACCATCGGCGAGCTCTCGTCGACGCGCCGGCCGACGTTGGAAACGATCTTGCCGATGATCCGCAACAGGTGCGCGTCATTGGCAAAACGCGTGCCGACTTCCTCGATCTTGCCGCGGCGCTCGACGAACACCATGCTCGCGGAATTGACCATGATGTCGGAAATCGTCGGGTCTTTCAGCAACGGTTCCAGCGGGCCCAGCCCGAGCAGCTCGTCGAGAATGTCCTCGACCAGCTGGCGACGCTCGCCGAGATTGAGGGCGTGGTTCACTTCCTTGAGCATTTCGGAGACGATATCCCCGATTTCGCGGCCGACCTGCTCACGTGACATGCCGTCGAGCGCCGACAGATTGATCCGCTCGATAAGCTTCTGGTGCATCTGCACCTTCAGGTCGGTATATTGTTCGGCGCGCTTGGCTTCGGCAGGCGCCGACATCTTGGCGACCACCACGGTCGGTTCCGGCGGTGCCGGCTCCGCGCCGAGCGCGGTTATCGCCGGACCGCCGCCGTTGCCGCCGCCGGTGCCGCCGCCGGTGCCGTTGAGCGGGCGCTTGTTGGGCCAGATCATTCGACGATCACTTCGGCTTCGACGGTGGCAAGCATGCCGACCAGTGCCCTCAGGTCCTTTTCCAGCCGCGATCGCATCTTCACCGAGGAAACGGTGCGCCCCTCGTCGATCGCCGTGCTCATCGCCGACCAGTCATTGGCGATGGTCGCGGCGAAGCGGCGGCGAAGCAGCTTTTCCGGCTCGGTCAGGTCGAGCTTGCCCATGATCGGAGTCGGCACGCGATTGGCCACCAGCCGCAGGCGATCGGCAAGGCCATTGGCGTCGAGCAGTTCGAGCTGGCGCCGGGACTGGTGGATGCCGGCAACCGAAAGCGTCGTCAGCATCACGATCAGGTCGCTTTTTTGCAGGGCCGACAGCGACCAGCTCACCCAGACGCCGGGGACATCGAGAATGACGACATCATACGCCTCCGTCGCCATCGCGATCAGCCTGTCGATAAATTCGGGCGTCAGCGAATCGAGCGGCAGGATATCGGGCGGGCAGGTGATGACGCTCAGCCCGCTGGGATGGCGTTCGGCCACCGATCGCAGCAGTTCGACATCGAGCCGGTCACCGACATCGACGATATCGGCCAGCGAAAGCTGCGACCGCACGTTGAGGTACAGCGCCGCATTGCCGAACTGCACATCGAGATCGATCAGCAGGACGTTGGCCGACGCGGCCCACATCGCCGCCGCCTGGGTGGCGACGCAGGTCGCCCCCGTGCCGCCGAGCGCGCCGATGAAAGTGACGACCCGGCCACCGCGGCGCGCCGAATCGGGCCGCAACACGGCAAGGCGCTCGCGGCCACGTTCCACCGATTGCAGCAGATCGACGGCGCTGAACGGAATCGGCAGCACATCGACGGCCTGGGCGTGCAGCATGGCACGGGTAATGGGAACCGTTGCGTCACGCACCGCGCCGATCACCGGCAGGCGGCCGGAATGTTCGCGAACGAAGCGTTCGAAGGCATCGAGCGCGCGCGCGTCACCCGCATCGACTTCGACGACGAGTACGTCGGTGGCGCGCTGCAACGGGCCGTTGTTGATGAAACCGGCAAGGCCGTTGTCGAGAACTTCGACGATCGTGCCCGGCAGGTCGAGCAAGCCGCTGTCGAGGCGCTGGGCCGTTGCGGAAGCCAGCGCCAAAGTGACGCGAAGTTCGCCGCCCGGGGTGCCGGGCGAGGCAGAGGTTGGTTGCGGTACGGCGCGACCCAGCATTTCCATATACTCTTCGTTACGATTTCATTCAGACGTTAGCGGCACTCCCCACAATCGTCAAAAGTGTTTACGGCAAAATCATCGGCATGTTGTCATTGCGGCGTGCCGGGGCCGCCCGAACCACCGGCGGGAGCCGTGCTGCCGCCTCCGCCGCCCGACGCTTCAATGCCCCCCTGCCCGCCAACGCCGCTGAAACGCGTCAGGAACAGCGGCTTGACCTTGCCATCGCGATAGGCGCGAACCGCACGCGCCGTCAGTTGCGCGCTGCTCGCTTCCATCGGGACACCGCTGTAGGCCGGCAGCGGCCCGGCGTGCGTAGCGATGTTGTTGCGAGTGGCGATGCCCAGCGGCGCATTGTCCGCAGCCGCGCACAGTGTTGCCACACCGCACAACAGGATCAGTCGGGTGCTGTCGAACGACATCGGCATTACCTTATCACCGGGCCAGCGGCGGCATCGATACCACCGGGGCGATTGGAGACTTCACCGGGCACGCGGCCGCGCTTTTCGGTGCGTCCGTTGAGGAACAGGTCGAGATCGCTCGGCTGGCGCACCACGTCGGTCGGCATCACCAGCGAATCCGGCGACGTCGGCCGGACGAGCCGCGGCGTGACGATCATCACCAGTTCGGTTTCCTGGCGATTGTAGCTGGTCGAGCGGAACAACGCCCCCAGGATCGGCACGCGCCCGAGCAGCGGAAGCTGCCGCATCGTGTCCTGGAAATCCGACTGGATCAGCCCGGCGATGGCAAAGGCCTGGCCATCACGCAGTTCCACGACCGTGCGAGCGCGGCGAACCTTCAAACCCGGGATGCGCAGGCCGCCGATATCGATGCCGGCAGCCGGATCGAGGCTGCTGACCTCGGGTGACACCAGCAGGTTGATCAAGCCATCCTCAAGCACCGTCGGCGTGAAGGAAAGACTGACCCCGAACGCCTTGAATTCGACCGTCACCTGCGTCGTGTTGCCGACCTGTGCCTGCTGCGCCGGAACCGGATATTCGCCGCCGGCGAGGAAATAGGCATTTTCTCCCGACATGGCGATCAGGTTCGGCTGCGCCAGCGTGTGGACAAGGCCCTGTTCCTCAAGCGCGTCGAGCCGGAACTGCAGATTGCCGAAACCGAACGAGCCACTGTAGTTTCCGGACGTGTCGAGCGCCGGTGGCCGCAGGCTGACAAAATCGGTGCCGCTCGAATAGCTGACGTTGTTGATCCCGAGCGCCTTGACGGTCTGCCGCTCCATTTCGGCAAAGCGCACTTCCAGCAGTACTTGCTGGGGGCTGCCGACCGAGGTCAGGTTGATGATGCGAGCACCGGCGAAGGTCTGCGCCAGGCTGAGGACCCGCTCGGCAGCCACCGGCGAGGACACCGTGCCTTCCAGCACCAGCGCGTCGTTGGCGACCGAAACACCGACACTTTCGGTCGGCAGCAGTTCCGCCAGCTTGCGCTTCAACCCGTCGGCATCGGGGACCACCATGATATCGATGACCGCGATCAAGCCGCCACCGCGATCGTAGAGCGCGAGGTTGGTGGTGCCGGAAGCCTTGCCGAGCACATAGACCGACGTGCTGGAGATCGGCACGATATCGGCGATCTTGTCATTGCCGATCGCTGCCTTGCCGATGGCCCGCGGCACGCGCAGGGTCTGCGACTTGTTGATCGCCAGCGTCATCGACGCGCCCGAAGAGGGCACGATGCTTACTTCGGCAGCCGCCAGCGGCGACGACGGCCCGGCGAGCCAGGCAAGCGCCGCCAGTACCAGCCCCCAGCGCTGCACGATGGCGACCGCGGCGATGGTCCAATCCCGGGCCGCGGGGCTGCCGGTGCGGAACAAGGAAGGCGAGATCATCAATTGGCCCTGTCTGCGTCGGACGCCTGCGCGCCGCGGTAGATGTCCATCAGGCGTGGCCGCACCGGCGCGGCCGGTGCGGCTGCCGCCGGGGCCGGTGGCGCTTCGGCGGCGGGTTTCGGCCGCGGCAGGATGCGCGTTACCGTTCCGTCGTTGAGGTCGTAGATCTGCACCGTCTGCAGCGGCTGCCGCGTATCGTCGAGGATGTTGCGGAGCGATAGCGACAGCGTGCCGATGCTCTGCGCCAGTGCAATCTTCTGCGCCTGCTGCGGCGTTACCTCGATCGTTGCCGATCGCGTGACTTCCGGCTTGTCCTTGCCGACATTGTTGTCCTGGCCCACGGCAAGAACCCGGGCGCCCTGGATGACCTGGTCGGTGTAGGGCAGCCCGGTTTCGCCGGGGTCGCGCGTCAGATAGACATCGACCCGGTCACCCGGCACGATGAAACCGGCGACGCCATTGGCTTCCCCGACGGGAACAGCGACGGCGCGCATGTTGGGCCCGAGCAGGCGCGAGGAGGACAGGCGATTTTCCTTGCCCGACAGCGCGCTCGCCACGACCAGCTCATTGGCGGCAATGGCTCGCAGGGCGACCGTGTTGTCGGCAACGGCGTCGGGCACCCGCTGGAAGCTGCCTTGCGGCAGGCCATCGGCAGGCCAGCGGACGACTTTCAGTTTCGCCGGATCGAGCTTTTCACCGAACGCGATGGGTTCGGAAGCGACCACGGCAGGAACGGTGACGACACCTGTGTCCGCGACGACCTGGCGCGGGTCCGGCTTCAGCACGAAGCGAGCCAGGAAAACCGCGATCAGGCCGAGCGCGATGGCTGCGGCGAGCATCAAGAGCGACGATCGGCGCATTGGTACTTCAGTCCCCCCGGACAACTGATGGCCCGATTGCTTCGGGCCGAAACTGTGAAACAGCTCTAGCGACGGTTTGGAACCATGGGGACCGAGCCCCGAAGCGACCCGCCGGACCCCGCCGCCGGACCCCGCTGCCGGACCCCGCTGCCGGACTCCGCCGCCGGACCCTGCCCATGCCGTCGTCGCGCCAAGCTATGGCAGTGGCATGTGGCAAATCGGTTAACAGCAGACGGAGAGCGGTGTGCTGTTACCGGCTGCGACAATTGCGCAGCAGTCGGATGGACCCGCGACGTTTCCGCCGCGGGTCCGACCGTGATGCTTACTTGAACGAACCGTCTGCTTCGCCGTTCAGAGCGTTGCCGTTCTTGGCCATCGAGGTGTTCAGCGCACCGCCGAAAGCGGTGGCGCCGGCGACGACCAGGCCACCGAGGACGGCGACGATCAGAGCGTATTCGGCGGCCGAGGCGCCGTCGGTGTTCTTGGCAAGCTTGGCGATGAGCTTCATCATGAGACTGTCCCTTTTTCTGGAAGATTGACCGTTTCTTATCCGGCAAATGGTTGACGCAAACGCCAGGATACCGAGCTCTCCGAAGGGAAATGCTTGTTTACGCTGCCCCCGCGATGCGCCCTGATCGGGAGTATCGGCAATCCGCCCCGGAAACAATATGCTTTGACGGTTTATGTGCGTTTCCTAAGACGGGAACTCACCCGTTTTCGGGGCCAAACAAAGGCCCAAGCCGGCAGCTTTCCAACATAAGCGTCTGATCCGGAACACTTTAAATCTTCATTCACCGACAGGCTGGCGCAGGCGGAACGCAAAACCGGCCAATGCGTTGCCGAAAAACAACTTCGTATTCTCCAAGAATTCATCTTGGTTAACGCAAGAATTGCGACGATTGACGCGGAAAACCGCAGGATAACCGATTCGCCGGTGCAGAAACGTCAGTTCTTGAAAGTGTTGTCGACCGAATCGTTAACGGCATCGCGGTTCGATTCGAAAATCGTCTGCACCGCCTCGCCGAACACCGTGGTACCGGCGACGACGAAGGCGCCGATGCTGGCGATGATCAGGGCATATTCGGCCGCCGATGCGCCGCATCGATTACGATGCAGGGCCGAAACCAGCTTGTGAATCCCGCCCGTCTGCATGCCCTGCACCCTGTCTCGCCTGCAATCTGGAAACAACACTGCCGGCGCCTGCCCCTGTCGCCCGGCCGCTGTCGCCCGGCCGCTGTCGCCCGGCCGGTGTCGCCCGGCCGGCCCTTTCGGTCCTGTTCCGATTATCGCGCTGCCCCGCCACGGACAATCCTTATTTTTCGGGCCTTGTTTTTCGGGCCTTGTTTTTCGGGCGTCGTTTTTCGGGCCTCGTTTTTCGGGCAGCCCGTCATTCAGCTTGCGTAAACCGCCGGGTCCTGTCGTGGCGGCGCCGGCCGAGCGTCGCGGAACCGAAATGGCCCCGAACGCATTTCTTCCCCTGACTCGGCCGCTTCGCCGGCATTCACGAGCCCGGAAATCGCTTTCGACAGGAGACCGCCCGTGCGCCAGCCGGACGCCGCTATCGCCTTGCCTGCGCACAGCGGGCCTTTGCACAACCGAACCGCGCCAGCGCAACACCGGCCGGCCCCAACCCTGCCGGCCCCAACCCTGCCGGCCCCAACCCTGCCGTCCCATGCCAAGCCGGTGCTGATGGTGCTTTCCCACCTGCGCTGGGATTTCGTTTTCCAGCGGCCGCAGCATCTGCTGACCCGGGCCGCGCGCGATTTCCAGGTGTTCTTCCTCGAGGAACCGATGATCGAAGGCACTCGCCCCGGGGTCCGCATGCTCGATCGTGGCGGCGTTACCGTCGTTCAGCCGCTGCTGCCGGCCGGCACCGATCCGGCGCTGGGCATGATGCACCAGGGCGATGTCGCCGAACGCATCGCCGCGCTCGCCGAAGGTCGCCAGTTGCTGCTGTGGTATTACACCCCGATGGCACTGGCCTTCGGCCATCGCATCGCCGCCGATGCCATCGTTTTCGACAAGATGGACGAACTGTCGGCCTTTGCCTTCGCGCCGCCCGACCTGCGAGCATTGGAAAGCGCGCTGATGGAATTGGCCGATGTCGTCTTCACCGGCGGCGTTTCGCTCCACGCCGCGGTGCGCGACCGCCATGCCAACGTGCATTGCTTCCCGTCCAGCATCGATGCCGATCACTTCGGCGCCGCGCGAAGCCGCAGCGACGGCGAGCCCGCCGACCAGGCCGGCATCGCCGGGCCGCGGATCGGCTTTTTCGGCGTGATCGACGAACGCATGGACCTCGGCCTGATCGCCGAAGTCGCTGCGCAGCGCCCCGATTGGCAACTGGTGATGATCGGGCCGACCGCGAAGATCGACCCGGCCAGCCTGCCGCAGGCCGGCAACATCCACTGGCTGGGCACCAAGGCCTATGCCGACCTGCCGGCATATATGAAGCATTGGGATGTCGGCTGGATGCCTTTTGCCATCAATGATTCGACGCGTTTCATCTCGCCGACCAAGACGCCGGAGTTTCTCGCCGCCGGGCTGCCGGTGGTTTCGACCCCGATCCACGATGTCGTCGAACCCTATGGCCGGCGCGGCCTTGTCGCCATCGCGACGACGGCGGCCGACACCGTCGCTGCGATCGAGCGGCTGCTCGGCCAGGGCGAGGCGCAGGCGATGGCGCGCCAGGCGCTGGTCGATGCGCATCTCGCCGGCAACAGCTGGGATGCAACCTGGACTGCCATGAAGACCCTCATCGCCGCGGCAACCGCCCCGGCGCAGCGCAAGGAGGCTGCCAATGTTTGATTGGTTGATCGTTGGGGCCGGTTTCGCCGGTTCCGTGCTGGCCGAACGGCTGGCCTCGCAGCGCGGCGAACGTGTACTGGTGGTCGATCGCCGGCATCATATTGCCGGCAATGCCTATGACCATTACAACGAAGCCGGCGTGCTGGTCCACAAATATGGGCCGCACATCTTCCACACCAATTCCGATGCCATCCTCGATCACCTGTCGATGTTCACCAAATGGCGTCGCTACGAGCACCGCGTGCTCGGGATGGTCGATGGCCGGCAGGTGCCGATTCCGATAAACCTCGATACCGTCAACAAGCTGTACGATCTCGATCTGACCAGCGAACAGCTCGTCGAATGGTTCGCGGCGCGCGCCGAAAGCGTCGACGAGATCAAGACTTCGGAAGATGTCGTCGTCTCGGTGGTCGGTCGCGAACTGTATGAAAAGTTCTTCCAGGGCTATACCCGCAAGCAATGGGGCCTCGACCCGTCGCAGCTCGACAAGTCGGTGACGGCGCGCGTGCCGATCCGCACCAATCGCGACGACCGCTATTTCACCGACAGCCACCAATGCATGCCGCTGGAAGGTTATACGCGGATGTTCGAACGCATGCTCGATCACCCGAACATTTCGGTGATGCTGGGCACCGATTACCGCGCCATCGCCAAGGCGATCCCGCACAAGCGCGTCATCTATACCGGGCCGATCGACGAATATTTCGATTACCGCTTCGGGGAGCTTCCGTACCGCTCGCTGCGGTTCGAACATGAAACGCTCGATCAGGAATTCGCGCTGCCGACCGGAACGGTGAATTATCCCCAGACGGAAGCCTATACGCGGGTCAGCGAATACAAGCACATGACCGGGCAGGTGCACCCCAAGACAGCGATCACCCGCGAATACAGCTCGGCGACCGGCGATCCCTATTATCCGATCCTGCAGCCCGAAAGCCAGGCGCTGTTCAAGCGCTATGAAGCCCTGGCGGCCAAGGCCCGCGACGTCTGGTTCGTCGGCCGGCTGGCGACCTTCCGCTATTACAACATGGATCAGGTCACCGGCCAGGCGCTCGCCACTTTCCGGCGCATCGACGAAGCGTTGCCGATCGCCGGCGTGCGCGCCATCGGGCGGGCCAATGGCGCGGAAGTCCGCGTCGCCGTTCCGACGCCCGCCGCTGCCTGATCCGAAGTGCCGGGGGGGGGGGGGCCCCGGGCGGCCCCCCCCCCCCCCGAGCAGGAGGTCACAGAAAAGAAAAAAACCCCCCCGG
>JBBQWE010000019.1:0-30950 GCA_038210855.1 Sphingomonadales bacterium | reverse complement strand
GAAATTGTGCACCGGGCCATCGGGCGGCGAGCCGAACGGCAGCGGGTGGATCGCGAAGCCCAGCCCGGCGAGCGCTTGGCCGAGCACGGCCTGCGCTCCGGCATCGGCGGGGGTGACGCTGGCGCAGGCCACCAGCGCCTGTGCCAGCGCAACCGGATCGAGGGTCACGGCCTGGGTGCCGGCGCCGCTGCCGCAACCGGCCGCTTCGCCCGCGGCTGGCCGGCGGCAAAGGCGTTGCCGAAATAATCGCCCTCGTACCAGCGCACCCGGTCGCCATCGGCGAGTTCCTTCGCGATCAGGTAATTGACCCGGGCGTATTTCGCCCCGGCCTGCCAGTCGATCGGCAGTGCCATGTCATCGCCGACATTGTGGTAGTTGGTCGACAGGAAGGTCTTCCACGCCGCCGCGCCGCCATTGGCATGGCCGGTGGCGAGCATGATCGCCGGCACGCCGCGCTTGACGAAGGCATAATGATCGGACCGCACGAAGATGGTTTCTTCCGGTTGCGGATCGGGCGACAGCGCCACGCCGACAGTGCCGATGGCGCGGCCGATGGCTTCGCCCAGGCTCGAATGGTCGCCGCCATAGGCGTTCACATCGGTGAACGGGTAGAGCAGCAGCGGCATGTCGAGATCGACGGCAGCAACGATGCGATCGATCGGCACCGGCGGCATCGCGGCGGTGGCTTCGGCACCCAGCAGCCCGCGTTCCTCGCCGGTGTTGGCGATGAACAACAGGCTGCGCTTCGGCGCCGGGCCGCTGGCAAAGGCACGCGCCACTTCCATCGTCACTGCCGATCCGGCGGCATTGTCGAGCGCGCCATTGCGGACGATGTCACCGGCGCCACCGCCGGGTTTCAGGCCGATATGATCGAGGTGACCCATCAGGATGACGACTTCGTTCTTCAGGACGGGGTCGCTGCCTTCGATCATCCCGAGCACATTGGGGCTGCTGAAGCGGCGGTTGGTCGAGGTGAAGGCGAAGCGCGCGCTGGTCGCCAGCGCGAAGCCCCTGGGCCGGCCGTTCGGCTTGTCGGCTTCGGCGAGCACCGTCGCCAGCGGGCGGCGAGCACCGGCGAAGATCGCCTGGGCGCCGCGATCATTGGTGCGTGCGCTGCCGCGGATCGACGGCGCATCGTCGCTGGGCTTGCCATCGGCCGTGACCCAGGTGGTGCCGGGGCGGCCGGCCGAGGCAAGGCGGCGAACGAAGGGATCGATCTTTTCCGATTGCAGCGTCGACAGCGTGATCGCGCCGGTCGCACCGCGCCGCGAGGCATTGACGAGTTTCTGGTTCGCCAGGTGCGCGACGACTTCATCGGGCCCGCCCTTGGGGATGCCGCGCAGCATGACGACGATCTTGCCGCGCACATCGAGGCCCTTGTAATCGTCATAGCCGTATTTCGGATCATCGAGCCCGAAGCCGACGAAGACCAGCGGCGCGGCGACTTCGGTGCTGCTTTCCAAATGGCTGGGCGAGAGCAGCACATCGACCTTCTGGGCGAGCGTCGTTGTGCCGTCCCTTCCGGTGATGGTCAGCGTCGCGCCGTCGCCGAGCGTCGCTTCGGAAAGCGCCACCGGCGTGAACCAGCCCTGCGTTCCGGCCGGCTTCAGCCCGGCGGCGTCGAACTGGGTGGCGACATAGCGCGCTGCGATCTCGTGGCCGCGAGTGCCGGTATCGCGGCCTTCCAGCAGATCATCGGCAAGGAAGGCGACATCGGCGCGAATCCGCGCCGGGCTGAATTCGGGTTCGGCGGCGAGCGGCGCGGTGATCAGGCAAAGGGCCGCACCGGCAAGAAGGTGACGCATCGTTGGAGGCTCCGGAAGGGGGATCAGGCCGGCACGCCGCCGGGAATGGGATAGCGATCGAAGGGGAAGGTTTCGACCCGCGCCGCCGCGGTCCATTCCGCCATCCAGGGATGGGCGAGAACAGCATCGACATAAGCGCGCGACGCAGGCGACACCGGCAGGCCGTAGGTGTCGATGCGGGTGACGACGGGGGCGAACATCACGTCCGCCGCGCTGAACGGCCCGAACAGCCAGGGCAGGTCGCTGTCGCTGCCGAAGCGGGTGCGCGCTTCCGACCACAGTGCGTCGATCCGCGCGACATCGGCGGTTATTTCGGGCGACGGCGCAAACGCCGGGAAGCGTTCCGTGAGGTTCATCGGACAACCGGCACGCAACGCGCCAAAGCCCGAATGCATCTCCGCCGCCATGGCATAGCACAGCGCCCGATCGGGCAGCTCGCGCGGCCAGAAACGATCGTGGCCGCCCTTGTCGGCAAGCCACAGGATGATGGCGAGACTGTCCCACACCGGCGTCGCATGATCCCACAGCACGGGGACGCGCCCCGAGGGCATTTCCCCCTTGGCGGCGCCGGACAGCCATTCGGGCGTGTCCATGGCGATCACTTCGCAGGTGAACGGCAGCCCCGAAAGCTTCGCCGCCAGCCAGCCGCGCAGCGACCAGCTCGAATAGGCCCGATTGCCGATGATGAGTTTCATGAAGGCTTTGTAGCAGGGTGCCGGCAGGCGGCAAGGCGGGGGTGCCGCGGCGTCAGCTTACGCCAGCGAGGGATCGACCGCCGCCAGCACCGCCGCGCGCAGTTCCGCAATCCCGAGGCCGGTTTCGGCCGAAGTCGCCAGCACTTCGGGGAACGCCGCCGGGTGGCGGTGGGTGCCGAGCGTTACCGTTTCCAGCGTCTTGGCCAGCGCCGTCGGCTTGATCTTGTCGGCCTTGGTCAGCACGACCTGATAGCTGACCGCAGCCTGGTCGAGCATCGTCATGATCTCGTGATCGACATCCTTCAGGCCGTGGCGGCTGTCGATGAGCAGCAGGACGCGCTGCAGCACCTGGCGACCGCGCAGATAATCGAAGATCAGCGCCTTCCACTGCCGCACCAGGTCGCGCGGTGCTTCGGCATAGCCATAGCCGGGCATGTCGACGAGGCGGAATGCCAGCGGCTCGCCGATGTCGAAGATGTTGAGTTCCTGCGTCCGCCCCGGTGTCGTCGAAGCGCGCGCCAGCCCCTGCCGGCCAGTGAGCGCATTGAGCAACGACGATTTGCCGACATTGCTTCGCCCGGAAAAAGCGATCTCCGGCACCCGCGGGGCGGGGAGGAATTCGAGCTGCGGTGCCGAGAGCAGGAACGCCGTCGGCCCGGCGAAGCGCTTGCGCGCTGCCTCGATCAGCCAGGCACGCGATCGTTCGGCGCGAACATCGGCGACCCGTTGCGCTTCGATATCGCGATCGGCCTCGAGCAGGCGCGCGGCCGCGGCAGCGCGTTCCGCCTCGGTCGGGCGTTGCGGTTCGGCGGTTTCGGTCATCGCCGCGCCTTGCCGGATTTGGGGGCGGCACCCGAGGTGCCCGGCCGTGGCCCGGCGCCGCGTGTCGGACGACGTGGCGAATTGGGCGGCGGCAGCGGCGGGGCACTGCCCTCGGCGGCCGCTGTCGGTGTTGCCGCCACATCGACGACCGCGGCCCCCGGCGGCGTCGCCGGCATCGGGTATTTCTTCAGCATATACCATTGCTGGGCGATCGAAACGAGGTTGTTGATCGTCCAATACAACTGCAGCCCGGCGGCGAACGGCGCCATGATGAACATGAACACCCATGGCATGATGGCGAAAACCTGCTGCTGCACCGGGTCCATCACCGCCGGGTTCATTTTCTGCTGCGCCCACATGGTGATGCCGAGCAGGATCGGCAGCACGCCGATGGCGATCACCGCCGGCGGTTGCCACGCCAGCAGCCCGAACAGGTTGAGCGGCGTCAGCGGATCGGGCGCCGACAGGTCGTTCAGCCACAGCACGAACGGCTGGTGGCGCATTTCGATGGCGACGAGCAGCGTCTTGTACAGCGAGAAGAAGATCGGGATCTGCAGCAGGATCGGCAGGCAGCCGCTGATCGGGTTGACCTTTTCGGTCTTGTACAGGGTCATCATTTCCTGGTTCTGGCGGACCTTGTCGTCCTTCCAGCGTTCCTGGATCGCCTTCATTCGCGGCGCCACCAGCCGCATCTTGGCCATCGATTCATATTGCTTGTTGGCGATCGGGAACAACGCCGCGCGGACAATCAGAGTCAGCCCGATGATGGCAACGCCGAAATTGCCGGTCAGCTTGAACAGCCAGTCGAGCAGGTGGAAGATCGGCTGTGCCAGCAGGATGAACCAGCCCCAGCTGACCGCCAGATCGAAGTGGGGGATGCCAAGCGCCGTCATGTAGCGATCGAGCAGGTTCACTTCCTTGGCGCCGGCAAAGAAATGCTGAACGGTCTCGATCGCGGCGCCGGCCGGAACTGCGACGGCCGGAGCGAGATAATCGGTCTGGAACTGTTCGCCGCCGGCATAGGCGAAGCGTGCTTCGACCGGCACCTTCTGGTCGGGGATCAGCGCGCCGAGCCAGTATTTGTCGGTCAGGCCGATCCAGCCGCCGGTGGTCTTGTAGCTCTTGGCGCCTTCGTCGCGCAGTACCGAGGCTTCGACATCGGTATCGCGCAGCGTGCCGTCGATGACTCCGATAGGACCGGTATACAGCGCATAGCTGGTCGGATCGGGCCCCTCGCCGCGACGCGAGAGCAGCCCCCATGGCCGCACGGCGAGCGCCGCCACACCGGGGTTGCGCACGCGCTGGCGCACGGTGAACATGAAATCCCGGTCGACGGCGATGATCTGTTCGAACACCGCGCCGCCGGGCGAGACCCAGCGCAGGGTGACGGGCGCCGCCGGAGTCAGCCGCGGCGCGCTTGCCGTCCAAACCGCGTCGGCGGGCGGCGCCTGTGCACCCGACCAGCCGAACTGGCCGAAATACGCGTCCGCAGTGCCCGACGGGCTGAGCAGCCGCACCGGCGGCGATGCCTTGTCGACGGTGACACGATAATCGGTGAGCGTCAGATCATCGAAGCGCGCGCCCTTGAGGTTGATCGATCCCTTCAGCCGCGGCGTATCGACGACGACCCGCGGAGTGCTGAGGAGCAAGCGGCCGCGATCGGCCACCGGTGCTGCATTCGCCGTCGCCGTCGCCGGCACACCGCTGGCAACGCTGGGGCTGGCAACGCTGGGGCCGGCAACGCTGGGGCCGGCAACGCTGGGGCCGGCAACCGGCGCGGCCGCGGCGCCGGTGGCAGGTGCCGCGGCCGCGACCACTGCCGGCTCTGCTTCCGGAAAGAAGCGTTGGCTGACGAACGCCCAGCCGATCAGCACCAGCGCGGACAGCAGGAAGGCGAGCGCGAGATTACGATTTTCCTGGGACAAGACAGCTCTCGGTTGATGCGGTGCAGGTTGCAGATGGGGGCCGCCCGGAACAGCGGCAATGGCGCGCTATAGCCTCTCAAGGCACCGGGTCATAGCCCGAGCCGCCCCAGGGGTGGCAGCGAGCGATGCGGCGGATTGCCAACCAGCCGCCGCGCACCACGCCGTAGCGGGACAATGCCGCGATGGCATAATGCGAACAAGTCGGTTGGTAGCGACACGACGGCGGCAGCAGTGGCGAGACGACGAGTTGATAGAGGCGGACCGGCGCCGCAGCGAGGCGGCGCGGCCATCGCGCCATCACTTGCGCCGCGCTTTCACCAGTGCGGAACAAAGGTCCTGCACCAGCGCTGCATGATCGCGTTCGATGCCGCCATCGCGGCCGATCAGGATGTGATCGGCACCCCGCTCGCCGTGGCCGGGGAGCAGATCGCGCACCAGCGCCCGGAAGCGCCGCTTCATGCGGTTGCGGACGACAGCGCCGCCGATCTTCTTGGTGACAGTGAATCCGGCACGCATCGTCGGTGACAAATCACCGCGCGGCCGGACGAGCAGGATGAAGCCGGGCGTTACGACCCGGCGGGCCTTGTTGGCAGCGAGGAAATCACGACGCAGACGGATCGTTTCGATCGGGCCGGCCGCACCGCGATCACCGGAAGCAGAATCCCGGTTCAGGCGCTCAGCTTCTTGCGGCCCTGGGCGCGGCGGTTGCGGATGACGTTGCGGCCACCGACAGTTGCCATGCGAGCACGGAAACCGTGGCGACGGGCGCGGACGAGCTTGCTGGGCTGATAGGTGCGCTTCATGTCGGTACAATCCGGTGGCTGGGGGCGTTGCCCCGAAAATCAAGTTGCGCGCTTAGGGCGACAGCGCGGTCGAGTCAATATTGCAGCAGGGTGGATGCCCTGGTCGCTTGCCCTGCTGCCCGACCCGTGGGCTTTCGCCGGCCTAGCCGATCGTCACCCGCGTCCCCGGCTTGACCGCGGCGCCCAGGTCGCTCGCGTCCCAGTTGGTCAGCCGCACGCAGCCATTGCTGGCCGTCTTGCCGATCGCCGAAGGTTCGGGGGTGCCGTGGATGCCGTAGGTATCGAGGCTCAGGTCGATCCAGGTGGCGCCGACCGGGTTGTTGGGACCGGGCGGAATCACCAGCTTTTCGGTGCCGCCGTCCTTTGTCTTGAAGCTGACGCGTGACGGGTCATAGGTGTAGTTCGGTGCCGGTGCCACGGCCCGAACCGTCCATTCGCCGTTCGGCGCCGGGCGTTCGCTGCTGCCGACGGTCGCCGGAAATGCCGCGACCACCTTGCCGCTGCCGTCGAGCGCCAGCAATTGTCGCCGGCTCTTGTCGACACGGATGCTGGCAATGGCGGGCAGTTCGGCGCGCGCCGTATCGGTGACGACCAGCCGCGTTCCGGCGTCATAACGAGCGATGCCGGGGTTGAGGCCGGCCAGCAGTGCCTCGGCCATGTGCGCGCGTTCGGCGAGGCTTTCGGCGACCGACGTCCAACCGGTGGCGCCTTCCGCCGCGAGCGCCGCGAAATCGCCCGGCGCGGCGCGCGCCACGAACGGCCCGGCGACATCGGTATCGCTGACGACATGGCTGCGCAGGACGGGCGCGGTGTCGGCAGCGAGCGCTGCCCAGGTCGCGGCATCGATGCGGCCGGTTTCGGGCAAGTCGCTGGCCGCCTGGAACGCCATCAGGGCAGCGCGCAGATTGCCGCCGGCGCGGCCATCGATGACGCCGGGCGAGAAGTTGCGGCGATCGAGCAGCACCTGCGCCTTCAGCACCATCCGCCGCACTGCCGCCGCATTCGGCCGAGCGACGAAGCCCTGGCCATTGACTGCCGCGACCATCGGCGCATCGGGCACCGGAACGCCGGCTGCGGCGACCGGTGCCGGCGCAGGTGATCCGGGTGAAATCTCGGCCGCGGGGGCGGTCGGCGCCGTCTGCAGGGCAAGGGCGATCAGGAGCAGCGGGAACGTAATGGCGATATCCTTTGTTGACGGCAGACCGCTACGCCCGCAGCCGCCCGCCGGTTCCGGTCGATGTTCGGGAGAATCAGCCGCTTGATCGCCGTTGCACCACCTGCACTGCCGCCTGCCCCGCCGGCCATCATCGGCTATCGGGTCGTGGCAGTCGTTCCGGCCGTGTGCCGGGCGGGGCCGGTGACCGCCGCGGCGCGGAACAACGCCACCCTCGCCAGCATGATCTGGGCGCCGTTCGGCCGTGCCGAGGCCGGCTGGGCCGTTTATGTTCCCGCCATCGCCACCACGATCGGCACGCGCTGCCCGGCGAACAGCCCCGGCTTTGCGGCGGCGCTGGCGCGGTGGCAGGCGGCACGGCGCCTGCCTGCCACCGGCATTTTCGACACCCCCGACATGGCGGCACTGAAAGCCGGCTGGCAGGCGCGGCGGCCCTTTGTCGCTGCCAGCCGCAGCGCCTGCCCGCCGCCGCCGCCGGCACGCCGGCTTGCCGATGCCGCCGCCCATGAAAGCTATGTCGGCAAGCCGATCCGTATCGAGGCGCCGGCGCTTGCCGCCTGGCGCCGGCTGCGCGCCGCCGCTGCCCGGGACCTGCCCGAACTGCGCCCGCCGGATCGCCGCTACGACCCGCGTTGGCTGACGATCTTTTCGGGCTTTCGCGATCCTGCAGCGGACGCGGCACGCTGTGCGCGCGACGGCAATTGCAACGGCATTGCGCGCGCCACCTGCTCCCCGCACCGCACCGGCCGGGCGATCGATGTCTATGTCGGCGAGGCACCCGGCTTTGGGCCGGACAGTTCGGCCGATGCCAACCGGCTGGCGATGACTCGAAGCGCGCCCTATCGCTGGCTGCTCGCCAACGCCGGGCGTTTCGGCTTTCACCCTTATGTCTTCGAACCCTGGCATTGGGAATATGCCCCCTCGACGGCGCCGGCGCGGCGCGCCATGACGCCGGAATGACCATCTCGCCGCTTGCCCTGCCGTTTCCCGACCTGGCACCGGTTGCCGGCGCGCGGATCGGCACGGCCCGCGCCGGCTACAAGCCGGGGCGCGCCGCCGATGACGTGACGGTGATAGAACTGGCACCGGGCACTGCCGTCGCCGGGGTGCTGACGCGTTCGCGCTGCCCGTCGCCCGAGGTCGAGCTGTGCGCGAAACGGCTGATCGGCGGCCGGGCGCGTGCGTTGGTCGTCAATGCCGGCAACAGCAACGCCTTCACCGGCGCTGCCGGGCGAGCCGCGGCCGAAGCGCAGGGTGCCCGGCTGGCGGAGCTGGTCGGCTGCGCGCCTGCCGAGGTTTTCCAGGCCTCCACCGGTGTCATCGGCGTGCCGCTGCCGGTGGACAAGGCGCTGGCCGGAGTCGAGGCTGCCCATGCCGCGCTCGGGCAGGCGAATTTTCATGCAGCGACACTGGCCATCGGCACCACCGACACCTTCGCCAAGGCGGCGACGACCGCGGCGATGGTCGGCGACCGCCGCGTCACGCTGACCGGCATCATCAAGGGCAGCGGCATGATCGCCCCCGACATGGCGACGATGCTCGGCTTCCTGTTCACCGATGCCGCGGTCGATCCGCTGTTCCTCCAGGAAGCGCTGACCGCCGCCAATCTGCGCAGCTTTTCGTGCATCACCGTCGATGGCGACACCTCGACGTCGGACAGCGTGCTGGCCTTCGCCACCGGTGCCGCCGGCAATGCACTGCTGTCGGGCTGGGCCTCGCCCGGTGCCGATGCCTTTGCCGCAGCGCTCGCCGATCTGTGCCGGCAGCTGGCGTTGCTGGTGGTGCGCGACGGCGAAGGCGCCACCAAATTGATCGAAATCACTGTCGGTGGTGCGCAAAGCGACGCATCGGCGCACCGGATTGCGATGAGCATCGCCAATTCGCCGCTGGTCAAGACCGCGATCGCCGGCGGCGACGCCAATTGGGGCCGAGTCGTGATGGCGGTCGGCAAGGCCGGCGAACCTGCCGACCGCGACCTGCTGTCGATCCGCTTCGGCACCACCGAAGTCGCCGCCGCCGGCGCCGTCCTGCCGGGCTATGACGAGGCGCCCGTGGCGGCGCATCTCGCCGGCAGCGAAGTCGCCATCGGAGTCGATATCGGGCTGGGCGACGGCCGGGCGCGGGTGTGGACCTGCGACCTGACCCATGGCTACATCAGCATCAATGCCGATTATCGTAGCTGATCGCCTGCCGCTTGCGGCAGGGGCGGGCGCTACCGCCGGCGGCTAGGATCGCGACACAATCGTCTGAAAGTCGCTGCCGATGCTGCCGATCCTGCACCATTATCCCACCTCGCCCTATGGCGAGCTTGTTCGCACCGCGCTGGGCATGAAGGGGCTGGCATGGGGATCGGTGATCGTGCCGAACATCCTGCCCAAGCCGGGGCAGACCGAGCTGACCGGCGGCTATGCCCGCACCCCCGTCCTGCAGATCGGTGCCGATATCTATTGCGATACCGCGGCGATCCTGCCGGCGCTCGAAGCGTTGCAGCCGAGCCCGAGCTTCTATCCGGCGCCGCTGGGCGCCATCCACCGGATGCTGGCGGCCTGGGCAGGCGGGCCGCAGTTCCTCGCCCATGTCGGCGCGGCGATGGGCGCACTGCCGCCCGGCGCGTTGCCGCCGGGGTTCGCCGAGGATCGCCGCGCTCGCTTCGGCCTCGACATGACCAGGCTTGCCGAAGCAACGCCGCACCTCACCGGCCAGGCCGCGGTGGCAGCAGCCTGGCTGGAATCGACACTGGCAGATGGCCGCGCCTTTGTCGGCGGCGCTGCGGCGGGGCACGGCGACCTCGGCTTCTACTGCAATCTCTGGTTCGTCGCCGCGATGGCAGGCGATACCGCCGGCCGCCTGTTGCATCCGCAGCTTCGCGCCTGGTTCGGACGCATGCAGGCGATCGGCCATGGTGAGCGCCACGAGATGACCGCCGACGAGGCGATCGCAGTGGCGCGCGATGCGACGCCGCAGCCTGCCGGTGGCAGCATCGAAGCGCCATTCCGCGCCGGCCAGGCGGTGCTGGTGCGGACCGAAGGCGCCAACGACCTGCCGGTGGCCGGCACGCTGCTGCACTATGACGAGGACGGCATCAGCGTGGCGCGCGAGAGTGCCGCGGCGGGCAGCGTCGCGGTGCATTTCCCGCGGCTGGGGCAGATGTTGCTGCCGGGGTAGCCGGCAGGAACGTTCAGCCCAGCTCGCCTTCCAGCCAGCTCTTCAGTTGCGATTTCGGCGCGGCGCCGACCTTGGTGGCGACGGCTTCGCCGTTCTTGAACAGGATCATCGTCGGGATGCCGCGCACGCCGTATTTCGACGGCGCATCGGGATTGTCGTCGATGTTGAGCTTGACGATCTCGACCCCGTCGAGTTCGGCGTTGATCTCTTCCAGCGCCGGGGCGATCTGGCGGCAGGGTCCACACCATTCGGCCCAGAAATCGACCAGCACCGGCTTGTCGGCGCTGATCACATCGGCGTGGAACGAGGCATCGGTAACGGCACGGGTACCCATCGGGTGGTTCCTCGAAAGTCGGTTCGGCCGCGGGACAGCCCCGCCGGCTCGGTCATCCATTCGGCATAATTAGAGGTTCGGTTGCAGTCTGCAACGGCAGTTCCGCTTGGGGGCCGTGAAGCGCAAGCATTTCGGGCGGGATTTCGATGAGCGCCGGCCCTGCCGTGTAGAGCAGCGCGGCCCGCACCGCCCGCCCCGGGAACACCCGCGCCAGCGCTGCCGCATAGGCCGCCATCTGGCGCAGGTGGAAGACATCGGCGGCAGCTGCTTCGGCCGGCACCCGCCGCCCGGTCTTGAAATCGACGACCAGCACCTCCGATGGCCCGACCAGCAGGCGATCGACGGTGCCGGCGATCACCTGGCCATCGACCACCGCCGCCACCGGCGCCTCGGTCAGCGCATTTTCGGCGAAGACCGCGGCAAAGGCCGGATCGTCGAGCACGGCCAGCACTTCATCGACCAGTGCCGGATCGTGGCCGCCGGCAGCGCACCAGGCGCTGCCGACATCGCGGCGACGCGCCGGCGCCACAGCGGGCAGGCGCTCGAACAGCGCGTGCAGCGCCGAACCCCGCGCCGCAGCAGCGCGAGCGCCCGGCCCCGGCGGCGGCGCGGCAACATTGTCCCCGGCCAATGCCGATGGCGTCAGCGGCCGCGGCGGCCGGGCTTCCTGCGGTGCCGGCCGGTGCAGCCAGTCCGGCAGCACCAGCCGCGAGGCTTGCGGCACCACACCGGCGGAACGATCGAGCGCGGCATCGTCGCCGTTGCGATATTCGATGGCGGGCGACGGCCAGGCCGGATCGTCGACGGCTTGCGTGGGCAGATCGCCGAGCACCGAAGCGAGCGTCGCATGCCAGCTTTCCTCGGGCGGATCGCCCTTGGCCAACGCGCCGCCGATGAACAGCATGTCCTCCGCACGCGTAAGCGCGACATACAGCAGCCTGCAATATTCACGCGTCGCATCGCATTCGCGATCCTGTTGCAGTGAAGCCAGCAGCCCCGACAGCGGTTCGCCGCCGGGCAGGAACACCGGCAGCACGCCATCGTCGATGGGGATCAGCAGCGGGCCCTTCTCCGCCTTGCGCGGGCGGCAGGCATCGGCAATCACGACGATCGGCGCCTGAAGGCCCTTGGCGCCGTGCACTGTCATGACGCGCACATCGCGGTGAACGCCTTCGGGATCGCGCTTGATGACGACATCATCGGCCTCGATCCAGGCGAGAAAGCCCTGCAGCGACGGCGGGTGCGCGGCTTCGAAGGCCAGCGCCTGGTCGAGAACGGCGTCGAGGGCGTCGCGCGCTTCGTTGCCGAGCCGCGACAGCAAGCGGCGACGGCCTTGCAGCGGCCCCGACAGGATGCGTTCGAAAAACGCATAGGGTGCCGCCAGATCGGCAAAGCCGAGCACTTCACCCAGCCAGCCGCGCGCCGCCTGCACCGCCGGATCGTCGCTGGCCTGCACCGCCGCCCACAGGCTGCCGCGCCGCGGTGCCGCCAGCGCGTACAGCGTTTCATGGTCGATGCCGCCGAACGGCGACACCAGCAGCGCCGCCAGCGTCAGGTCGTCCTCGGGTTGCAGGACGAAGCGCACCAGTGCCAGCAGATCGGCGACGGCGAGCGGTTCGGCAAGCTTCAGCCGATCGATGCCGGCGACGGGAACCCGCTCTGCGTGCAGCGCCGCGACCAGCGCGCCGGCGAGGCGACCACGCTGCTGCACCAGGATCAGGATGTCCTCGGGCTGCGCCGGCCGGCCGCGCGAAGGGATGATCAGCGGGTCCGCTGGATCGAGCCAGCCGGCAACGCTGCGAGCGATGGCCTCTGCCAGACGGGCATCGATGCTTGCCGAAGGCAGATCGGTGTCCCCTGCGCTCGCCTCGTCCTCGCTGCCGCCATCGCCGGCATCTTCGGCGACCAGTGGCGGCCACAGCGTGACAACGCCGGTGCCCTTGCGCTCCGCGACGTGCGCCGGAACCTCTCCGGCCGGATCGAAGCTGGTCGGCAGCAGCGCTTCGATGACCTTGTCGACCACCGTCAGGATCGCAGGGACCGAACGAAAGTTCCGCGCCAGCGCAACGGGCAGCCACGGCTGGTCGGCATCGCCGGCGAGCTGGGCGTAACTGACCCCTTCGGTGCTGTAATTGTGCGGATCGGCGCCCTGGAAACGATAGATCGACTGTTTGAAATCGCCGACGACGAACAGCCGGCGATCGACATCGCGAGCGCCATCGCCGGCGAAGAATTCGCGGGCGATCTCGCGGATGATGTCCCATTGCGCCGGATTGGTATCCTGCGCCTCGTCGACAAGGACATGGTCGATGCGCTGGTCGAGCTTGAAGCGCACCCAATCGGCCGCCGCCCCGCCATCGAGCAGCCGGCGCGCCGCCGCGATCATGTCGCCATAATCGACGACGCCGGCACGCGCCTTGGCGCGGCCGAAATCGGCGCCCAGCCGCTGCCCGACGCGCAGGTGCCGCGCGGCATGATCGGCGATGCGGTAGAGCGCCTGTTCGTGCGCGATGACGACGAGGCGATCGCACAGTTCGGCGCAGAACGGCCGCAACCCCGGATCGGCAGCGTCTGCTGGGTTGGGCACCAGGTAGGAAGGCTGTTTCGGCTCGCCATCGAGCTTGAGGAAGGCCCGGGTGAAGGCATCATGGCCGCTGGCCGGATCGGCGAAAGCGAGCCAGGTCGCCAGTTCGCGGGCGAGCTTCACGGCATTGGCACCGCCGGCCCGGCCGAGCGCCGTCGCCAGCCGCTCGACGCCGCTGCGGTCGATGCCGGCGACGGCAGCGCGCAGCGCCGTGCCCGCATCGCCGTCGCTCGGCAGGCCGATGGCGCGCCGCACCATCGGCAGCAGCCCCGCCGCCGGCAGCGACGCCAGCAATGCTTCGTGCCCGGCCAGCCCCTGGGCGATTTCGGCGAGCCGGCCTTCGCCGCCGCCGATGCCGATTTCGGCCAGATCGGCAAGGAACGGATCGCCGGCCGGTGCTGCCTCGATGGCTTCGGCGAGCAGCCGCCGGCGCAGCGCCGCGGCATCGCGATCGTCGATGACGGCAAAACCCGGTGCCACCCCTGCCTCCACCGGAAAACCGGCGATCAGCGACTGGGCAAAAGCGTGGATGGTCTGGACGGCAAGGCCCTGCGGGGCTTCGAGGACCTGCGCAAACAGCCGCCGCGCCCGCACCGCGGTGGCCAGATCACCCGCCGCCTGCAGCGCCGCCAGATCGATTGCCAGTTGTGCCGGATCACAGCGCGACCAATGCGCCAGCGTGCGCATCACCCGGTCCTGCATTTCGGCAGCAGCAAGCTTGGTGAAAGTCAGGCACAGGATCGCCCGCGCCGGCACCCCGCCGAGCAGCAGCCGCAGCACCCGCGCCGAAAGCACTTGTGTCTTGCCGGTACCGGCCGATGCCGCCACCCAGGCATGGACGGCAGGATCGGCGGCGAGCGCCTGTTCGGCAAGCAGCGCGTTGACCTTCACCGTGTTCATCGCGGGCCTTCGCCGCCGCGCGGCCGGTCGATCCATTCCGCCACCCGGGCGAGGTGGTCGTAATCGCTCCAGGCCCAGGCCGGGCGCAATTTGGGCAGGAACGGCACGCTGCCGAGCAGGTAATCGTCGGTCAGCTCGACAGCGCGGCCGAGCACGGCCTCGACATGCGCCGCCGCAGGCGCCTTGCCGAGCGGATTGCTTGCCTTGCCCGGCGTCCGTCCGCCGGAAAGTTTCCAATAGGCGATTTCGGCCGCCGCCCCGTCGCCGACGCCGCCGAGCGCGCCGGACGCCGCCAGTGCCATGGTCAGCCCCAATTGCGTTGCATCGAGGTCGCGCACCCGCGGGCCGCCGGGGTGGCTGCCGGTCTTGTAGTCGGTAACCGCAAGGCGACCGCTCGCGTCACGATCGACGCGATCGGCCCGGCCGCGCAGCAGGATGCCATTGGCCAGCGCCATCGACCCGGAAGGTTCGGCGACCATCGCCGTCCAGCCATCCTCGGTTCGCGCCAGCAGTGCTTCGCCGGCCCAGGCGATGGCACGGCGAGCACGCGGCAGCCACAGCGCTCGCAGCAGCGGGAAATGCCGGCCTTCGGCATCGAGCTCGGTGGCAGCGATGCTTTCCAACTGCGCCAGATCGTGGTGCCCGGCCTTGACCCAGCGTTCGAGGATGCGGTGCAGCAATTCTCCCTTCATCGCTGCACTGGGATCGGCATCCAGCGGATCGAGCGCCGTCAGCCGCAGCATCGCCCGGGCATAGAATGCGAAGGGATCGGCAATCAGCGTATCGACATCGGTCACCGAGAGCTTGCGCGGCCGGATTGCGGCGGGCGGCGCCGGCGCCGGCGCTGCGACGCGGGCAGGAACCCCGCCGCCATCGATGGCCCGCGCCAGCGCCAGCAGATCGTCGCGGGCGACAAGCCGATCGCCGGCAAAGGCTTCGAGGCGGCGCCAGAAGCGCGACGGCACCAGCGGGCCACCGCTGTCGCGGCGCGCCCGGGTCAGCAGCACGTCGCGCGCGCCGAGGCCGCGGACGAAATCCTGCGCGGCCAGGCCGATGCCGCGCGCCGTGCCGGGCAGGCCGAGCCGCGAGCGGATCGCCGGTGCCAGCCACGGATCGGGTGCCGGCTGCCCGGGCCAGACGCCTTCGTCGAGCCCGCCGACGATCATCAGGTCATAGCGCGCCAGCTGGGCTTCGACCGGCCCCAGGATGGCGAGGCGCGGGTGGCCGGCAGCGGCATCGCGAACATCGCACCCCGACAGCAGCGCCGCCAGCAGCGCCGCGGCGTCGCCGGGTTCGATCGGGCCGAACACGTCGCCATGGGTTTCGATGGCTTCCAGCCGCTCTGCCGCCATCCGCCCGGCGGGGCCCGACCACAGCGCCTCGCCAGCGATTGCCTCCCCGGTCTCGCGCAGCGCCGCGGCGAGTTGCGGCAGCGTCAGCTCGCGACGGCCACGCAGCCGCTCGACGGGATCGAGCCGTGCCGCGACGGCTTCGAACCACGCCATTGCCGCTGCCGCCAGCCCGGCACGCGCCTCGCGCTGCACCGCATCGGGGGTGCGCGCCAGCCGATCCTCGAGCCAGCGTTCGAGCGCTTCGGCGATGGCCTCGAGGCCGGCCGGCGGGCGCTGGCCGCGCAGCGCCAGATCGAGCCGCCGCACCTGGCCGAGCCAGGCACCCCGTCCTTCGCCCGCCGCCACCAGTGGATGCTTGAGCACCGCCAGCAGCGCCACCGGGGCAAAGCTTTCGACCAGCGCGCCGGCGAGCGCCAGCAGCAGCGCACCCGGCGGGGTGAAGCGCAGCGGTGTGCCGGCCGAATCGTCGATGGCAATGCCCCAGCGCCGGCAATGCGCCGCCACCCGGCGCGCGAGACCACGATCGGGCGTCACCAGTGCGGCGCGTCGTTCCGGAATCTCCAGTGCGTCGCGAAGCGCCAGCGCGATGGCCTGGGCTTCCTCGGCGCGAGTCGCAGCCTCGACGACGCCGATGCCGGCGAAGGCTTGCAGCGAAACCGCGTCGCCGTCGTCGGAAGCGTCGGCAGCGTCGGCAGCGTCGGCAGCGTCGGCGGGCGCCAATGCCGCCAGCACCGCCGCGGTGCGCGCCGCCGGGCCATCCCACGGCGTCGCCACGCCCCAATCATCGACTTCGGCACGATCGCGGCCGATGCGAGCGAGCAGCGCCTTCATCGCATGTTGGGCGTGTTCCTCGCTGTCGCGAACCGATGCATCGGCATCGTCGCCATCGGCAGCGGCGCAGCGCAGCACATCCCAGCGCGCTTGGCCCGCATCCGACGCATCGGTATCGAGGCCGGGCAGCACCACCAGCCCCTGCGGCAGAGCGAGGACGGCGCGCAGCAACCGTACCAGCGGCGGCGAGCTGTTGGTGACGCCGGCAACGACCACCGGCCCCGGCGGCGGAGCCGACTGCCAGCGTGCAACCGTTGCATCGACCAGCGCTGCCAGCCGCGTGCCGGCGTCGGCACCGCCATGCGCCGCGCGCGCCTGCGGCCAGGCAGTGATGATCAGATCGAGATAGGCGAGCGTCGCCTGCCAGTGCGCGGCAAGCTCCGGATTGGCTTCGGCGACCACATTGCGCAGGCGTTCGGGGGCAATTTCCTCGGCAAGCAAGGCATCGAGCGCTGCCGCCAGCGCATCGCCGAGGCGCAGCGCTTCGACCGGGCTCGGGTTCCGCGGCAGGGCGCGTACCAGCCGCGCCAGTTCGAAGCGGCGCAGCAGCGGCGGCACCGGCGGCGGCAGCGCGGCATCGCCGGCGGCAAGGCGTTCGAAGGCGGCGTCGCTGCCCGCATCACCGATATCGCCGACCGGAGTCATCCGCGGCAGCAGCAGGCCCTCGCTGCGGCCATCGCTACCCATGGCGCGAACGAAACCATCGGTGACGGCAGCGACGGCACGGCGATTGGGCAGCAGCAGCTGCGTTCGCGCCAGCGCCAACGGATCGTCACCGGCGCGTGCCAGTAGCCCGCGTGCCAGCGCATCGGCAAAGGCAACATGCGGCGGGATCGTGAACAGGCCGCCGCTGCGGTGCATTTCAGACGATCGCCAACAGGGTTTCGGTGGCACCCACCGCCGCCGGCGTACCGACATGGAACCACAGCCCCTGGTGGACGGCACCGTACAGCCGGCCTGCCGCAAGGGCCTTGTGCCACGCCCGCCACATCGAGAAGGGCTCCACCGGCTCCCCATCGAAAAGCGATTTCGACAGCAGCTGGATGCCCGAATAGACGAACGGCGCCAGCCGGGTTTCGACACGCGGCCGCACCACGCCCAGCGGATCGAGGTGGAAATCGCCGCGGCCCTCATATCCGCAAGCCCGCGCCAGCGGCACCAGCAGCAGCAGCGCGTCCATCGACGTCGCATCCCAGCGTTGCGCCAGCAGCCGCAGCGTATCGGCCGAACCGTCGATCCACAGATTGTCGGCGTTGACGACGAAGAACGGATCGGAGTCGATCAGCGGCAGCGCAGCGGTGACACCGCCGCCGGTTTCGAGAAGCTGCGCCCGTTCATCGGATATTCGGATGGCGAGGCCATCGCCGCGGCCGGCCACCGCCGCTTCGATCTGATCGGCAAAATAATGGACGTTGACGACGGCACCGGCGATGCCGGCAGCCTCGAGCCGATCGAGGGCGCGATCGAGCAATGTTCGCCCGGCGACTTCGATCAGCGGTTTCGGCCGAGTCGCCGTCAGCGGCCGCATCCGCTTGCCGAGCCCGGCGGCGAGCACCATGGCGCAGCCCGGCATGGCGACACCGACATGGGGCCGGATGGCGAGGTTGGGCTTCATGCCCATCAGGCGACCGCCACACCCGTTCGCGCCGCCGCCGGCACATGGCGCTCGAACCACGCCGCCACCGGTGCCAGCGCCGGGCGTTCGAGGTTGCGGTGAACAAGCTGCCACAGTCGCGGGTGATAGGCAGGATAGCCGGCCTTGCCATCGCGGACGTAGAGCCGGGTGAAGACGCCGAGAATCTTGATGTTCCGCTGCGCCGCGAGGATGTCATAGGCAGTGCGGAACGCTCCGGCTTCCACATCTGGCCGCGCTGCCAGATAGCGGTCGAGCATCGCTGCTTCCAATTCCGGCGACACCTCGCGGCGGATGTCCTGCAGCAACGACGCAAGATCATAGGCCGGATGGCCGGCAAGCGCGTCCTGGAAATCGAGCAGGCCGAGCCCGCGCAGGCCGGGGCGATCAAGGATCATCAGATTGTCGGCATGATAATCGCGCAGCGTCAGCACCGGCGGCGCGTCGAGCACTGCCGGCCACAGCGGTTCCCAGGCGGCGTCATAGCCCGGCGCTGCGGCCACCCCGACCGCCGGCAGATACCATTCGGCGAACAACCGCGCTTCGCGGCGCAGTTCGGCCGCGTCATACGGCGCGATTCCCGGCGCAGGCTGAAAGTGCAGCGCCGCCAGCACATCGACGGCCTGTTCGTAGATGGCGGTTTCGCGCGCCGGCTCGCGCGCCAGCACCGGGGTCACTCGCGCATCGCCGAAATCCTCCAGAAGCACGAGACCGGCATCGAGATCGACGGCGAGCGGCTGCGGCGCCGAAAACCCCATCGCCGCGAGCGTCGCTCCGATGGCGAGGAAGGGCCGCGGATCCTCTTTTTCGGGCGGGGCATCCATCAGAACCGCGGTGCTGCCATCGGCGGCATGAACCCGGAAATAGCGCCGGAACGAAGCATCGCCGGCCAGCGGCACGATGGTTGCCCCGCCCCAGCCGTGGCGTGCCAGAAAGCCCGGCGCGGTCGCCGGCGGAATCATCTTTGGGGAGGGGGTGGCCACCGGCCTTCCCATGCCGGCGGCAGCCCCCAAGTCAAGTGCCGCACCGCATCGCCGCTGCCGGCAAGGTGCAGGCGCAGCGCAGCGCCGGGCAGCCGCGCGCCCAGCCGTTCCGGCCATTCGATCAGCAGCGCCGCATCGGTTTCGAACAGGCCGAGCGCGTCAGCCTCGTCCGGGTTGTCGAGCCGGTAGAGATCGACATGCCAGACCGGAAACGCCGCCAGATCATAAGGTTGCACCAGCGTGTAGGTCGGCGACGGCACATCCCCCGCCCAGCCGAGCGCGCGCAGGATGGCCCGCGCCAGCGTCGTCTTGCCGGCGCCGAGATCGCCGGACAAGGCGATGGTATCTCCGGGGCGGAGCAGCGCCGCAAGGGTTGCTGCCGGGCCGGCAATGGCGGCTTCGCCGTCGATGACGATTTCACCATTCACCAAGGTCTTGCTCACCACGGCCGGCTTGCCGGGTGCAGCACGGCGTCGGTCGCGGCAAAGTCCTTGCCGGTGCACAGGATCGGCAAGCTCCGTGCCCTGGCCGTGCCGTAGACCATAAGATCGAGAAGGTTGAGGGGGCCGCTGCGACCGTTACCGGAGCCGAAGCGCTCGTTGGCGGTGACGGCGGCGTCGGCCGCCGCAGCATCGAAGGGCACCACCCGCACGCCAGCAGCGAACAGAGTGGCAAGAAAGCCATCGACGAGTGGATCGGGCAGGTTGCCCGGCAACGCGGTAACGCGGCGAAATTCGACCTGGACCGGCGCCGGGATGATGCCGGTACCCGCCAGCAGCGCTTCGAAGATCGGCGCGCTGCCCGTCTCGGCCCAGCCGACGGCAACCAATGCCGAAGTATCGATGATCATGCGACTTTATGGTGGCGCGTCACCGCGGACTACCGCGCTCGTCATATTCGCGAGCGTCAAACTCGGCCATCGACGGTATCTCGCGCTGACGCAGCCGTGCGATCGTCGCGTCGAGCCGGGCACGCAGGGCGGCCTTCTCCGGCGTCTCGATGCTTGCCGGCTCCGGCATCGCATCGAGCGCTGCTTCGATGACTTCAACCTGGCTGCGGCCGTCGCGGGTCAGCGTTGCCAGCCGCGCGGCGGCACGGTCGGAGCGGATGGTGATCGGCTGCTGGGCGCGGCGAGGTTGCATGAAGCACATCATACCATGCCGTGCTTGCACCGACAACATCCGCGCAAGCACGGCTCCGTCCTAGAGATCGACCGTCAGATAGCCGCGCGCCGCTCGGCCCCAGATCGGCTGATAGGCCCCCGCGCCGAACAATTCATAGCCCTGGAAATCGAGCAGATTCTCGATCTGTATCCGCAAGGTGGCCGATTTGCCGGCGAGCTTGAAGGCATAGCGGCCGCCGAAATCGACAAAGGTTGTCGCCGGGATCCGCACCAGATTGCTGACCGTCGCAGTTTCCGGGCTGCGGTGATTGACGTTGAGGTCGAGCGACAGCCCGGGTGCCTGCGGCGGCCGCCAATCGGCGCTGAGGCTGAAGCGCTGCTGCACGGCGCCGACCGGCAGCCGCCCGACCCCGGCGAGCCCGCCGGCATCGACGCGCGGCCACAGCAGCACCGCGCCGGCGACCATGGTCAGGCGCGGCGTCACCGGCCCCGACAGCGAGGCCTCGAGGCCGCGGTTGCGTACCGTGCCGAGCGCGCGGAAGCGCCCGGTGGCGTCGAGGTTGAAATAGGGTTTGCTGACCTCGAACAGCCCGGCCACCACCCGGATGGCGCCAACCGGTTGCCAGCGCAGGCCGAGATCGACCTGGGCGGTGCGGATCGCCGGCAGCGCCTCGTTGCGGTTGCTGGCGTTTTCCGGTGCCACGCCGGATTCCTCGAGGCCGGTGACATAGCCGCCATAGGCCGCCAGCCGCGAGGTGACGTTGAGCGCCAGATTGGCATTCCACAACAGCGGCGTCGCATCGGTGGCCACAGGCGGCTCGCCGGGCAGGCCGATCCGCTTGCTGTAATCGGTACGCTGAACCCCGAGCGAAATCTCGCCGATGCCGTCCCAGCGGCCTTCATAGCCGATACCGATCGTCCATTGCCGCACCCGGTCGCGTTCCTGGGCGGTGAAGTCGAACGCCGGCAGCGGCGCCGTGTTGCGCGTCGTGAGCGTCGTCGCGCCATAATCGATACTATCGGCGCCGCCGAAGCGGCGATCGGCACTGCGGCCGCGGAACGACAGGTGCAGCTGGTGGCTGCGCGGGCCTTCCTGCCAGCGCTTCGACAGCCGCGCTTCGCCGCTCGTCGAGGCATAGAGCAGCGGCGGATCGGCGAGCACCGTCTGCAGCGCCGACCCGTCGGGCTGCACATCGGTCATCAGATTGGTGAAGTCGGCCTGATAGGCGATCGACGAGCGGAACAACCCGACCTTCAGGCCCCAGCCGCCCCCCATCGCCCAATCGGCGACGACGCCGGCGTTCAATTCGGTCTCGCGCGTCCGCTGCCAGGCCGGGCCGTTCCAGAAATTGCGCGGCAGGCGGGGCGGCAGTGCCTCGCCGGCGGGCAGGTAGATCGTCGCCGCCTCGTGGAAGGGCGTATAGGCCAGGCTGGCAAAGGGCACGATTTCCAACCCCGGCGCCGGCCGCCAGCGCGCGATGAAGGCACCTTCATAATAGTAATCGCGAGCACCATCGCCCTGGTGGTAGAGACCGGCGGCGCCGCCGATGCCGATGCTCAGCCGGTCCGACAGCGGCAGCGCGACATCGGCCTCCAGCGAGCGGCTGCCGAACGTATCGAGCCCGACGAGCACGCTTGCCGCTGCCTCGTCGCCGGGGACGCGCAGGCCGAGATCGACGATGCCGGTCGGCGATGGAAACGGGCTGCCGAATACCGTCGGGCCGACGCGGATCGTCGAGGATCCGCTGATCCGGTCAGACGGGAAGAACACCGGATCGAAATAGAGCCCAGCGATGCGGACATTGCCGGCGGCCTGGGGCGAGAAGCCGCGGACGTCGTCGCTCGAATAAAGCCCGATCTCTTCCTGGCCGACGGTCGTGCCGAAGGCATCGCCGGCCTGGCGGACGGCGTTTTCGTCGGCCCGGCTGCCGGCGGCGGTCAGCGCGGCGGGTGCCTCCGGGATCGGCGCCGGCGCCGGTTGTGCCAGTGCCGGCCCGGCCAGCAGCGAGAGAAAAGCGATCCGAAACATTTCGCAGCCATGCCGCAGCAGCGGCAAGGCTGTCCAGACAGAGTTACCGCAGCGCGAAGCTGCCGCGGCGCCGCCTCAATAGCGGTAGTGATCCGGCTTGAAAGGGCCGGCGGTCGAAACACCGATGTAGCCGGCCTGCTTGTCGGTCAGCTTGGTCAGCTTCACGCCGAGCTTTTCAAGGTGGAGCATCGCCACCTTCTCGTCGAGGTGCTTGGGCAGCACATGGACTTCGTTGTTGTAGTGATCGCCGCGCGTCCACAGTTCGATCTGCGCCAGCACCTGGTTGGTGAAGCTGGCCGACATCACGAACGACGGGTGGCCGGTGGCGCAACCGAGGTTCACGAGGCGGCCCTTGGCAAGCACGATGATCTGGTTGCCTTCGGGGAATTCGACGATGTCGGTGCCCGGCTTCACTTCGGTCCACTTGTAGTTGGACAGTGCCGAAATCTGGATTTCGCTGTCGAAGTGGCCGATGTTGCAGACGATGGCGTTGGTCTTCATCGCCTTCATGTGATCGGCGGTGATGACATCGGCATTGCCGGTGGCTGTGCAGAAGATGTCGGCGCGCGTGACCGCTTCTTCCATCGTCACGACTTCAAAGCCTTCCATCGCCGCCTGCAGCGCGCAGATCGGATCGATTTCGGTGACCATGACGCGCGCGCCGCCGTTGCGTAGCGACTGGGCGCTGCCCTTGCCGACATCGCCGAAACCGGCGACGACGGCGACCTTGCCGGCGAGCATCACGTCGGTGGCGCGGCGGATGGCATCGACGAGCGATTCCTTGCAGCCATAGAGGTTGTCGAACTTCGACTTGGTCACGCTGTCGTTGACGTTGATCGCCGGGAACGGCAGCTCGCCCTTCTTGGCGATTTCATAAAGGCGGTGGACGCCCGTGGTGGTTTCTTCCGAAACGCCCTTCAGATTCCCGACCGTTTCGGTGAGGTAGCCGGGACGCGCGGCGACAAAGGCCTTCAGTGCTCGCTGGAATTCGACTTCTTCCTCGTTTTCCGGCTCGCCGAAGCTGTGGCCGGCCTCGAGCTTGGCGCCCCACAGCGCGAACATCGTGGCGTCACCGCCATCGTCGAGGATGATGTTGGCGGTGTCATGGCCCCAATCGAAGATGCGACCGACATAATCCCAATAATCGGCAAGGCTCTCGCCCTTGATGGCGAACACCGGTACGCCGGAAGCGGCGATGGCGGCGGCGGCATGATCCTGGGTCGAGAAGATGTTGCACGTCGCCCAGCGCACTTCGGCGCCGAGCGCCGTCAGCGTCTCGATAAGCACCGCGGTCTGGATCGTCATGTGCAGCGATCCGGTGATGCGCGCGCCCTTCAGCGGCTGCGACGCGCCGAATTCGCTGCGCAGGGCCATCAGGCCCGGCATTTCGGTTTCGGCGATCAGGATCTCGCGGCGGCCGAAATCGGCAAGGCCGAGGTCGGCGACAACATGGTCGGGAACATGAATCTGGGGCTGGCTGGCCATGGCGCGGTCCTGTCTCTTCTGAGTGGTCGCGACATAGGCGGGCAGCGCGCCCGGAGCAAGCATAAAGATATCTTTATATGCC
Source organism: Sphingomonadales bacterium (assembly GCA_038210855.1). Taxonomy (GTDB): domain Bacteria; phylum Pseudomonadota; class Alphaproteobacteria; order Sphingomonadales; family Sphingomonadaceae; genus Sandarakinorhabdus. The sequence goes on along the minus strand of JBBQWE010000019.1, from coordinate 7,225 downwards.
TGTCGGGAGCAGCGATCAGCGCCCGTTGGGGCCGTTCGGGCGTGTCAGGATGAATGCGCCGGTCGCCAGCAGCACCGCAACCTGGACAGCGACGATCCACATCGCGACCCCGGCGACCAGCGACACCGCCAGCACCACCAGCATCGAAACCAGCGCCGCTCGCTTGGCGCCCGGCGCGATCGCACCATGCGCCTGCCAATCGACGATCAGCGGCCCGAAGACGCGATGGCCGAGCAACCAGCCGTGCAGCCGCGGCGACGATTTGGCAAAGGCCCAGGCGGCGAGCAGCATGAACGGCGTCGTCGGCAGCAGCGGCAGCACGACGCCGGCCGCGCCGAGCGCCACCGATGTGCAACCGAGCGCGATCCACAATTGCCGCCGCATGCTGCGGTGCCTCCCGGATGCACCGGATTGCAACGTGCAGCGTCGCTGCCGGGGCGACAAGGGGGCGCCTCACGTCCCGGGCATCGTCGGCAGGTTCATTTCGGCGGCGCATCGCAATTGTCTGGCAGCGGAATGCTGCCGGCGTCCGCGCATCGCCGACCTTTCGGGAGCCCCGTCATGGACATCGATTTCAACACCTGGACGAGCGTTGCTACCGCCATCGCGCTGAAAATCGCCGGGGCGATCCTGCTCTAGATGATCGGCCGCTGGCTGATCTCGATCGCGGTCAGCGGGCTTTCCCGCATCCTGACGGCGCGCAACTTCGATGCGACGCTGCAGCGCTATGTCGCGTCGATCCTCGGCGTGCTGCTCAACATCGTCCTCGTCGTCGCCATCCTCGGCTATTTCGGAGTGGAGACGACCAGTTTCGCAGCGCTGCTCGCCGGTGTCGGCCTTGCCATCGGCGCGGCCTTGTCGGGGTTGCTGGCGAACTTCGCCGCCGGCGCCTTTCTGATCATCTTCCGGCCCTACAAGGTCGGCGATTATGTCATCGCTGGCGGCATCGAGGGCACGGTGACCGAGATCGGCCTGTTCAACACCACGATCACCTCGCCCGACAATGTCCAGACGATCGTCGGCAACGGCAAGGTATCGACCGACACCATCAAGAACTTCACCACCTGCAGCTACCGCCGTGTCGATCGCACCGCGCAGCTGGCGTTCGGGGTCGATGCTCTCGATGTCATCGCTCGGCTGAAACCGGCGCTTGCCGCTATCCCCAACGTCGTCGCGACGCCGGCCCCCGACGTCGAGATCCTCGATTTCAACGACAAGGGCACGGTGCTCGCGGTTCGCCCCTATTGTCATACCGATCATTTCTGTCAGGTCTGGTTCGATACCAACAAGCAGATCGCCGCGACCTTCGGCACTGCCGGCTATCCGGCCCCGTTCGTGGTGCAGGAACATCGCAAGGCCGAGTAGGGGGGGGGGCGATCCGCCGTCATGCCGGGCATGACCCGGGACGACACGGCATGGCAGTCGATCCCCAGCCCCGGCTACGCAGCTTCCAGCGCCTCGACCCGGCTGCCGGCGCCGGCAGCGATTGCCAGCAGGCGGCGTTCCAGCGCTCGCAGCCGCGCTGGCTGGTCGATCTTCGCGCCGGTCAGGTCGGTCAGGTAGAAAGTGTCGGTGGCGCGCTCGCCATAGGTGGCGATATGCGCCGAATGGATCGTCACCTTGCTCTGGAACAGGCCATGGGTGAGCGAATAAAGCAGCGCCGGCCGGTCGGCAGCGGCAACTTCGACGACGGTGTAGCGGTTCGACGCCTTGTTATCGATCAGCACATTGGGCGCCACGGCAAATACTTCGGCGCGCCGCCGCGCCAGTGGCCGCGCGGCGAGGCGATCGGCAAGGCGGATGCGGCCGGTCAGCACGTCCTCGATCATGCGCTTCAGCCGCGCCAGCTGGCCGCTTTCCGCGAACGGCCGGCCCAGCGGATCGGCGACGACGAAATTGTCGACGGCCTGGCCGTCGCGCGTCGTGTGGATCCGGGCGTCGAGGATGTTGGCACCGGCCAAGCTGATCGCGCCGGCGATGCGGTAGAACAGCCCCGGGTGGTCGCCGGCATAGACGCTGACGAGGGTTGTGCCGGAGGCTTCGTCGGGCACCGCGCTGATCGACAGCGCACAGGCTTCGATATCGGCCGCGGTGATCATCGCGGCGTTGATGGCGATGGCCTCGGCCGGCTCGGCGATCCAATAGCTGTCGGGGAAACGGCCGGCATAGGCGCGGAAACGGTCGGGCGACCAGGCGACGCTGGCGGCCAGCCCCTGCTGCTTGGCGGCGATGCGTTCCTCGCGGCCCTTCTGCTTGTGGCCGAGGCGCAGCACTTCCTCTGCCGCTTCATAGAGTTCACGCAGCAACTGGCCTTTCCAGGCATTCCAGACACCGGGGCCGACGGCGCGGATATCGACGACCGTCAGCAGCAGCAGCAGGCGCAGCCGTTCCGGGCTGGCGACACCTTCGGCGAAATCGAGGATGGTCTTGAAATCGGACAGGTCGCGCTTGAACGCCGTCCGGCTCATCAGCAGATGATGCTGCACCAGCCAGGCGACGGTTTCGGTTTCGGCGGGTGACAGCCCCAGCCGCGGGCACAGCGCCTGTGCCACACCGGCGCCAAGTTCGCTGTGATCGCCGCCGCGACCCTTGGCGATATCGTGCAGCAGCACGGCGACGAACAGCACCCGCCGGCTGACGATCTGGCGGATGATCCGCGCCGAAACCGGGTGGTCGGCGGTCAGTTCGCCGCCCTCGATCCGCGCCAGCAGGCCGATGGCGCGGATGGTATGCTCGTCGACGGTGTAATGATGGTACATATCGTACTGCATCTGCGCCACGACGCGGCCGAAATCGGGAACGAAACGGCCGAACACACCGGCTTCGTTCATCCAGCGCAGCACCGATTCGGGGTCGTTGTGCGAGGTCAGCACTTCGAGGAACAGCGCATTGGCGCGGCGATCGCGGCGGATGCGATCATTGATCAGCATGGCGTCACGCGCCGCAGCGCGCATTGCCAGCGGATGGATCGGCAGCCGTTCCCGCGCTGCGATGGCGAAAAGTTCGACCAGCCGCACCGGATCGGCCCGGAAGAAATCATCGCCCGGCACGCCCAATTGCCCGCGACGCAAGGTGAAGCCGCCCAACCGCGACGGCCGCCGCGTCAGCACCGGCAGCCAGCTGGCGCGAGCGAAGCTTTCATCGAGATGGGCGAGGAACAGTCCGGTCAGGTCGCCGACGATGCGCGCCATCAGGAAATAATGCCGCATGAAGCGTTCGACGGGCGCCATGCTGCCGCGGGTCGCATAGTTCAGCCGCGTCGCCAGTTCGCGCTGCACATCGAAGGTCAGCCGCTCTTCCGCGCGGCCGGCGATATCGTGGAGGTGGATGCGAACCGCCCACAGGAAGCTTTCGGCGCGGCGGAACTGGCGCAACTCGCTTGCCGTCAGCAGGCCCTTGTCGACAAGCTCGGCCACCGAACCGACCTGATAGGCATATTTGCCGATCCAGTAGAGGGTGTGGAGATCGCGCAGGCCGCCCTTGCCCTCCTTCAGATTGGGTTCGACGACATAGCGGCTGTCGCCCATCTTCTTGTGCCGCTCGTCACGTTCGGCGAGTTTCTGCGAAGTGAAGTCGCGCGCCGTTCCCGCCACGACTTCGCGGCGGAAACGCAGCGCGGCCTCTTCGTAAAGCGGCTGGTCGCCCCAGACGAAGCGCATTTCGAGCAATGCGGTGCGGATCGTCACGTCGCTGCGCGCCATGCGCACCACATCGTCGAGGCTGCGGGTGGCGTGGCCGACCTTCAGGCCAAGATCCCACAGCAGGTACAGCATCGTTTCGATGACCTGTTCGCCCCACGCCGTCTGCTTCCAGGGGGTGAGGAACAGCAGGTCGACATCCGACCATGGCGCCATCTGGCCGCGGCCATAGCCACCGACAGCCACCAGCGCGAGGCGTTCGGCGGACGTCCGGTTGCCGGCCGGGTAGAGGCTGGTGGTGACGGCATCGAAGGCCAGCCGCAGCAGCTGGTCGACAAGAAAGGCCTGGGCACCGGCGAGTTCGAGGCCGCGCGCCGGGCTTTCGCGGATGCGGCGCTGCAGTTCGGCGCGGCCATGCCCAAGCGCCGTTTTCAGCATTTCGGCGATGGCGGCGCGGCGTGCGGCGAAATCCGGCACTTCCAGCCGCGTCGACAGCGCATCGGCGAGCTGCCGCCGATCAATGATGGCGCGGCGGTTGGGAACGGTTTCGGGGCGGGAGGCCATGGCAGCAAGATAGGCGCACGCCGCGGCCGACGCCAGTTGTTCGCCGGCGCTTCCCTCGCTGCCGTGCAATCCGGTATCAGGGAGCAATGAACGCCGTTGCAAACGACCCAGATCGCGCTCGTCTCGAAGCGCTGGTGCAGGCCGGGGTTGCTGCGCTGCGTCGCGGCGATACCGCCGCTGCGATCGAAGCCTTCACCACCATCGTGCAATCCGGCCGCGCCAACCCGGCGCTGTCGGTATTGCTCGCCGAAGCCCATGCGCTGGCCGGCGATGCGGCCGCGGCGCGCGGCGCGCTCGGCGAGGCGCTGGCCGGCGACCCGGGCAACCTTGCCGCGCTGCTGCTGCACGGCGAATTGTTGAGCCGCGACGGCAATGATCGCGCCGCCATCGCCTGGTACCAGCGCGCTCTTTCCGCCGCCAACGGCCGCCAGCTGCCGGCCGAACTCATCCAGCGCCTGCAGCGCGCCGAAGCCGAGGCCCGGGCGGCACAGCAGCGGTTTCGAGCCAGCGTCGATGCCGCGCTGGGGCAGCACGGCGCAGGCACCCGTTTCGACGAAGCGCTGGCCATCCTGACCGGTGACGCCCGGCCGATGCTGCAGGAACCGACCAGCTTTTATTACCCCGGCCTGCCGCAGACGGCGTTCTACGATCCGGCCGAGTTCGGCTGGGCCGCCGGCCTGGCGGCTGCCTGCCCGGCGATCGCGGCGGAAGCCGAAGCGGTGCTGGCGGCGCGCACTGGCATGGGCCCCTATGTCGAGCGCGTCGCCGATCGGCCGAACAAGGCGCACGCGCTGCTGGAAGATCCGCGCTGGAGCGCCTTCCACCTGATCAAGGACGGCGAAATCGTCGCCGAAAACGCCGCGCGCTGCCCTGCCACGATGGCGGCCATCGCCGATCTGCCGATCCCGCGCATCGCCGGGGCATCGCCGATGGTGCTGTTTTCGATCCTGGCGCCGGGAACGCATATCCCGCCGCACAATGGCATGCTCAACACCCGGCTGATCTGCCATCTGCCACTGATCGTGCCCGATGATTGCGTGCTGCGAACCGGCAATCACAGCCGCAACGTCCGCGCCGGCGAAGTGCTGATCTTCGACGATTCGATCGAGCATGAAGCCTGGAATCGGTCGGACCGGCCGCGCGCCATCCTGCTGTTCGAAATCTGGCGGCCCGAACTGTCGCTGGCCGAACGCGCCGCGCTGACCGCGATGTTCGAAAGCGTCACGCATTATGGCGAAGCCTGAGGCAGCATGAGCGGCACCGGCCTTGCCATCCGCTGCATCGAAAACGCCGCGCTGCCGGTGGCGGAGCTGGCGGCGTTGCCGGTCGAAGCGGTCGAGCACGGCGCCTCGATCGGCTTCATGGCCGGTGTCGGCATCGCGGCGGCTGCCGATTGTTGGCAGGCGCAGTCCCGGCCGGGCGTGGTCGTGCTGGTCGCCGAAGACGCGCAGGGCTTGGCCGGCACGGTGACCCTGGCGCTCGACACGCCGCCGAACCAGCCGCACCGCGGCGACGTGCGCAAGATGATCGTCGCGCTGCGGGCCCGCCGGCGCGGCATCGGTGCAGCGCTGCTGGCCGCCGCCGAAGCCGAAGCGCAGGCCCGGCGGCGCACGACCCTGGTGCTCGATACCATCACCGGCGGCGCCGCGGCGCGGTTGTACGAGGCCGGCGGCTGGCAGCGCATCGGCGACATTGCCGACTATGCGCTGATGCCCGATGGCGCGATGGCACCGACGACCGTCTATGCCCGGCACCTGCGGCTGCTGCCATGATGCTAGTTCCCATCGTGCTCGCCGCGGCCCTGCTCGGCGGCTGGCTGCTGTTCGGAACGCTGCTCGGCGAACCGCGCGCACCCGGCCTGGCGCGGCTGCACCTGCTGCTCGGCGTGGCTGCCGTCGGGGTGACGGCGCTGCTGATCGGCGAGGGGGCGTCAGGGACCACGCCGGCGGCCGCCGCCGCGCTGCTGGCAACAGCGCTGGCCAGCGGTACCCTGCCCGGCCTTTTCGCCCGGCGCTGGCCCGCCGGCATCGCGGCGATGGTCTGGAGCCATGCCGGCGTGGCGACCATCGCAATCGGCGCCGTGCTGTTGTGGCGGATGGCGGCGTGATCGGCAAAAGCCAGCGCAGGCGCCGCCTTGCCGTTCGACAGCCGCCCCGCCAGCCGCTAAGCCGCCGCGCGTGAACGGCAGGACCATCCTCCTCATCGTCGGCGGCGGCATCGCGGCCTTCAAGGCGCTCGAACTGGTGCGCGAACTTCGCCGCGCCGGGGCTGCCGTGACGCCGGTGCTGACCGAAAACGGCGCTCGTTTCGTGACTCCGCTCAGCCTCGCTGCGCTGGCGCAAGCGCCGGTGCGAACGTCGCTGTGGGATCTCGAGGCGGAAAGCGCGATGGGGCATATCGAGCTCAGCCGATCGGCGGACCTGATCGTCGTGTGTCCGGCCACGGCGAATTTGCTGGCACGCGCCGCCGCCGGCATCGCCGACGATCTGGCGACGACACTGCTGCTCGCCACCGACACGCCGGTGCTGATGGTGCCGGCGATGAACGTCCGGATGTGGCTGCACCCGGCAACCCAGCGCAACCTGACGACGCTGCGCGCCGACGGGGTGACGGTGCTCGATCCCGATGACGGCGAGATGGCCTGCGGTGAATTCGGCCCCGGCCGGCTGCCGGCGATTCCGGCGATCATGGCGGCGATCGGCGGCCACTTTGCGCCTAAAAGGCTGGCGGGGAGGCACGCGATCGTGACGGCCGGGCCGACGCACGAGGCGATCGACCCGGTGCGCTTCCTCGGCAACCGCTCATCCGGCAAGCAGGGTTTCGCCATTGCCGCGGCGCTTGCCGAAGCCGGGGCAGAGGTGACGCTTCTGGCCGGGCCGGTGGCTTTGGCAACACCCGCCGGGGTAACGCGAATCGACGTGGTCAGCGCGTGCGACATGGCGGCGGCCGTGGCAGCCGCCTTGCCTGCCGACATCGCCGTCATGGTCGCCGCCGTCGCCGACTGGCGCGTGGTGCCAAGCGAT
>JBBQWE010000018.1:0-31024 GCA_038210855.1 Sphingomonadales bacterium | reverse complement strand
GTTGCCGTTCAGCGTGAACACGCCCGTGCCCTGATCGATGATGCCGTTGCCCAGCGACTGGATGCCGTTGGTCAGCACCAGGCCCGACACACCGGCCGCCAGCGTCGAACCGCTGGCGATGGCGATGTCGCCGCCGCCGGCGGCGGTGTTGGTGCCAACGGTCACCGTGCCGGCACCGATGCCGAGGGTCACGAAGCTGTTGTCGCCGTTCAGCACCAGATTGCCGGTGTTCACCGTGCTGATCGAGCCCGGGCCGGCAATGTTGCCGTCGAGCGTGAACACGCCCGTACCCTGATCGATGATGCCGTTGCCCAGCGACTGGATGCCGTTGGTCAGCACCAGACCCGAGACACCGGCCGCCAGCGTCGTGTTGCCGGCCATCGAGATATCGCCCGAACCGGCGGCAGTATCGGTGCCGACCGTGACCGTACCGGCGCCGATGCCAAGGTTCACGAAGCTGTTGTTGCCGTTCAGCACCAGATTGCCGCTGCCGATCGCAGAAATCGAACCGCCGCCGCTGATCACGCCATCCAGCGTGAACACACCCGGACCCTGATCGACGATGCCATTGCCCAGCGTGGTGATATTGTTCGCCACGACGAGGCCGGACATGCCAGCCGCGAGGATGGTGTCGGTCGCCATTAGCAACCGGCTGCTGCCCGGCACCGCATCGACGCCCAGCGCCGTATCGGAGCCGATTGTGATCGTGCCGGCGTCAAGGTTGGTGCCACCGGTGAAGGTGTTGGCGCTGTTGAGCACGAGATTGCCGGTGTTGACCTTGGCAAGGGAGCCCGCGCCACTGATCGGGCCAGCCAGCGTGAACACGCCAGTGCCGCTGTCGATGGTGCCGACGCCGGCCGTGGTGACGGCATTGCCGATGACGAGGCCCGACAGGCCAGCGGCCAGCGTCGTGCCGCCCGCCATGTCGAGCGCGGCACCGCCGAGCGCTGCGTCATTGCCGACCACGATGGTGCCGCCGTCGAGCGCCGTGCCGCCGCCATAGCCGTTGACAGCGTTGAGGACGATGGAACCCGCACCGGTCTTGATCAGGCGACCGGCGCCATTGATCTGGCCGTTGAAAGTGACGGGCGCCGTGCCGGTGGCATCGATGGTGCCATTGGTGTTCAGCGACACCGCCCGGTTCGATGCGACTGCCGTTCCGGCGTTGGTGTAGCGCAGCACGCCGAGCCCGGTGCTGGTGAAGGTAATACCACCGCTGACGGCTCCCAGATTGCCGTCATTGGCCACCGAAAGGACACCGTTGCCGATGAAGGTACCGCCGCTATAGCTGTTGGCGCCGTTCAGGACGAGCGTACCCGCACCGGTCTTGAACAACGAACCATTGCCCGAAACCATGCCATTCAGCGTCACCGGAGCAGTGCCGTTGGTGCGGATCGTCGCGCCGGTGTTGGCAAGGACATTGCGCACCGAATCGAAGGCGACACCGCCGTTTTCGATGGTCAGATCGGTGTTGCCGTTGAAGGTGACCGCGCCATTGGCGTCGCCGAGGTTGGCATCGCGAGAGACCACCAGTACGCCGCCGTTCAGGGTGGTGCCGCCGACATAGCTGTTGGTGCCGGTGAGCGTGAGTGTCCCGGTATTGGCCTTCACGATCGAGCCGGGGCCGGAAATGACCCCGGTCAGCGTCAGCGTGCTTGCGGCGGCGCCGCTATCGATGGTTCCGACGCCCGCCGTGGTGATGGCGTTTGCCACCGTCAGCCCGGAGACCGCCGCCGCCAGCGTGGTGTTGCCGGCCAGCGCGATGGTGCCGGTACCGGCGCCGCGGTTCGCAGCCAGCGCCAGCGTGCCGGCCTGAACCTGAACCCCGCCCGACAGGTTGATGTTGTTGCCGCCCAGCACCAGCGTGCCGGCGCCCTGCTTGAAGGTCAGCCCATCACCCTGGATCTGGCTGTTGATCGTCGCCGTCACGCCGCCCGAGGTGGCGATGAACATGCCGGTACCGACACCGCTGCTCTGATTGTCGATCAGGCCGTTCTGCAACGTGTAGCCGTCGGTGGTGAACTGGAAACCGGCGGCGTCGAAGGTGCCGTCCAGCGTGACGGTGCCCGCCGCGCCGCGGAAGGTGGCGACACTGCCATTGACCCAGGTCGTGTTCAGCTCGGCCGGGTCCTCGCCGGTCCAGTTGGTGCCGGCCGCCGACCAGGTGCCGGTGCCGCCCTGCGCGCCGGCAATGCCGCCCGTGTTGTCGGCGCCATCCCACGACAGCAGCAATGTGCCCGGATTGGTCACGACAAGGTTGACCTCGCCGGGAATGACCGTCTGCACGACACCGCTGAACGCGCCCGGCATCGATTGCACGAAGACGTTGGTGGACCCGGCTTCAAGCGCGCCCTGATAGGTGATGAGGTTGTAGATGCCGAGGCCGAAGCTGCCACCGGCCGCTTCGCGCACCGTCAGACGACCGCCGAGGCGAAGGCTGTTGGTGATGATCTGGTCGTTGAAGCCGCCACCCTGGGTGTTGGCCGCGCCAAGGTCGAAGACCAGCGACGACTGCTCGTTGAGCAGCAGTCGGTTGATCGTCAGTGCGCCGACGGCGCCGTTGCCGCCAACACCGGCAGACAACACGCCCGCGTTCGCCACTTCGACGGTACCGGCGATGCTGCCGGTGCCCGACAGGGTGGCGCCGGCGCGAACATTGGTCAGCTGCGCGGCATTGGTCAGCGCGCCGGTGACGGACAGTTCGCCCTGCGCCACTTCGATCTGCGCACCGATGCTGTTGGCGGCATTGGCGAGCGTTACGGTGCCAAGGCCGACCTTGTTGAGAACGGCCGGGTCGTTGCCCGACACCAAGCCGTTGACGACAATGTTGCCGTTGCCGCCCAGCGTCGCATTCGGATCGTTCACGAAGACATTGTTGGCCAGCGTGCGTGTCGTGCCACCGGCGACATTGCGGATACCACCGAAGGCGTTGAGATTGACGGTATTGTCGACGCCAAGCGCATTATCGTTGCCGACAAAGGCGACAGCGTTGTTCAGCGTTACATCGCCGGTGAAACTGTTGTTGCCGTTGAGCACGATCTGTCCGGCCGTCGCCACGCTGGTCGTGAAACCGCCGCTGCCGCTGATCGCTCCGTTGATCTCCAGGTTGGTGCCGTTGGTCGTGACGCCGCCGGTGACCGGGTTGACGGCGATGAAGGTGCCGACAAGATCGATCGTCGTCTGGCCACCGGCGAGCACGACATTGTTGGTGACGTCCAGCGTGATGGTGCCGGCGCCCGGCGCGAGGCCGGCGGTGAAGGTGGTTCCGGCCTGCGTCGTCAGCGTGCTCGTGCCGATCGAGTCGCCGCCTTCGATGCGCAGCGTGCCGGCGTCGAGATTGGTACCGCCGTTGTAGGTGTTGCCGCCGGTCAGCGTCAGCCGGCCATTGCCGGTCTTGGCGAGCGTGCCATCGTCGATGATCGGGCCATCGAAGCGGGTATCGTTGCCGTTCAGCGTCTCGATGGTGCCGACCACGCCGGGCGCAAGGGCAATCAGGCGAGCCGACGTGACATCGGCCGTCGTCTGCAGCGTGGCACTGCCGGTGAACAGGATGTTGCCGTTGACATTGCCCAGGGCGCCATCGCTGGCGATCGACAGCGTACCGGCGTTGATTTCGGTGTCACCGGCATAGCTGTTGCCGGCATTGCCGAGAACCAGCGTGCCGGTACCGATCTTGCGCAGGACCGCGGCGCCGCTGACGATGCCATTGGCCGTCAGCGTCTGGCCGGGATCGATGTTGAAAGTCGAGACGGTCGGGCTGGCCAGCACAAGGCTCCGCGCCGTCGCGAAGCTGCCGGCGGCGCGCAGCGTTGCATCGCCGGTGAAGGTGACGGCGCCGGCGATATTGCCGAGCGCGCCGTTGCTGGCAACCTGGGTGGTGCCGGCGGCAAGCTGCGTGCCGCCCTGATAGCTGTTGCCAGCATTGCCGAGGATCAGCGTGCCGCCCGTGAGCTGGTCGCTGATCAGCGTGCCGGCGCCCGAGATCACCCCGGTCAGCGCCGCGGTCTGGTAAGCCCGGATGCGATCACTGCCGTTCAATACTATATTGTTGCCGACCGACTGGTTGTCGGTGACGAGGTCGAGCACTGTGCCATTGGCCATCGTCACCGTGTTGGTGCCGAGCGCCGCATCCGTATAGGCGCGGACGATACCCTGCTGGATCGACGTGCCGCCCGAATAGCTGTTGTCGCGGATCAGATCGAGGAAGGTTGCGCCCTGCTTGACGAGCGAACCCGCGCCGGTGATCGCCAGATCGAGCACGGTGACCTCGCCGGCGCCAGCCGACGTGGTGACGGTATCGGCGCCATTGAGCACCAGCGAGCCGCCGCCGGCATCGGTCAGCACATAGCCGCCGGGAACGAAACTGAGGCTGTTGAAATTGATCGCGTCGGTGACAAGGACCGTGCCCGTGACACCGCCGAACTCGATATTGTCGATGGCGTTGTTGCCATAGGCGAGGTTGAAGCTGCCGTCGCTGTTGGTGAAATTGGTGTTGGTCAGGTTGAAAACACCATCACCGCCGTCGATGTTGCCATCGGGGGCAACGTCGCTGCCGTCCCAACGATAGGTGCCGGTGAAGGCGACGTTCAGCTGGACGATCCCGGCACCCGAGGCGACCGGACCGGCAATCACGCTGTAGGTGACATCCGCCGGCGCTGCGGTGCCGACGGTCACGCCGTTGTCGGCGACGAGGTTGCCATAGGTCAGGATCGTGCGGTTGCCGACGCCGGTGTTGAACCCGGGCAGCGCCGTGATGGAAAGCACCCCGTCGAGCGTCAGATTGTTGCTGACGACGATCAGGTCGCTGTCGATCCCGGGCACACCGGCAAGCGCGCCGAGTTCGAGCGGCACGATGCTGCCGTTGTTGAGCACCAGATTGCCGAACGTCAGGATCCCGGGGCTGTTGCCCGGGCTGAGGATCGCGCCATCGGCAAAGGTAACGGTGCCGGCAATGCTGCCGGCGCCGTTCAGCGTCGCGCCATCCGCGACATTGGCATCGCCGCCAAGGCGACCAGGTGTCGCTTCGGTGCCGAGATTCAGAGTTCCGGCAGCGATCTCCATCAGACCGGTGAAGCTGCCGCTGCTGTCCGCCGTCAGCGAGAGCAGGCCGGCACCGGTCTTGGTGATCGTGCCGGTTCCGGTGATGGTGTTGGACAGCGTCGCGCTGCCACTGCCCGGGGTGCGGATTTCCAGCGCGTCGAGCTGGTTGATCACGGTGTTGAAGGTGAGGCCGACACCGTCGAGGACGAGGCTGGTCCCGTTGATGGCATCGACAGAGATACCCAGTGCATTGCTGGCCGTGGCGCGCACGCTGCCCTCGGTGAGCACGATGCCGCTGGTGTTGCCGCTGTTGGTGAGAGTGAGAGTTCCGGTGCCGAGTTTCGCATAGCTGAACGGACCGGTGATGGCCCCGTCCAAGGTCAGATCGTCGGCCGTGGCGAAATAACCGAATCCGGCCGTGGTGATCGCGTTCGCGAGGGTCAGCGACCCGCCGCTGGTGTTCGAGACAGCACCGTTGTTGATCGTCAGCGGGCCGCTGCCGATGCCATTGGCCGTCAGGTCGAGCACGGTGACTGCCGGGAAGGCAGCGCCGCCGAGGAACAGGCCGCCACCAAAACCGCTGAGGTCGCCAGCGAGGCTCACCCGACCGGCGCCGACGACGGTAAGAGCGCCCGGACCGGTGATCGCGCCAGTGATGGCAACCGAGTTGCCGTCGACGACGAGCGCATTGCCGAAGTTGAAGATCGATGTGCCGAGCAGGTCGATCGTCGCGGCACCATTCAGCGTGACGTCGGCAAGCGTGAAGGCAGTCCCGGCACCGGCGAGGCCGAGCTGCAGGGCCGTGCCCGCGGCGAAAGCGATGTCGCCGCCGCCCAGCGCCGCCTGTTCGTCAACCGCCACGCGGCCACTGCCGATATCGATACCGCCGCTGAAGCTGTTCGCACCGGTCAGCGTCAGAGTGCCGGCGCCAGACTTGGTCAACGCGAAAACACTGCCATTGTCCGACACTTCGCCATCGAGACGCAGATCGAAGCCATTGCTGTCGATGGTCGTATTGGGAGCGAAGACGATGTCGTTCGCAAATGTCAGGGCGGCGGCGGCCTGCAGGGTGGTGCCGCCCTGCAGAAACACGGTCTGGCTGCCGAGCGCGCCGGCACTGCCGACGGCAAGCGTGCCACCAAAAACAAACGTCGAGCCGGTGAAATTGTTGGTGCCGGTCAGCGTCAACGTACCGGCGCCGGACTTGTCGAGCGCGCCGTTGCTGAAATCGCCACTGATCGTCAGCCCGAAGCCATTGGTATCGACGGCACCGAAAAAGCCGCCCAGATCGATATCATTGGCGATGTCGAGGCCTGAAACCGCAGCAACCAGCCGGTTGGTGGCGGCCAGAATGACGAGATTGCCAGCGGCACCGAAGGCGCTGCTGTTGCCCAGACGGACTTCGCCTGTCGAACCGAGGGTGACGGCGCCGGTGAAATCATTGGCGCCGGTCAACGCAAGCACGCCGATACCGCTGGTGGTCAGGCCGTTGGCGCCGCTGATGACACTGGCGATCGTCGTCGCGCCGGCGGCAGGCGCCGCATTCAGGATGACATTGCCGGTGTTGCTGGTGATGCCGTCGCCGGTGATCGTGTAGCCGCCGGCAGCGAAGGTCATGTCGCCGACGACCTGCGCGCCGTCGACCGTCACCGTGCCGCCAGTGACGCCGAAGAAGGCGTTGCTGCCCGGCACAAAGGGGCTGTTCACTTCGCCCGTGACGTTGGCCCAATTGCTGTTGCCGGCGTTCCAGGTGCCGCTGCCGCCATCGACAATGTCGTTGAGCAGGCCGGCGCCGTCCCAATAAAGGTCGCTGCCCGACAGCGAGACATTCACGATGATCGAACCAGCCGTGGCGGTATCGACCGTATAGACAACGTCGGCAGGCGCGGCGTTGGTCAGGAAGCCGAAGCCATTGTCGGTGAAGCCGCCGAAATAGCGGATCAGGCGGTAATCGCCGACAATGCTGGTGCCGGGGCCGCTGAGGTCGAAGGTCGGATTTCCGGTAAGCTCCAGATTCCCGCCAATGGAGAGCCGATCATAGCTTCCGACCAGGCCCGGCGTCGCGATCTCGAACGCCAACGATGCCGCTCCGATGCTGGCATCACCGGTAACCGTCATCGGCAGGAAACTGAGCGCGCCGTTACCGGGCGCCAGCTGCGAACCCGCCTCCAGCCGCAAGCTGGTGATCGAGCCACTGCCGGCCAGTACCGCACCACCCTGAACCTCGACGCCGGTGGTGAAACTGTTGTTTACGGCCAAGGTGCCGTCATACACGAAAATGTTCGGTTCCTGGTTGACGGCGCCATTCAGCACCAGCGTACCGGCGCCATATTTGTCGATGCCGCCGCCGGTACCGTTGATCACATTGTTGATCGTTACCGTCCGCCCTGCGGCGACCGTGATTTCCGAATAATTCGAAGCCGCCACCCCGGTTGCGGTCAGTGCATTGCCAAGCAGCGTGTAATCGTTGTCGAAAGTCAGGTCCTCGAACGAGACATCGCCATTGGCATTGCTGACCGTCACGACGCCGGTGGCGCCCCCGAATATGGCGCTGGTGCCGGCCCAGCTGGTGGCCAGTGTGCCGCCGACATTGGTCCAGTTGGTCGCCGCCGGGTCGTTGCTCCAGCTGCCGGAACCGCCGTTCACCGCGTCATCGCCGGAAGGACCGGCGCCATCCCAGTGCAGCGTCGCCGTCGTATCGAGAACCAGGCGGACCGAGCCGGCAAGATTGGTGTTGACACTATAGGCAAAGCCCGCCGGCGCAACCGGCGTTGCAAACCGATCATTGCCGTTGAAGAGGCTGAGGCTGCCACCATAGGTGATCAGGGTGAAGATGCCGGGCGCCAGCGGACCCGTTAGATTGATGTCGAGCGTCGGCGTTCCGGCCAGCGTCAGACCGTTGGCGACGGCAATCAGATCATTGTTGGCGCCGCCGACAACACCCGATTGACCGAGATCGAACGCCAGCGATCCCGAATTGAGCACGAGGAATGTCGTGTCGAAAGTGCCGACACCAGCACCGCCCGGCGAAAAGACACCGCCGGCCTCGAGATTGACCGTTCCGGCCACGGCGCCGGTACCGGTCAGCGTGCCGCCGTTGCGGATGCCGAGATTGCCATTGTGATTGCCGTCGATCTGCAGCGTGCCCGCGCGCACCACGGTCGGATCCACGGCCGTGACTGTGCCGCCGACCACCAGCGTACCGTCGCCGCGCTTGTCGAGCGCTGCGCCGGCATTGCCGACGATGCCGACCGGCACTTGCGTCGTGGCGCCGGCAGCGACGTCGAAGATCGACGACCCGGCCACCGAACCACCGGCCAGCTGGAGGTTGTTGCCCTGCAGCGTATAGCCATCGACCGTGAATAACAGATCGCCGACGCTCTTGGGATCGACGATGAGGACGTTGCCGCCGGTGCCGCCGAAGATGGCGCTGGAACCCGGCACCCACGCCAGTTCCGCCGTGGCGGTCGCTTCGTCGGTGAAGTTGAACGAGACATCGTCCCAGGTGCCGTTACCGCCTTGGGCCATGCCGTCGAGCGCCGGGCCGTTGCCATCCCATACCCGATTGCCGACATAGGCGACATCGACCAGGATCGCACCCGGCACCGACGACGTGTTGATGGTGAAGCCGACCGGCGCCGTTCCCGCAACCGGCGTGCCCGTCAGGTTCGCCGACGTCAGGATGAAATAGGTGTCTTCGCGCAGGCCCGATCCGACGGCCGGCGCGATGTTGATGGTGCCGTTTATGACGGCATTGCCGCTGACGGCGATCAGGTCGTTGCCGCCGCCGGGGATTCCGGGCGTCGTCAGCCGCGCATTGATCTGCGAGCCGGCATCCATCGTCAGCGAACCGACCGTCAGCGTTCCTGTCGCCGCGGCTGTGCCGCCGGAGATCGTGCCGCCTGCGTTGACGGCAACGGCGCCGGCGATGCTGCCGGTCCCGCCCAGTGTCGCGCCGGTGTTGACGACGACTCCGCCCGCTGCCGCCAGCGCAGCGTTCACATCAAGCCGACCCCCGTTGACACTGGTGACACCGGTATAGCTGCTGAAATCATTGACGATCGAAAGCGTGCCGAGGCCCGTCTTGGTGACGGCACCGACCCCGCCGGCGCGATCGCTGATGGCACTGTTGTATACTGTGTCGAAGCCGCGGGTATCGAAAGCAGCAACGCCGTTGACGCCGATGAAGTTGGTCAACACCAGGCCCGGCGCGTAGGAGGCGATGACGAACGACCCGGCCGCAGAAACGCCGCCGTCGAGCGCGCCATTGGCGCCAACGCCGATGGTACCGCTGGCGACCAGCGTCTTGGCAAGGAATGCGCTACCGTCCGTGCCATAGTTGTTGGCGGCATTGTTGAGCAACAACGTGCCATTGCCGGATTTCAGGAAAATCCGGCCGGGGCCGCTCAGCACGCCATCGATCTGGAAGATGTTGCCGGCAGTGGTCGGCAGTTCGATGTTGAGCAGCGCGTCGGCCGGCAAGGGCAGGCCGGTGTCACCGACGGTGATCGCGTTGGTAAGCGTGACGTTGGTATCGGCCGCCGCGCGCAGGATCACGGCCCGGTTGGCGGTGCTGATGGCGCCGGTGCCGAGCGAGTCGGTAAGCGTGCCGAAGCCGCCCTGGTTGATGCGGATCGCACCATTGTTGGTGTTGTTGAGCGCGGTGAAATTGATCACGCCGTTGCTGCCGCGCGTGATCGTGCCGCTTCCCGTGACGGGCCCGGCAATGGTGAATTCGCCGGCAAGCGTCAGCGGCGCATTGATGGCAAGCGCGTTGTTGATGATTCGATTCGGGCCGCTTGCACTGATCGTCGACGCCGAATTCACGGTGATGGCGCCGGTACCGAATGCATTGTTGACGGCGTACAACAGGGTGCCGCCGGCAAGGCTGGTGCCGCCGGTGTAGTTGTTGAGGGTGTTGTTGAGGCTCAGCACGCCGGCGCCGGTCTTGTTCAGCGACAGCACGCCGGTGCTCTGCGTCAGCCGGCCGCCGTAGGTGACGTTGGCATTGGCTTCGACCGAAAGCGCCGCCGTCCCGACCGAATTCGTCACCTGGGAGAACGGAATGCCATCGACAAAACCCTGGCCGACACCGCCGAGGTTGAGCGTCTGGGCCTGCGCCGGGACCAGCGCCGTGCCCGCCATCAGCAACCCGGCCGCGAACCGCCCGCGCCGGCTCGCGGCACGACCACGCGCCAAGTTGCGCGAAATAGCGTTATCGACGCTGAAAAAGCGCGGCGAATCAATAACCTGACGCATGGAAAAAACCCCCAAGAATGCCCCGCGGACGTTGCCGGCCGCCTACCCGATGAATCATCTTTAACCAAAGCCCTGCGGAACTCAAGCCGACCGCGCCATTACAGGTCCGAAGCGGCAGCATTAAACTGCAATACGATCAGGGTGTTGGTCGGGGTGCGCGCGAACCACGAAAGGTTCGGCGCAAAGACGTGACTCGACAGCAACAAGCCGCGGAAAATCTGCAAGATCAACGCCCACCCGCCGGGAATTGTACAACTGCGGCAGCAGGCAAAGATCGGCCATGGTAATGTCGTCGTGCCACAGGCAATTGCCGCCGTGGCGGGCCGCGAACGCTTCCAGCGCGGCGAGGCCGGCCTCGATCCAGTGGCGTGACCATTGGTCGATCGCCGGCTGTTCCTGCCCGAAACCATCGCGAAGATAGCGCAGCGCGCGCAGATTGTTGAGCGGGTGAACATCGCAGGCAACAACCATCGCGGCACTGCGCACGGCCGCCCGCGCCGCGGGATCGGGTGGCAGCAGCGGCGGCTGCGGGTGAATCTCGTCAAGATATTCCATGATGGCCAGGCTCTGCGAAATGGCTTGATCGCCGTTAACCAGAAACGGCACGAGGCCCTGCGGGTTTAGGCGGGTGACGGCCGGCGCGGATTGTTCGCCGTGGCGAATATCGACGGCGACGCGCTGCCATTCGAGGCCCTTGCGGGCCAGCGCCAGACGCACCCGGAACGCTGCCGAGGAACGCCAGTAATCGTAGAGAATATAGCCTGCCATCGGCCCACCCCGCCCGGTGTGAATAGCACGGATCGCCGGCCCTGCGCGACGGGTTTCGCTAACCCTTGGGCACGAAAGGGTTCTTGCCGCCGCGGAAGCTGAGCCGGATCGGCACGCCTTCGAAATCCAGATCGTCGCGGAGCGTGTTGACCAGATAGCGCGCATAGGAGGCCGGCAGCGCGTCGGTGCGGTTGCCGAATACCACGAAAGTCGGCGGCCGGTTGGCGACCTGGGTGACGTAGCGCAGCTTGATCCGGGTGCCGCCCGGCGCCGGTGGCGGGTTGCGATCGATGGCGCTTTCGAACCAGCGGTTGAGCGCGCTGGTCGAAACCCGCCGGCCCCAGCGATCGCGCGCCTCGCTGACCGCCTTCAGCAGGATATCGAGGCCCTTGCCGGTCTGCCCCGAAATCGCCACCAGCGGCACGCCGCGGATCTGCGACAGGCCATCGTCCAGCGCCTTGCGAACCCCCTGGAACAGCGCGCTCTGCCCTTCGGCGACATCCCATTTGTTCAGCGCGATGACCAGCGCACGGCCTTCGGACAGGATCAGATCGGCGATCCGCAGATCCTGCCCCTCCAGTCCCAGCGTCGCGTCGAGCAGCAGCACGACGACTTCGGCGAAATCGATGGCGAGCTTGGTGTCGGCCGCCGCCAGCTTTTCCAGCTTTTCCGAAACCTTGGCGCGCTTGCGCAAGCCCGCGGTATCGACCAGCCGCACCGGCCGGCCGTTCCAGTCCCATGGAATCGCGATCGAATCGCGAGTGATCCCGGCTTCGGGGCCGGTTACCAGCCGCTGTTCGCCGATCAGCGTGTTGATCAGGGTCGATTTGCCGGCATTCGGCCGCCCGACGATGGCGAGTTTCAGCGGCCCCGGCTCGGGATCGGTATCGAGTTCGATTGTCTCGGGATCGATATCGGCATCGGCATCGCCGTCTTCATCGACCGCCTCGGGTACGACCGCCGGCGCATCGATGTGCGGCGCCAGCGCTTCGAACAGATCGGCAAGGCCCTGGCCATGCTCGGCCGAAATCTGCACCGGATCACCGAACCCGAGGGCGTAGCTTTCCGCCACCCCCAGTTCGGCCGCCCGCCCTTCCGCCTTGTTGGCAACCAGGATCAGCGGCGTACCGCGCTTGCGCAGCCAATCGGCGAAATATTTGTCGAGCGGGGTGATCCCGGCGCGGGCATCGAACACCAGCAGCGCCACGGTCGCATCGGCAACGGCCAGATCGGTCTGGGCGCGCATCCGCCCGGCGAGGCTGGCGGCATCGGCATCTTCGAACCCGGCGGTATCGACTGCAGTGAATTCCAGATCGAACAGCCGGGCATGGCCCTCACGCCGATCGCGCGTCACCCCCGGCGTATCGTCGACGATCGCCAGCCGCCGCCCGACGAGGCGGTTGAACAGCGTCGACTTGCCGACATTGGGCCGGCCGACGATCGCGACCTTGGGAAAATCTGCCATGGGGCCCTGCCTGGAACGGGATAGCCGCCGCGCACACACCGGCGCCGGCTGACCTTGGCTGGCCTTTACGCCCTAACCCGCCGATCGCAAAGGGGCGCCCGCGCCGGGATGGCGGCGAGCTTTTCCGGCAGACCCGGTTGCGGCCATGAAGCCGGGCCGGGTCTGGCGGGGCGATCCGCCACGCCCGGCCCGGGCAACGCTTTTGTTGCGCTACCCGCGTTTTCGGGCGAAGCGCCTTGCCGATGCCGACCCGTACCTTGAAAATCTTCTTCGATGGCGGTTGCCGGCCCAATCCGGGACGCATGGAAACCGCGGTGGCGGCGGCCGGGCAATGCTTCGTCATTCGCGACGCCGGCCACGGCTGCAGCCTGACGGCGGAATGGCTGGCGCTGCTGGCGGCGCTGCACCATGCCCGGGCAATTCCCGTGGCCGATGCCGTGATATTGGGCGACTCGCTTGCCGTCATCGATCGGATGCGAGGGGCGCTGCCGCCGGGCGCGGCACTGCCCTGGGTCGAACAGGCGCGGGCACTTGCCGGCCCCGGCGTTCGCTTTCGCTATGTCCGGCGCACCCAGAATCTGGCCGGCATCGCGCTGGCTCGGCTCGACCGCCGCGCAGTGGCACCGGCATGACCGGTCTCGATGCGATCATCCTGGGCGGCGGCGCTGCCGGGTTGTTCTGCGCTGCCGAAGCCGGGCGCCGCGGCCGCCGCACGCTGGTGCTGGAACGCGCGCCGGAGCCGGGCCGCAAGATCCTGATTTCGGGCGGCGGTCGCTGCAATTTCACCAACATCGGTGCCGCGCCCGATCGCTATCTGTCCGCCAACCCGCATTTCGCCGTCTCGGCGCTCAGCCGCTACACGTCGGCCGACTTCATCGCGCTGGTCCGCCAGCACGGCATTGCCTTTCACGAAAAGACGCTGGGGCAATTGTTCTGCGACGGATCGGCCCGGCAGATCGTCGACATGCTGATGTACGAAGTCGGCGCCGGCGGCGGCGAAGTCATTTGCGGGCAGGACATTACCAACGTCGCCCACGCCGATGGGCGCTTCACCGTCACCGCCAATGGCCGCGACATCGCCGCGCCGGCGCTGGTCATCGCCACCGGCGGGCCGTCGATCCCCAAGATGGGTGCGACCGGCTTCGCTTATGCCCTCGCCAAGCAGTTCGGGCTGAAGCTCGTCGAACCGCGCCCGGCCTTGGTGCCGCTGACGTTGCCGGCCGAAGACGCGCTGTTTCGCGAGCTTGCCGGCGTCGCCGCGCCGGTCATCGCGCGCAGTGGCGGTGCGGCCTTTCGCGAAGCAGCGCTGTTCACCCATCGCGGCCTGTCGGGCCCGGCGATCCTGCAGATTTCGTCCTATTGGCGCCATGGCGAGGCGATCGGTCTCGATTTCCTTCCCGACGAAGCCGAAGGCTGGCTGCGCGATGCCAAGCGCCAGTCGCCGCGTGCCACGCTGCGCTCGCTGCTCGGCCACCGCCTGCCGGCGCGACTGGCCGGCGCGCTGTCCGGGGCGCTGGCCGAAGAACTCGCGGCCGACGGCATCATCGCCGGCCTGCCCGATCCGGCGCTAGCGGCGGCCGAACGGCGCCTCGGCAGCTGGTCGTTCGCTCCGAACGGCACCGAAGGCCACGCCAAGGCCGAAGTCACCAGCGGCGGCATCAGCACGGCCGAGCTTTCATCCAGGACCATGGCGGCAAAGCGAGTCCCCGGACTGCACGCCATTGGCGAGGCGGTCGATGTCACCGGCTGGCTGGGCGGCTACAATTTCCAATGGGCATGGGCCAGCGGCTGGGCAGCAGCGCAGGCACTCTGATCCCGGATCTTGCAGTTGGCAGGCGAAGGAAGTTTGCCTCCGGAGGCACATTCCTTCTGCCGCATCGGCCCCGGATCGCGAGTTTCGGTCCGAGCCGCCGTGGTCAAATCCACCGCTCGTCGGCAGTGAAATCGACCGTCAGCCAGCGGCCGGCGTCGCGGCCGCCGAGGCGGGCGGCGATGTCTTCGCGCACCGCATCGAGCGTTGCCATCGATCCCGGTGACCAGTCGGGCGGTGCCAGCAGGCCGATCTCGATGAACTGCGCCCGGCCGGAGCGGACGACGTGGGAGCGCCAGTCGACAAAACCGTGCGCCGTCGCCACCGCTGCCGCGACGGCAGCGACTTCGGCATCGAGCGCCGCCGGGGTGATCTGCAGGATATCGCGCATCGCCGTCACCACCTGGGCAATCGGCAGCGGCAGCAGCACCAGCGCCAGCAGCGCGAGGATCAGCGGGTCGGCATAATCGGCGGCCATACGGCCCCACAAAACTCCGAAGGAGCCACCGATCGCACCGGCGACGGCGAAGGCGATGGCGATGCCGATTCCGAAAACGCCGCCGATCGTCCACGCCCGCATGTCGGTGTGCAGCAATTGCGAATCGAGCCGGCGCACCCGCGGTGCCAGCCACGCGGCCATGCCCAGGCTGACGATGCCGTTGCCGAGGCCGATCAGCGCCGCCGGGCCACCGGCGACCCGGTTGCCGCCATGCAGCAGGCCGCCGATGCCATCGAGGACGCCATAGGCGCAGGCCAGCGCCAGCACCGTGCCGTTGACGGCGGTAAGCAGCGGTTCGAGGTGCCAATAGCCGAACTGGAACCGCCGATCATCGCCGCGAGCGATGAGACTCGACACCAGCAGCGCCAGCGCCGTCATCACCGTATCGGCAAGGCCATAGATGCCGTCGAAAACGATGGTGCGCGACCCCAGCCACAGCCCGGCGGCCATGTTGGCAAGCGCCAGCCCGACGGTGACGGCGATCGACAGCCGCAGCAGCGCCTGTTCGGCGGCATTGCCTTCGGGCGGCGTTTCGGGAGGCAGGGTGGTCATGCGGAACTGTCTCTGCCCCGAAATCAGGCAGGTTGTCGCCCCCGGCTTGCTCCGTTGGCGCCGTTTCGATCGCCATCGCTGTCGTTGACCGAAGCCGCCGCGGCCGGCAACAGCGCGGCATGACATCCCCGCTGACCCTTTATGGCATCCGAAACTGTGACACGGTCAAGAAGGCGCGCGCCTGGCTCGATGCCGCCAAACGGCCTCATCAATTTCACGATTACAAGACTGCCGGTGTCGATGCCGACAGGCTGCGCGGCTGGGTGGCGGAACTGGGCTGGGAGCGGGTGATCAACCGCGCCGGCACCACCTTTCGCGGCCTCGCCGACGCCGACAAGGCCGATCTCGACGCCGAAAAGGCAATTGCGCTGATGATGGCCCGCCCGTCGCTGATCAAGCGACCGATGCTGGTCGGCGAGCGCCTGCTGATCGCCGGGTTCAAGCCCGAAACCTACGCTGCGGCGCTGGGCTGATCGCGCAGTCGCGCCATCAGCCAGCGCGCCGCCGGCCCGGGCGGCGTATCGGCGCGGTGGATCAGCGCCAGCGGGTAACGAACCTCGGCCCATTCGGGCAGCGCCAGTCGCACCAGCCGCCCGGCGGCGAGGTCGGCGCGCACCAGCGGTTCCGGCATCCCGCCCCAGCCGACGCCGGCGAGCAGCAGGCTGTGCTTGGCGCCAAGATCGGCGAGGCGCCAGGTGCGCGATCCAAGAACGCCGAAATCGCGCCCTGCGGTCAGCGGTGACCGGTCGGCAAGCACCAGCTGGACGTGCGTGGCAGCGGCACCCGGCACGACGGGCTGGTTCGCCAGCGGGTGGCCGGGCGCGGCGACGGGGATGATATCGACGCCGGCGACGCCCGCCAGCACCATGCCGTCCAGCGGCAGATGCGCCGCGCCGCCGACGCCGAGCGTGGCGGTCCCGTCGCGCAGCAACTGCGCCACTGCACCCAGTGCCTCGACATGCAGGCGCAGCGTCACGGTCGGGAATTCTGCCTGGAAGGCAGTCAGCGCCGCCACCAGCCGCTCGGTCGGCAGCAGGACATCGACAACCAGGCCGAGTTCGGCTTCGAGACCGTCTCGCAGCCCCCGAACCCGTGCCCGCAGGCCATCGATGCTACCCGCCAACGCGCGAGCTTCGGCGAGCACGACCTCGCCGGCCTCGGTCAGCACCGGCCGCCGTGCCGGACCGCGATCGAACAGCGCCAGCCCCAACTGGCCCTCCAGTTGATCGATGGCATAGCTGATCGCCGAGGTGGCGCGGCCGAGGCGGCGGCCGGCAGCCGCGAGCCCGCCGGTTTCGACGACAGCGATGAGGACGCGCAGCTGGTCGAAGGTCGGGTGGCCGGGCAAGTTTGACATGCTTTTCTGATTATCCGAACGAAGCTTTCGAAACTATCCGGATTTTTCGACGTTCAAGACACGATTACACCACCGGCAATAGTGCCGCCGATGCCCGGCAGCACAACAGGGAGACCGACGATGGCGAAGATTCTGGTGCTCTACTATTCGACCTATGGTCATATCGAATCGATGGCGGCGGCGGTCGCCGAAGGCGCGCGCGGCGCAGGTGCCGAAGTGACGGTCAAGCGCGTCGCCGAAACCGTTCCCGAGGACATCGCGCGCGGCGGCCATTTCAAGCTCGACCAGGCAGCGCCGGTGGCGACGGTCGAGGAGCTCGAAAACTATGACGGCATCATCATCGGCGCGCCGACGCGTTATGGCCGCATGCCGAGCCAGATGGCGGCGTTTCTCGATCAGACCGGCGGCCTGTGGGCACGCGGCGCGCTGAACGGCAAGGTTGGCGGCGCCTTCACCTCGTCGGGGTCGCAGCATGGCGGCAATGAAACGACGCTGTTCTCGATCATCACCAATCTGCTGCATTTCGGCATGACCATCGTCGGCCTGCCCTACAGCTATCAGGGGCAGATGGGCGTCGATGAAGTCGTCGGCGGCGCGCCCTATGGCGCCACGACGATCGCTGGTGGCCAGGGCGAGCGCCAGCCGAGCGAACGCGACCTCGCCGGCGCGCGGCACCAGGGCGAGCTGATCGCGAAGACCGCGGCAAAGCTGGTCGCCTGAACCGCATCTCCCCTCCCGCTCGGGGGAGGGGAGTTGCACACCGCAACGTTTCCGGGCAGCCAGCCGCCATGCGCTGGCTGATCAAATCCGAACCTTTCAAATACAGCTTCGACGATCTCGTGCGCGATGGCGAGACGGTCTGGGATGGGGTGCGCAACAACCAGGCGGCGATCTACCTGCGATCGATGAAGATCGGCGAGGAACTGGCCTTCTATCATTCCAACGAGGGCCTCGCCGTGGTCGGCATCGCCCGGGTTTCGGCCGAACATTTCATCGATCCGACCGACCCCAAGGCGCGGTTTCCAGCGGTGAAAGTGGCACCGGTGCGCGCGCTGGCGACACCGGTGTCGCTGGCGGCGATGAAGGCCGAACCGCGCCTTGCCGGCATGGCGATGTTCCGCCAGTTCCGCCTGTCGGTGGCGCCGCTGACCGAGGCCGAAGGCGAAGTCATCCGGGCGCTGGGCGACGGCTGAAGCCGCGCCGGCGGGCCTGCCCGCCTCCCGCCCGACGGCCGGAGAATGCCAGCGGCTTCCTGTCGCAGCCACGCGGTCCCGCTGCAGCGGCTCGGGACGGGCAGAAAAAAACATGAGGCACGCCAGTCACTTCCGTTAGGAAAACGTTACACGGCCGGCGGTTATCGATGGCTGCCGGGCAGTTGCAGGCAAGCGGCCGGACGGATCGGGGAACGAACATGGCGAAACTGACGGCTTCGGTATAAATCAATTTCGACGAGATCGATCTCAGCTGGTATCTGCGCAACGAGACCGGGGCGGATAACAGTATCGGTGCCAATTTCAATTACAACGGCGTGATATACCCCGATATCGTCTATGCCACCGGCAAGGAAGGCAATGAAATATCGTCGGTCACCTTCGGCGGCTACAATATCGTCGTGACGGCGGCCGGCCAGGTGGCCGGTGGCCGGGTGACCGGGTGACCGGGTGACCGGCATCATCGAGCAGAATTTTTCGACCGGGCCCTACCACCTCGAAGGCATCGGTGTGTCGGCGGTTTCGGTATTCAATGCCTATCTGACATCGTCCAATGCCGACGATCTCGCCGTGCTGGCACTGGCCCTGGTTGGAAACGACCGCTTCGAACTCTCGGACGGCTTCGACCGGGTCTATGGCCATGACGGCAACGATGTCATGCTCGGCCGCGGCGGCAATGATTATCTCGACGGTGGTTCCGGGGGCGACGTCCTCGATGGCGGCGACGGTTCGGACACGCTTCGCGGCCGTCTCGACAGCGACCTGGACCGGGTTCTGGGCCGTGCTGATCGGCCTTATCGCTTCAGAAGATCGCGCCCTGGTCGAAAGCCTGCGACAGGCCTGACGCGCCAAGGCCAACGGGCCTTCACCCGCGCACTCGGCTGCGTCCCGAAATCAGGCGGCGCAGCCGCCGTGCAGATGGCGCAGCGCAATAAACCGCAAGTGTGTTATGTAGGCGGCAATAAAAACCAAGGGGAGACCGACCATGTTGCGCACTGCCATTCTGATCACCTGCATCCTCGCCGCACCGGCCCTCGCCGCACCGGCCCTCGCCGCACCCGCCGCCCAGCCCGAGGCCGGCAGCGGCATGGCGAGGGGCAAGGTTTCGATGCAGGACCTGCACTTCAGCAGCAAGGCCGAAGCCGCCGCCGCTTGCGACAAGGCACCTGTATCGAGCGCGGCGGATGGCAGTTTCACCTGCTCGGTGCCGGCAAGCAGCAGCATGGCAATCAACGAAAAGGGCTTGCCGAACAACAAGTCCAAGCCGGCCAGCAAGCCATAGTAAGCGGCGCTCGACGCGCTGCATCAGCGCGCGCCGCCGCCCGGCCTGGTTGGTGAATGTCCCGGCCGGCAACGGCGGCGCGTTCTTGCGACGTTCCTCGAAATTCTTCTACAGCTGCAGGCACCCGCGGTGTTGCCCGTCGCTGCCGCTTTCGCAATTGTCATCACGCGGCGGCGCCATTTCATCCATGCGATTGGCCACCGCATCCACCACCGCGCCATAATCGGTGACCAGCGGCTGGCCAATCTGTCTCCGGGCGGCTGCAACATCGGCCGGCCGGTGCGCCAGCGTCGCCGCAACGCTCTCCTCCCCGGCTATCCTGACGGCCTTGCACAGGCAAGATTCCTTGCCGTTGCTGACATCGCGCAATTCGCTCGCGACGCGCGATGCACCGGGTCCGTCCTCGGCAACTGTCGCAACGAACTGGCAGGCATCGTCACCATTCTGCCCGAACATCCACGCCGCGGTGCTCGGTGACGTCGCGACAAGATATTCGGTGTTCGGAAACGGCTTGGCCATCGGAAACACATCGGCATCGGCCGGCATATTGGCCAGCCGCGCCACCACATTCACCTTGGCCTCGGACACCTTGGTATCGACGCCTTCCGCACACGCCGTCAGCGCCGCAACGACCACCAATGCTGCTATATTGTGGGGTCGACTGGCGACCTGGTGATCGAAAACGCCGATTCCGGCCAGCAGGATGAGGTTCGCGCCACGATTTCGTACGTTCTGCCGGCCAATGTCGAGATTCTGGAACTGCGCGGCAGCGCGAACCTGACCGGGATCGGCAATGATCTGCCCAATCTGCTGATCGGCAATCTGGGCAACAATGTTCTGGAAGGACTGGGCGGCAACGACGTCTTGACAGGCGGCAGCAGCCTTGGCGCTGGCAACGACACGCTGCGCGGCGGCCCCGGCGACGATATCTATTCGCTGTTCGCCGCCGGCCAGACTGTCGTCGAACTTTCCGGGGGGGCGTCGATCTCGTCCGCACCTCGGTCGACGCCGTCCTGCCCGACTTCGTCGAGAATCTCGAACTGCGCAACGCCGTCGTCCGCGGCACCGGCAACAGCGGTGACAATGTCATCACCGGCAATGCCGCCGCCAATATCCTCGCCGGCGCCGGCGGACGCGACACGCTGATCGGCGATGCCGGCAACGACAGCCTCGACGGCGGCGACGGAACCGACAGCCTCTACGGCGGCGCCGGCGACGACCGTTACGACGCCGACAGCCAGGCTGACATCGTGTTCGAAGGCGTCGATGCCGGTACCGATCTCGTTGTCGCCAGCGCCAGCTGCTATCTTTACACCGAAATCGAGAACCTGACCCTGACGGGTGGCAGCGACCTGTTCGGCGTCGGCAACGGCCTCGCCAATGTCATCACCGGCAACACCGGCGGCAATCTGCTGATCGCCGGTGCCGGCAACGACGTCCTCGAAGGCAGTGGCGGCGCCGATGTCATCTATGGCGAAGCCGGCAACGACGTCATGCTGGCTGGCGACGATTTCATTTTCGACATGCCGGTCGCCGGCGACGGCGACGACACGCTGTACGGGGACAGTGGTTTCGGCGACTTCGATTATCTGTACGGCAACAACGGCAACGATGTCTTTTATGTGGATACGCCGTTCGATCTGGTATTCGAACAACCCGGCGATGGCTTCGGTACCGTATATGCCCGCATCGATGGCGCCGGCTATTACCTGTACGAGAACATCGAAAACCTCGTGCTGCTCGACGAAACGCCGTTCGGGGTCGGCAACGGCCTTGGCAACAGCATCACCGGCAACGCCATCGGCAATGTCCTGCTGGGTGGGGCGGGCAATGATTCGCTCAACGGCAAGGCCGGCACCGACGTCTTGTCCGGCGAAGCCGGGATCGATTATTTCGTCATGGAACGCGGCAACGGCGGCGATGTCATCGGCGATTTCACGATCGGCGAGGACAAGATCGTGTTGAGCGGACTCGGTTTCGCCAATTTCGCCGCTGTCCGCGCTGCCATGGTGGAAAATGATGGCGTGACGGCGATCAACCTTGGCTTCGGCGATTTCCTGGTGGTTTTCGGTGTGCCCAATGCCGCGCTGAAGGCGGGCGACTTCCTGCTCGGCTGGATCCGATCACTGCAACGGGCCAGCGTCTCGCCCATGGCGGTGGCGCACCGGTCGCGCTAAGCCATTTTCATGTCCACCACCTTCACGCTCGATACCGCCACCAGCCGCGCGCATCCGGTGCCCGAACCGGTGCGACGGCTGACGGTGCCCGGCATCGCGCGGCGCAAGGGCGGCGAACCGATCGTCATGCTGACCGCCTACACGGCGCGGATGGCGCAATTGCTCGATCGCCATTGCGACCTGCTGCTGGTCGGCGACTCGCTCGGCCAGGTCATCTACGGCCTCGATACCACCGTGAAGGTGACGCTGGAGATGATGATCGCGCATGGCGCCGCCGTCGTGCGCGGCAGCTATCGCAGCGTCGTCATCGTCGACATGCCGTTCGGCAGTTACGAGGGCTCGCCCGAACAGGCCTTTGCCAGCGCCGCTCGCGTGATGAAGGAAACCGGCGCTGCCGGAGTCAAGCTGGAAGGCGGCGTCGCGATGGCGCCGACGGTGGCGTTCCTTGCCGAACGCGGCATTCCGGTGATCGGTCATGTCGGGCTGACCCCGCAGGCGGTCAATGCGCTGGGCGGCTATGGCGCGCGCGGTCGGTCCGGGGCGGAGGCGGCCAAGATCCTCGATGATTCCCGGGCGATTGCCGCCGCCGGGGCGTTCGCGCTGGTGGTCGAGGGCGTCGTCGAACCGCTGGCGCGCGACATCACCGCTGCCATTGCCTGCCCAACGATCGGCATCGGCGCTTCGCCGGCGTGCGACGGCCAGGTGCTGGTTGTCGACGACATGCTCGGCATGTTCGAACGGGTGCCGCGCTTCGTCGAACGCTTCGACGAACTGGCGACGCGCATCGATGCGGCAGCGGCAAGCTATGCCGCCGCGGTGCGGACGCGCCGTTTCCCGACCGAGAAACAGCTTTATCTCTGAATCGTCATCGGGCATGGCCAGCGCATGTCGAGGCGGCGGGCCCGGGACGGCACCGCCTCGCGGTTTCGTCATCCGGCGTTCAGTCCGCTCGCCCTATGCCCCGCCCGCTGACGGGCCGCGATGGAGTTTCGCTTGGCAATAGCCCCCACCGACCTGGCCAAGAAGGACGCGAGCGACGGCGACCAGACTTTCGTTCGCGAAGTCGATGAAGGCGTGCGGCGGGACCGGATGCTCTCGCTGTGGCAGCGCTATGGCCGCGCCGGCATCGCTGCGATCCTGCTCGGGCTGGCAGCGCTCGGTGGCTGGCTGTTCTGGCAGGATCGTCAGGCGGCAAATGCCGGCGAGGCCGGCGAAAAGCTGGTCGAAGCGATCGGCCGCCTCGAAGTCGGCGACGGAGCGAGGGCGCGGCCGGAACTGGCGCGCCTGGCCATCGATGGCCCGCGCGGCTATGCGCAGATCGCCCGGCTGATGCAGGCAGCCGACGCCGCCGCCGGCAAGGACGACAAGCGGGCGATCGCGCTTTACGACGGTATCGCTGCGGATACCAATTCCGCCGCGCCGTTGCGCGACCTGGCGCTGGTGCGGTCGGTGCGCCTCGCCTTCGATACCGCGCCACCGGCGACCGTGGTGCAGCGGTTGAAGCCGCTGGTGGTGCCGGGCAATCCGTGGTTTCCTGTTGCTGCCGAAATGTCGGCGATCGCGCACTTGAAGGCCGGCGATATCGAAGCCGCCAAGCCACTGATCACCGCCATGCTCAAGGACAAGGCGGCGCCGCGGACGCTGCGCCAGCGCGTCGCCGAACTGGGCCGATCGCTCGGGATCGACGATGCCCTGCTGCAACCGCCGGCTGCGGCCACGGCCACGGCGCCGGCGGCGGCGATCGCTACCGGGTCGGAAATCGGTGCCACCGAACCGGCACCAGCCGAATAGGAATGATCTTGCGCCAGCCACCCGCTCCTGCCGTTTCGCGTCCCGCCGGCTCCCGCCTCGCGGTCGTTGCCATGCTCGCGCTGGCGCTGTCCGGCTGCAACGTGTTCAAGCCGGCCAAGCGCGGCACGCCGACGCTCGGGGAGCGGATCCCCGTGCTTACCTACGAAACCCGCACCGAGGCCGAGCCGGAGCTTGCCGATCTCGCCGTTGTGCTGCCACCGGCCGAAGTCAACGCCGATTGGGCCCAGCCCGGCGGCTCGGCAACCAAGGTCGGCGGCCATCTGGCCCTGCCCGACACGACGCTGCGTCCGGCATGGAGCGCTTCGATCGGCAAGGGCAGCACCGGCCAGCGCCGGCTGAACGCCGCGCCGATCGTGATGGACGGCAAGGTCTTCACCATGGACACCAGCGGCGAAGTCCGCGCCTTTGCCGTTGCCGATGGCGCGCTGGTGTGGAAATCCGAAATCCGCATCCCCAAGAAAAAGCAGGACGCAGCCTTCGGCGGCGGCGTTTCCGGCAGCGATGGCCGGGTGTTCGCCACCACCGGCTATGGCATCGTTGTCGCCTTCGACGCGCCGAGCGGCAAGGAATTGTGGCGGCGCAGTGTGACGACGCCGCTGCGCGGCGCTCCCGCCGTCGCCGGCAACCGGGTTTTCGTGCTGAGCCAGGACAACCAGATGCACGCGCTGTCGGCCGACAAGGGCGAAGTGCTGTGGACGGTGACGGGAACGGTCGAAGTCGCCGGGCTGCTCGGCGCTGCGGCACCGGCGATCTCGCTCGATACCGTCGTCGTCGGTTTTTCGAGCGGCGAATTGAACGCGCTGCGTGCCGAAAACGGCCGCACCGTCTGGCAGGACCAGCTTGCCCGCACCGGCCGCGCCACCGCCATGGCGGCGCTTTCCGATATCGATGCCTCGCCAGTGATCGACCGCGGCCGGGTCATCGCCATCGGCCATGGCGGCCGCACCGTCGCCATCGAGCTCGCCACCGGGCAGCGTGTCTGGGAACGCAATTTCGCCGGCACCTCGACGCCCTGGCTGGCTGGCGAATTCATCTACCTGACCACGGTCGAAGGCGAAGTCGTGTGCCTGACCCGCAGCGAAGGCAAGGTGCGCTGGGTCACCCGCCTGCCGCGCTATGGCAAGCCCAAGAAGAAGGAAAAGCCGATCCGCTGGTCGGGCCCGGTGCTGGCATCCGAAAAGCTGATCGTCACCGGATCGAACGGCCGCATGACGGCGCTGAACCCCTATGACGGCAAGGAACTGCCGCAGATCAAGCTCGACAGCGCTGCCTTCCTGCCGCCGGTCGTCGCCGGCAACACGCTCTACGTGCTGACCGACAAGGGCGAACTCACTGCCTGGCGATGACTCGCCAACCCTGCTTGTGTTACAACGTTACCGCCGGCGTGCCGGGGATCACAGCGTCACCGCCGGCCCGCCGGCGCGGCGCTCGCTGTAGCGATCGACAAGGTAATCGGCATTGCCGCGTGTCAGCAGGGTGAATTTCACCAGTTCTTCCATCACATCGACAAGGCGATCGTAATAGGGCGACGGCTTCATGCGGCCGTCATCATCGAATTCGTCATAGGCCTTGGCCACCGACGATTGGTTGGGGATGGTGATCATCCGCATCCAGCGGCCAAGGATGCGCATCGCATTGATGGTGTTGAAGCTTTGCGACCCGGCGTTGACCTGCGCCAACGCCAGCGTGCGGCCCTGCGTCGGCCGAACGCCGCCCTGTTCCAGTGGCAGCCAGTCGATCTGCGACTTGAAGATGCCGGTGATGGTGCCGTGCCGTTCGGGCGAGCACCAGACATGGCCCTCCGACCACAGCGACAGCGCGCGTAGTTCCGCCACCTTGGGGTGATCGTCGGGTGCGTCATCGGGCTGCGGCAGGCCGCGCGGATCGAAAATGCGAATTTCGGCGCCCATCGCCCGCAGCAGCCGGTCGCATTCCTCGATCAGCAGTCGCGAATAGCTGCGCGCCCGCAGCGAGCCGTAGAGCAGCAGGAAGCGCGGCGGGTGATCGATCGGCGCCGCGGCGGCGAGCCGGTCCGGCGTCGGCGGATCGAAGCGCGCCGGATCGACCGACAGGCCGAACGCCGGGCCCGTCACGATAACATTACCGTCGTTCATTGCCGCCATCCGGAGAGGTTAGCACCATCATCGATTTCGCTTTCCAACGCTTCGATCTTTCATGTATCGTCGAAACGTGGAAATCAATGCCGCTGTCGCCGCGCTGTCGGCCTTGGGCCATGGCGGCCGGCTGGCGGCGTTCCGGCGCCTTGTCGAGGCCGGGCCGGACGGGTTGGCAGCCGGCGTTCTGGCCCGGCAACTCGGCATCGCCGCCAACACGCTTTCCGCCAGTCTTGCCATTCTGTCCCATGCAGGGCTGGTGACCTCGCACCGTCACGGGCGATCGATCGTCTATGCAGCGGATTTCGGCGCGATGACGACGCTGCTCGGCTGGTTGATGGCCGATTGCTGCCAGGGCGCGCCGGAAGTCTGCCGGCCGCTCGCCGGCATCGTCGCCGAAGCGGCGCGCTGCGGCCGGGCAGCAAGCGCAGCGGAGGCGCCCCCGGGCGCCGGGCGCGCGTGAGCCGCGGCAAGAGATGACGGCGGTGGGGGGCGACGCCGTCAGCGACGGGCAGGCACGGCGAGAGCAAAACGTGCCTGCCCGTCGTAACCCCTCGGCTTCCGCCGGTGCCGCCCGGCGGCTGGCGGCCGAAGCCATCGGCACGGCGCTGCTGCTCGCCATCGTCGTCGGATCGGGAATCATGGCGGAACGCCTCGCCGGCGGGAATGTCGCTGTTGCCCTGCTCGGCAACACGCTGGCGACCGGCGCCGGGCTGGTCGTGCTGATCACCATCTTCGGCCCCTTGTCGGGGGCGCATTTCAACCCGCTGGTGACGCTGGTGATGGCGCAGCGCGGCGCAATCGGCTGGCCGGAGGCGGCGCGCTTCGTCGCCGTCCAGGCAGTCGCCGCGATCGCCGGGGTATGGCTCGCCCATCTGATGTTCGAACTGCCGGTGCTGGCGCTGTCGACGAAAATCCGCGCCGGGCCGGCGCAGATGCTGGCCGAAGCCGTGGCGACCGCCGGGCTGCTGCTTGCCATTCTCGGCGGCGTCCGCCACCGGCCCGACGCGGTGCCGGTGATCGTCGGCCTGTACATCACCGCGGCCTATTGGTTCACCGCATCGACGAGTTTCGCCAACCCGGCGGTGACGCTGGCGCGGATGCTGACCGACAGTTTCGCCGGAATCTCGCCGGCCTCGGTGCCGGGCTTCGTTGCGGGCCAGATCGTCGGGGCGCTCGTCGGCGGGGCGCTCGGCGGCTGGATTTTCGACACGCCGGCCGATGACCCTCCATCCCGAAGCGGAGACGGCACATGAGCGATTTTCCGATCACCTTCTACCATAACCCGGCCTGCGGCACCTCGCGCAACGCGCTGGCGATGGTGGTCGCCGCCGGCTATTCGCCCGATGTCGTCGAATATCTGCAGGCCGGCTGGACTCGGCCGCAGCTCGAAGGCCTGCTCGCGGCGATGGGCGAGCGGCCGCGCGCCATCCTGCGCGAAAAAGGCACACCGGCCGCCGATCTCGGCCTGCTCGATCCGGCAGTCAGCGACGACGCCATCCTCGATGCGATGGTCGCACGCCCGGTGCTGGTCAACCGGCCGATCGTGGTGACGCCGCGGGGAACAAAACTCTGCCGGCCGTCGGAAGCGGTGCTGCCGCTGCTCGCCAACCGGCCGGCCAGCTTCACCAAGGAAGACGGCGAAGTCGTCCAGCCATAGCGTCGCGCCGTCGCCCCTCACGCGGAAATTGGCACTTCGCGCCAGACTCGGGCATGGGGGCGCGATGACGCAAGAAACTGTTCCCCCCGAAGCCTCGATGTTCGAATCCCTTCCCGCCCCGCTGGCCCGCGCGCTGACCGAACGCGGCTATGCCGCCCCAACCCCCGTCCAGGCCGCCGTGCTGGCACCCGATGCCATCGGCCGCGACATGATCGTGTCGGCCCAGACCGGATCGGGCAAGACCGTCGCTTTCGGCATCGCCATGGCAGCGCAGTTGCTGGCGGAGGACGGCTTCGCCGGCCCGGCGACGCGCCCGCAGGCGCTGGTGATCGCGCCGACCCGTGAATTGGCGCTGCAGGTCGCCAAGGAACTCGCCTGGCTGTACGGCGCCACCCGCGCCCGGGTCGTCACCTGTGTCGGCGGCATGGAACCGCAAAAGGAACGCCGCGCGCTTGCCGCCGGTGCCCATATCGTCGTCGGCACGCCGGGGCGCCTGCGCGACCACCTCGAACGCGGCGCGCTGCAGCTCGCCGATCTGAAGGTCGCCATCCTCGATGAAGCCGATGAAATGCTCGATATGGGCTTTCGCGAGGATCTGGAGGAAATCCTCGACGCGACGCCCGAAACGCGTCGGACGATGCTGTTTTCGGCAACGATGCCCAAGCCGATCGTGGCGCTTGCCAAGCGCTACAGCCGCGATGCGCTGCGCGTCGCCACCATCGGCCAGGACCGCGGCCATGGCGACATCGAATATCAGTGCGTGGCGGTGGCGCCGAGCGACATCGAAGCCGCCGTCGTCAATCTGCTGCGTTTCCACGAAGCGCCGACCGCCATCCTGTTCTGCGCCACGCGCGACAATGTCCGCCGCCTCCATGCCAGCCTGGTCGAGCGCGGTTTCGACGCCGTGGCGCTTTCGGGCGAACACAGCCAGTCGGAACGCAACCACGCGCTGCAGGCCCTGCGCGATCGCCGCGCACGATTGTGCGTCGCCACCGATGTCGCGGCGCGTGGCATCGACCTGCCGACGCTCAGCCTCGTCGTCCATGTCGAACTGCCACGCGATGCCGAAGTGCTGCAGCACCGCTCCGGGCGGACCGGGCGAGCGGGGAAGAAGGGCACCGCCGTGCTGATCGTGCCCTATCCGGCGCGCCGCCGCACCGAACGCATGCTCCACGATGCCAAGGTGACGCCGGTGTGGCTGCCGGTGCCCGCCGCCGACGCCATCCGGGTTCGCGATGGCGAACGCCTTGTCGAAGCCGTCGCCGCCAGCATCGGCGAAGTCGAGGATGCCGACCGCGAACTCGGCACCCGCCTGCTCGAAAGCCATGACGCGGCGGCACTGGCGGCGGCGCTGGTGCGCGCGCATCGCGCTCGCCAGCCGGCGGTGGAAGACATGGTCGACGCCGGACCGCGGCCGCGCGAACCGCGTGCCGAACGCAGCGATCGCGGCAACGAACCCGCCGGCGCCCGCGATGCGGTGTGGTTCCGCATGGATGTCGGCCGCCGCCAGAATGCCGATCCGCGCTGGCTGCTGCCGCTGCTCTGCCGCCGCGGCCATCTGACCAAGGCCGACATCGGCACCATCCGCATCCTGCCCAACGAAACGCTGGTGGAGATTCCGCGCGCGCTCGCCGGGCGCTTCCAGGCGGCGCTGAAACGCACCGAAGGCACCGACCGGTCACCCGAAGGCAGCATCCGCATCATCCCCGCCGAAGGCCAGGCCCCACCGCCACCGCCGCCCAAGCGCGGCCGGCTGCACGCGGCGCAGTAATGCCCGGCTGCTGCATGCGGGAGGGGCCGCGCGAGGGAAAGGCCCGACCCAAGGCGCAACTGTGCGGCCCGTTCCGGCACTAGCCACCCCCGCGCCCTTCCGCTTGCGAGAGGGGAGAAGAGCTTCCCGCCGTCCCCCTCGCCCTCTAGGCTCGGGCAAGGGGGGATTTCATGCCAGCAACCACCGCCGCGCCGCCGTCCGACGATATCCTGGGCCAGCCGCGCGGGCTCGCCTGGCTTTCGGGGACCCAGTTCTGGGAAGCCTTTTCGCTGTACGGCATGCAGGCGCTGCTGACGCTGTACATGGTCGGGCAGTTGCTGCTGCCCGGCCATGTTGAAAATGTCGTCGGGCTCGCCGGCTTTCGCGCTGCCGTCGAAAGCGTCACCGGGCCGCTGTCCACCCAGGCGTTCGCAGTGCAGCTGTTCGGGCTGTGGGCCGGCCTCGTCCGCTTCACGCCGGTGTTCGGCGGGCTAATCGGCGATCGCCTGCTCGGGCGGCGGCGGACGATCATGCTCGGTTGCCTG
This sequence comes from Sphingomonadales bacterium, assembly GCA_038210855.1. Classification (GTDB taxonomy): domain Bacteria; phylum Pseudomonadota; class Alphaproteobacteria; order Sphingomonadales; family Sphingomonadaceae; genus Sandarakinorhabdus. Next base: position 1,723 of record JBBQWE010000018.1, on the reverse strand, counting down.
CTGATGACGGCGGGGCATTTCGCCATGGCCTTCGATGCGAGCTTTTTGCTGGCGCTGCTACTGCTGATGCTCGGCACCGGCTGCGCCAATTCCAACCTGTTCGCCCAGGTCGGCGCCATCTATCCGCCCGGCGATCGCCGCCGCGACGATGGTATCCAGCTCTATTATCTCGCGCTCAACTGCGGGGCATTCGTGGCGCCGATCCTGTGCGGCTGGCTCGGGCAGGAACTCGGCTGGCACCTGGCCTTTGCCGTGGCCGGGTTCGGGATGCTTGCCGGGCTGGTCGTCTATGCCATCGGCAGCCGCCACCTGCCGCCCGATCCGCCGCGGCAGGCCACCGCCGAACGGGCGAAGCTGGCGCCATGGGAATGGCACGCGGTGCGGTTGCTGCTGCTCGTCACGCTGGTGCAGGCAGCGTTCTGGGTGGCGCAATCGCAGGTCTGGAACGTCTATAACCTCTGGGTGCGCGACCATGTCGAAATGGCAGTCGGCGGGTTTCAGGTGCCGGTCCCGTGGTTGCAGGCACTCGATGCCATCGCGCCGGGGCTGCTGCTGCCGGCGACGCTGTGGCTGTGGCGGGCGCAGGCGGCCCGCGGTGTCGAACCCGAGGCGATCACCAAGATGGCGATCGGCTGCCTGATCTTTGGGTCGGGCATGGTCTGGCTGGCGCTGGCGACGACGGTGTTCGGCGATGCGCGCGTGCCGCTGTTATGGGCGGTGGGGTTCCACCTGCTGTCGAACTGGGGCTGGCTGTTCTTCACCCCGATCGCCGTCGGCCTGTTCGCCCGCGGCGCGCCGAAGTCGCTGAACGCGATGATGATCGGGGTGAATTCGATGGCGGTGTTCGTCGGTTCGACGGTCAGCGGCCGCATCGGCGGGCTGTACGAAAGCTGGTCGCCCGATCGGTTCTGGCTGCTCCACGCCGGCATCATCGCCGGCGGTGCACTGCTGCTGCTGGCGTTGCGGCCGGCAGTGCGGCGGATGCTGGTGCGGGCGGATCAGGGGTAGTTCACCGGCGGCGCCGGCGTTTCCAGCAGCGGGATGAATTCGGTTTCGCCCGGCACCGGCGGGAAGCGGCCGGCGGTCCAATCGGCCTTGGCCTGTTCGATCCGCGCCCTCGAGTGGCTGACGAAGTTCCAGTCGATATGGCGCGGTTCGGAATAGGGCGCGCCGCCGAGGATCATGGAATGCAGCGCCGTGTCGGCGGTGAGCGTCGCCGGCAGCGCGGCCACTGCCAGGCTGCCGCGGGTCAGCGCTTCCGAACCGATGCGGCCATCGCCGCTGATCGGATAGACGCCGCATTCGCCCCAGGCGGGATCGAGATGGACGACGGCGCCGGCGTCGAGGTGGATTTCGGCGTAGATGATCGGGTGCGGAAACTGCACCGGCGAGGTGGCTCCCAACATCGTGCCGGCGATGATCGTCGCGCGGCCGCCGGGCAGGGTGACGACCGGAAGCGTTTCGGCGGGGTGGTGGACAAAGGCGGGTTCGGTCTCCTCGTGGTTGACCGGCAACGCCACCCACGACTGGATGCCGTGCATGCGGTGGCCGGCGGCGCGCAGGGCGGGCGGCGAGCGCTCGCTATGGGCGATGCCGCGGCCGGCAGTCATCCAGCTGACGGCGCCCGGCGCGATATCGATGACGGTGCCGAGGCTGTCGCGATGGCCGAGGCCGCCTTCGAACAGATAGGTGACGGTGGCAAGGCCGATATGCGGGTGCGGGC
>JBBQWE010000017.1:0-31070 GCA_038210855.1 Sphingomonadales bacterium | reverse complement strand
GCGCGGGTCTTCAGCCAGTCCATCAGATATTCCGCCGCGGCAAAGGCCTCGCCGCGGTGGCGGCCGGCGGTGACCACCAGCACGATCGGATCGCCCGGTTGCAGATCGCCGAAACGATGAACGACACTGCCGATCACGCCGGGCCAACGCGCCGCCGCTTCGGCTGCCACCTGCGCCAGCTGCCGCTCGGTCATGCCGGGATAATGTTCCAGCCGCATCGCCACATCACGAACCAGGCCGGTGAAGGTGACCAGTGCGCCAAGGTCGTGGCGATTCGCCGTCAGCGCCGCGGCTTCGGCCGCTGCATCGAACGCCGCCGCCTGGACGCGGCTGGCGATCACCCGCCCGTCACCGGCGGAAAGATCGCGATTTCGCGCGCGCCCGCGATCGGCGCATCCAGGCCGGCAAAATCCTGATCGACCGCGACACGGATGGCATCGCGATCGCCCAGCGCGGCGGCATGGCCGGGCGACCGCGCCGCCAGCCAGTCGAGCAGATCGGCAACCGTCGCCACCGCCGCCGGCAGCGCCAGTTCCTCGGCACCAGTGCCGATGCGCTCGCGCACCCAGGCAAAATACAGCAGCTGCATCAGCTATCCATGTGTTTCAGGCCGACGCGGAGGTAGTCATAGCCGGTGATCAGTGTCAGCCCGGCCGCCAGCCACAGGCCGATCAGCCCGATCTCGCGCACCGGCAGGCCCGGCAGCAGCCATTCCGACGCGCCAGCGAGCACCAGTGCGCCCAGCGCGATCATCTGGCAGGCGGTTTTCCATTTCGCCAGCCGCGATACCGGCAGCGATACCTGCAGCGTGGCGAGGAACTCGCGCAGCCCCGAAACGATGATCTCGCGCAGCAGGATGACCAGCGCCGCGACCACCGCGGCGCCGTGCACCATCCCGTCATGAACCAGCATGACGATGACGGCGGCGACCATGATCTTGTCGGCGATCGGATCGAGGAAGATGCCGATCTTGCTGACCGTGCCCTGCGCGCGCGCCAGATAGCCATCGAAATAATCGGTGATGCCGGCGATGCAGTAGAGGACGAAGGCGACCAGCCACAGCGCTGCATCCTTTTCCCACATCAGCGCCACCAGCAGCGGCACCGCCAGGATGCGGCTGAGGGTGAGAAGATTAGGCAGGGTGGACAGCACGGGGGTTTCCTAGGCAATCCGGCGGGGGGATGAAAGCCCGGGCGCTTTGCGACCGGGCAGCAGATGGGGGAAATGCCATGGACGTATCGCAAGCCGTCGCCAGCCGCCGTTCGGTGCGCGGTTTTCTTTCGACGCCGGTCGATGCGCAGTTGATCCGCGGCATCGTCGAGGCCGCGGCACGGGCGCCTTCGGGCGGCAATCTGCAGCCCTGGCACATCGATGTGGTCGGCGGCGCTCGCCTCGATGAACTCAAGGCGATCATGGCCGCCAAGATGATGGCCGGCGGCGAGCCCGAGACGCCGGAATACGACATCTATCCGAAAATCCTGCCCGAACCCCACATCGGCTATCGCGCTGCGGTGGGGGAGGCGCTCTACGGCCGCCTCGGCATCCCGCGCGAGGACAAGCTGGCGCGGCGGATGTGGTTCGCACGCAATTTCCAGTTCTTCGGCGCACCGCTGGCGCTGTTCTGTTCGGTGGCGCGCACCATGGCCCCGCCGCAGTGGAGCGACCTCGGCATGTATCTGCAGACGCTGATGCTGCTGCTGCGCGATGCCGGGCTCGATTCCTGCCCGCAGGAATGCTGGGCGATGTATCCCAAGACGATCGGGCCGTTCATCGGCATTCCCGATGAACGCATGCTGTTCACCGGCATGGCGATCGGCTTCAGGGACCCCGACGACAAGGCCAACCAGTGGACGCCGGACCGCGCGCCGCTGGCCGACTGGGCGAATTTCCACGGGATTTGACGCGGCTTACGCCTCGCGGCTCCCCAGCCCCAGCAGCGTCCGCGTGCGGCGAACGAAGCTTTCGGCGTCGGCTTCGCTCAGCTTGTCCTTGGGCACCGTCGATTCAGGAACCGCAATGCCGCGCTGCACCGCGGGCCGCGCGGCGATGGCGGCGCTCCAGCGGGCGAGGTGGGGCAGGCCATCCGTTTCGATGCCGCTCCATTTCGCGGTCCGCACCCAGCACCAATTGGCGATATCGGCGATCGAATAGGCGCCGGCGAGATACTCCGTCCGCGCCAATTGTCCGTCGAGCACCACGAACAGCCGCCGGCCCTCCGACTGGTAGCGAGCGATGGCGGCGGGAATCTTCTCCGGAAAATAGCGGTGGAAGACATTGGCCTGGCCCATCATCGGGCCGACGCCGCCGACCTGGAACATCAGCCATTGCAGCACCCGGCTGCGGCCATGGGCATCGTGCGGCATCAGCAGCCCGGTCTTTTCGGCGAGATGGACAAGGATCGCCCCCGATTCCATGATCGCGAAACCGGCATCGACGAGCACAGGCACCCGGCCATTGGGGTTCAGGGCGACGAATTCGGTGCGCTTCTGCTCGCCGCGGGTCAGATCGGTGGGCACGACCTCATACGCAAGCGCCATTTCCTCCAGCGCCGCAGACACCTTGTAGCCGTCGGGCGTCGCCGCGGTATAGAGGGTGAGGCTCACTTGTGGGTCCCGATGCGGCCAGGGGAGACGATGGCGCAGCATAGCAGCAAATCCGCGCCCGTCATCGCACTGCGTCGGCCGGAACGGCTGTCGCCGCTGGTGTCGCTGGGGCTGCGCGGGCTGATCGTGCTGGCGCTGCTGGCGGTGGCGGTGCTGGGCCACTGGATCGACCGCGATGGCCTGAAGGACAATATCGACGGCCATATCAGCTTCCTCGACATCATCTATTTCACCGCCATCACCATCACTACCGTCGGCTATGGCGATATCGTTCCGGTGACGGAAACGGCGCGGATGTTCGATACGCTGGTGCTAACTCCGATTCGGCTGTTCGTCTGGCTGATCTTCCTCGGCACGGCCTATGATTTCGTTTTCCGGCGTTTGTGGGACAGGTGGCAGATGCAATCGATCCAGGCGGAACTGCGGGGGCATCATATCGTCTGCGGCTATGGCAGCAGCGGCGAAGCGGCAGTCGGTGAACTGCGCCGCGGCGGGGTGCCGCCGCTGGAAATCGTCGTCATCGATGGCGATGCGGCGCGCGTCGAAGCGGCAATCGCCGGTGGGGTGACGGCGATGCAGGGCGATGCCACCCACAATGCCGTGCTGCAGGCGGCGCAGGTGGCGCGCGCCCATGCCGTGCTGGTCTGCACCGGCCGCGACGATACGTCGGCACTGGTGGTGCTGAGCGCGCGGCAGCTTTCGCCGGCAACCCATGTCTCGGTGATCGTCAAGGCGACCGAGAACGAAGGCCTGATCCGCCAGGCCGGCGCCGATGCCGTGGTCAACCCGGTCGACCTCGGCGGGCAATTGCTGGCGCGCGCTGCCGACAGCCGCCGGGTTGTCGATTATGTCGCCGATCTTGTTACCAACGACGGCCGGGTCTGTCTGCAGGAACGGCCGGTGACGGCGGCGGAGGTGGGCACGTCCCTGCGCGACCTCGCCACCGGGCTCGGCGTGCGCATCCACCGCGGCCGGCGGGTGATCGGCTTCTGGGAGGCAGAGCCGCTGGCCGCCGGCGATGTCGTGGTGGAGATCGTGGCGCGGGTGGGGTAGCGGCCCTCAGTCGTCGCCCGGCATTGCGACCGGCCGGGCCATCATCGAAACCCGGTCATAGGGGCAGGTCTCTGGAAAAATCTTCAGCGGCAGATCGGTTTCGGCCGACGCTTCGCGGCGCGCGTCGTCATAGGCGGCGGCAATCGCCACCGGCAGCCGGACCTTCAGGCTGGGGCTGTCTTCGAGTTGCGCCAGTACCTGCCGGCGCCGGGTGCCGATCGACGCCGTCCAGCTGCGTGAGCGCCGCTCCGGCTGGTGATCCCATTTCAGCAGATGCGACAGCACGAGACGAAGCGCGCTTTCCAGCTGGCGGAACTCGCTTCTCCCCAAATCCTCCAGCTCCTCGGCGATCCATGGCTTGTCGATCAGATGCAATTGCCCGGCGCGCAGCAGCATTGCCTGGTGATGCGCCCAGGCGGCGTGATCGCCATCGTGGGTCGGCACGGTGTAGCGGTCGTCGTGTTGCGTCGCCATCGCATCAATATGCGCCTTCACCCCCGCGGATGGAAGTGGCCGTGGATCGCCGCGGCCATCGCCTTGCTGATGCCGGGGGCGCGTTCGAGGTCCTCCAGCGTCGCGCCGCGCACGGCGCGCGACGTACCGAAATGCATCAGCAACGCCTTCTTGCGCGCCGGGCCGATGCCGGGAACATCGTCGAGAGGGTTGGCGGCGATCGCCTTGCTGCGCTTGGCGCGGTGCGCGCCGATGGCGAAGCGATGGGCTTCATCGCGCAGCCGCTGCAGATAGAACAGTACGGGGTCGTTGGGCGGCAGCGTCAGCTCGCGGCCGTCGGGCAGGTGGAAGGTCTCGCGGCCGGCGTTGCGATCGGGCCCCTTGGCGACGCCGATGACGCAGACGCCCTCCACCTCCAGCGCAGCCAGCGCGGCATTGACCACCGAAAGCTGGCCCTTGCCGCCGTCGATCAGCACCAGATCGGGCCAGTCGGCATCTTCTTCGCCCGGCTCGCCGCTGCCGCCGCTACCGCCACCACTCCCTCGGGGACTTTCACGGTTCAGCCGGGCGAAGCGCCGGGTCAGCATCGCCTTCATCATCGCGAAATCGTCGCCGGGTGCAAAATTGCCGCCGGCCATGTTGAACTTGCGATACTGGTTCTTGGTGAACCCCAGCGGCCCGGCGACGATCATCGCGCCAAGCGCGTTGGTGCCCATGATATGGCTGTTGTCATAGACTTCGATGCGCCGCGGCGGCGCCTCCAGCCCGAACAGATCGGCCAGCGCGATCAGCAACTTGCCCTGCGTCGTCGATTCGGCCAGCCGCCGCTCCAGCGCCTCTTGCGCGTTGCGCGTCGCCGCCTCGATCAGGCGGGTGTTCGGCCCGCGCTGCGGCACCCGGATGGCGATGCGCCGCCCGGCCTTTTCCGACAGCGCATCGGCGAGCAGCGCTTCCTCGGCCAGCCGGCGATCGAGCAGCAGCTCGCGCGGCACCGGCAATTCCTCGTAAAGCTGGGCGAGGAAGCTCATCAGCACCTCGTCCTCGCTCACACCATCGGTGTGCGCCGGGAAAAAGGCGCGGTGGCCCCAGTTCTGGCCGCCGCGGATGAAGAAGATCTGCAGGCACATGGTGCCGCCCTGCGCCGCCAGCGCCACGACATCGGCATCCTGCACCGTGCCTTCCGCCGTCACGGCGTGGCTGCCCTGGATGAAGGTCAGCGCGCGCAGCCGGTCGCGCAGCACGGCGGCGAGTTCGAAATCGCGCGCTTCGGCCGCTGCCGTCATCGCCGTGCCCAGCCGGCGCTGCGCCTCCTGCGCCCGGCCCGACAGGAACGCCTTGGCATCGGCGACCAGCTCGGCATAGCCGGCATCGTCGATGCGACCGACGCACGGCGCCGAACAGCGCTTGATCTGGTGGAGCAGGCACGGCCGGTCGCGATTGGCGAAATAGCTGTCGTTGCACGACCGCAGCAGGAACACCTTCTGCAGCGCGTTCAGCGTCGTGTTGACGGCACCGGCGCTGGCGAAGGGGCCGTAGAACACGCCCTTGCCCTGTTTGGTGCCGCGATGCTTGGAAATGCGCGGGAAGTCGTGATCCTCGCGCAGGAAGATGAATGGAAAGCTCTTGTCGTCGCGCAACAGCACATTGTACGGCGGACGATAGCGCTTGATCAGTTGCGCTTCCATCAACAGCGCTTCGGCTTCGCTGGCGGTGGTGACGATGACCATGTCGCGCGTCTGGGCCACCATGCGCTGCAGGCGGCGCGACAGGCGCGCGACCTGGGTATAGTTGGTGACTCGCGATTTCAGCGCGCGCGCCTTGCCGATGTACAGCACTTCGCCGGCGCTATCGACCATGCGATAGACGCCGGGCCGCGCCGGCAGGGTCCGCAACACATTGCGGATCGCCTCGACGCCGCGATCGATATCGGGCGTGTCGCGGCCTTTCACCGAAAAGGTGGCGGATTCTTCTGAAAACCGGTCAGGGGTGTCGGGCGTCGTTGCCATGACGGCGATGTAGGGCGGCGGCGCGGCGCTCGCAAACGCAGACGCCTCTTCATCCCGTCATCTGGCCGGCCTATCGTCGCACCATGCCGATGCGCCTGCTTCCGATCCTGCTGCTCCTGCTCGCCGCCTGCACCCCGCAGGCACGGCTGGCGACGACTGCGCCGCCGCAGCGCCCACTGCTGATCCTGGTTTCCGTCGATGGCCTGCGCGCCGATTATCTCGATCGCCGGATCACCCCCAACATCGCGGCGCTGGCAGCCAATGGCGTCAGCGCGGCGATGCGGCCGGCCTTTCCGTCGCTCACCTTTCCCAACCACTACACGCTGGTCACCGGACTGCGGCCCGATCGCCACGGTATCGTCAACAACAACATGGACGACCCCGAACTCGGTCGGTTTTCGCTGTCGAACCGCGATGCCGTAACCGATCGCCGCTGGTGGGACGATGCGGAGCCGGCATGGGTCACCGCCGAAAAGGCCGGCATCCGCACCGCGACGATGTTCTGGCCGGGGTCCGAAGCACCGATTCGCGGCGTGCGGCCGACGCAGTGGCTGGCGTTCGATGGCAAGCTGCCCAATGCCGCACGCGTCGCCCAAGTGCTGGCATGGCTCGACCAGCCGGCGACGCCGGGCTTCGTCACCCTGTATTTCGACAGCGTCGATCACGATGGCCATGAATTCGGCCCCGCTTCGCCGCAGGTGGATGCAGCGCTGGTAGAAGTCGATGCCCGCATCGGCGATCTGGTCGCCGGGCTGCGCGCGCGCGGGCTGGCTGCCAACATCGTCATTGTTGCCGATCACGGCATGGCTGCGGTGGCGCGCCGACGGACGGTGCTGCTCGCCGATCTGCTGCCGCCCGGCAGCTTTCGTGTTGTCGCCGGCGGCGCCGTTGCGGCGATCGCACCCGCGCCGGGCCAGGAAGCGCTGGTCGAACGCCGCCTGCTGCGCCGCCACGATCACATGCGCTGCCATCGCAAGGCCGATCTGCCGGCACGGCTGCATTACGGCCGCCACCGCCGCGTGCCGGCGATCCTCTGCCTTGCCGATCCGGGCTGGATGGTTTTCGCCGAACCCGCCCGGCCCGATGCCGGGCCGCTCGCCGGCATGCACGGCTATGATGGGGCCCATCCCGACATGGCGGCGGCGTTCGTCGCCAGTGGCCCGTCGTTCCGGGCCGGCGTGCGGCTGCGGTCGTTCGACAATGTCGATGTCTATCCGCTGCTGATGCGGTTGATGGGCCTGCAACCGCAGCCGTCCGATGGCCGGATCGGCCCGCTGCGGGAGGGGCTTGCGAAATAGCGAAGGCCGCCGCGCGGACCGCCGTTTAGCCCGCCCCGACGATATCCCCCAATCCGCCGATCGGCACCGAATCATCGGTGCTTTCGTCGACCAGCACCGGCATCCTGTCGAATCCGCGCACCGCGCCGAAATCGAGATCGAGCAGCGCTTCGATCGCTTCGATGCGGCGCTGGCGGATGGCGAAACGGCCGGGTTCGATGGCTTCTTCGGCCAGGTCGGCCACCAGACTCGACTGGTCGAGCAGGAAACCCAGCGCGCCGGGCGGCTGATCGGCATCGCGCCAGACGACGATTTTCCAATATTGCAACGGCACCAGCGCGTCCTTGAACCGCTTGTCGCGCGGGCCGAACACCGGGCCGCTGAACACCGCGAGCCGGGTGCGCTGTGCGGCGCCCTGCGCCGAGATGAAGTTTTCGAGATCGCCCCACAGGTCGAGCCCCAGCCCGGTGAAATCATCGGACTGGTTGAAGGTGAAATATTGCGGCGCGGCGTTGGGGAAGAAGAAACTGTCGTTGTTGGCCTGCAACGCATCGTCGCGGTTGTCGCCCCAGGCGACATCGTCGCGGCGGGCAAGGTGGCCGCGGTCGTAATCATTGTCGGCGTAATAGCCGGCGCCGAGCTGCTGCGCCGCGGTCAGTCGCGGGTCGAGCCGCCAGCTCGATGTGCCATCCTTGCGCGACAGGCTGACCGGCGGCGCGAAATCGACGTTGCACGCCGAAACATAGGCGAGCCGGCGGCCGGCGCACATCAGCACCGAATGGCGGCGATAGCGGAGCTCGTTGGTGTCGCCGGGCCGCGATGGCCGGGCGATTTCGGTAAAGCCACCGAAGCGGGGTCCCGGCTTCAGCGTTGGCAGCGGCACATCGACACCCAGGAAGCGCGGATCATAGCCGGGGCGGTCGCGGAAATCGCTGGCGCGCAGCGCTTCGCGGCGCGGGTCGTCGGGCTCGGTGAGCGGATCGGGTGCGGGTTCGGCCGCAGCCGCCGAAACGGTCGCGGCGGCGATGGCGCCGCTGCCCAGCGAAACGGTGATGCGCAGCGGCATTTCGAAACTGATGCTGCCTCCGGCAGCGAGCGTCGGGGCCCCTGTTGTTGCCGGCGTTGTTGCCGGCGTTGTTGCCGGCGTTGTTGCCGGCGGCGCTTGTGCCGACTTGCGAGCGGCTGCCCGCGATGCGGCCGGTTGCGCTGCAGCCAGCGCTTCCTGTGCAGCTTCGTCGGCCCCGTCGTCATTGCCGGCGCCGATCGGTGACGCGGCGGCAAGCACCCGCGCCACCAGCGTCGCGGCTTCGCCGCGCACTTCGGCGGCGCTGATCGCCGCCACCAGGCTCGACACGCGAATGCCCTCGTTCGCCACCCAGGCAAGGTCGGCCACCGGATCACCCTGTTGCCAGCGGCCGCCGTCGCGGTTCAGCCACTGGCCTGCTGCGTCGGTCTGCGGCACGCCGCTGTGGTGCAGCGCCACGACATCCCATTGATCGTTGAGCACCGGCGACCCCGACGAGCCCTTTTCGGTATCGGCCTGATAGTGCAGGAAGGCGCCGATGGTGTCGGCGCCGGCCTCGCCACCGGTACGCAGATCGAGAACGCGGTTCTCGCGCAGCACGATTTCCTTGGCGCGGCCGAGCGGATGCTGGATGATGTTGATGTAATCGTCCGGCGTGACCGCGATCTTGCCGAGCCGGCGGTGCAGCGGCAGCCAGCCATAGCCGGCGATACCGATGCCGCGGCTGCCGCGCGGCTCCACCGCGACCAGCGCGAAATCGAGGGCTTCTTCGGCGATGAACAGCCGGTCCGGCGCCAGGCGGAACAGCCCGGGCAGCCGCGGCGGGCCGAAGCGATTGGCCTCGTAATCCATCTCCAGCGCGCAGGCGGCGGCGAAATCGGCATCGGGCAGCACATGCTGGTTGGTCAGCATGACACCGTCGGCGACCAGAAAGCCGGTGCCGCGCGCGATATCGCCGCGGCCGGTCGAAACCACGACGCGGCCGACACAGCGCGACGCCGCCAGGCCGCGTTCGAGGAACTCCACCGACAGGAATTCGCGCGCGCCGAGCACGACTTCCTGCACCAGCGCATCGCTCATTTGTGCGGCGGTGACGGGTTCGGTGCTGGTGACAAGGTCGCGCAGCACCTTGTTTTCGGGCAGGCGGCGGCCGCGGCTGGTGGCGCGGACATCGTCGACAAGGGTGTTGAGGCGCATCGCCAGCCGATCGGGGCTGTCGGCGGCGAGCAGGTCGCCGCTGGCCAGCGCAGCGCTGCGGTCCTCGCGCACTGCGGCGCGGCCGGCCCAGCGCGCCGCGGCGGCGGCAGCGATGTCGTGCAGCCGGGTTTCGAAACCCGGCGAGGAATCGATGCGGCTGGTATCGGTCGGGCTGGAAAGCGGGGCCATGGCAATCTCCCTGCCGCCCGGCGGGGCGGTTGTGGCGGACGAAATGCTGACCCGTTGCTCTTGTAGCGGCCGAACATGACAGTCTGCCGCGATCCCGCCGCCGTGGCCGGGCTTGTGGCAGGGCCGGCACGGCTGTTACGGCGTCGCGCCATGGCTGCCAGCGCCCTCGAGACCCCTGAAATCGCCGCGAACGTCGGCACGGCGATCGTCACCGGCGGCGGCAAGCGCATCGGCGCGGCGCTGGTGCGGGCGCTCGCCGCCGATGGCTGGCATGTCGTCATCCATTGCAATGCCTCGCGCGCCGAAGCCGATGCGCTGGCGGCGGAACTCGGTGGCGGAAGTGGTGCCGAAATCGGTCGCGCGCGGGTCGTCGCCGCCGATCTTGCCGATCCGGCGGCGGCGCCGCCGATCATCGCTGCGGCGACCGGCTGGGACGGCGCGCCGCCGCTGCGCCTGCTGGTCAATTCGGCATCGGCGTTCGATTACGACCGGATCGAGGATTTCAGCGCCGCGGGTTTCGATCGCCACATGGCGATCAACCTGCGCGCCCCGGCGCTGCTGGCACAGGCCTTTGCAGCGGTGGTGACGCCCGGCGCGAGCCCGGCGCTGATCGTCAATCTGCTCGATGCCAAGCTGGAATCGCTGAACCCGGATTTCTTCACCTACACCCTCAGCAAGATCGGTCTTGCCGGGCTGACCGAGCTGATCGCTCGCAGCTATGCGCCGGCGTTGCGCTGTGTCGGCATCGCGCCGGCGGTGACGCTGGTCAGCGGGCCGCAGACGCGCGAGAATTTCGAGGCGGTGCACGGCATGAATCCGCTGGGGCGGGGGGTGTCGGTGGCCGATATCGTCGCGGCGCTGCGCTTTGCCATTGCCACGCCGGTGTTCAACGCCCAGACGATCGTGCTCGATGGCGGCCAGCGCCTGCTCGGCCTGCCCCGCGATGTTGCCCATATGGTGGACAAATGACTGACCTGGATTTCGAAACGCCGGCGCTTGCCGGGCTAATACCGCCGTCGCTGGCGCCCAAGACTCGCAAGATCATGCTCGTCGATTTCGACCTGATGGTCGATATCGGCTTCCACGATTTCGAAATCGGCACGCCGCAGCGGCTGCGCGTCAACATGGAAGTCTGGCTGGATGCAGCGCATTTCCCGACCTGCGACAGCGTCGATGCGGCGTGGGACTATGATTTCCTGCGTTCCTCGGTGCTCGAATTGGTCGCCGGCCGCCGCTTCAACCTGCAGGAAACCGTGGCCCACCGGATTTACGACCTGATCGCCGCGCGCCAGGGCGTGAAAGCGGTGCGCGTTTCGGCGCGCAAGCCGGATATCTACCCGGATTGCGCCGCAGTGGGCGTCGAGTTGAGCAGTTTCTAGCGGGAGCGTTCCCGAACACGCCCGCTACCGATGCGTGAAACCCGCCGACTTCGCTCGGCATGATCGGTTTTCCGGCGACAGCGCACGCCTACCCCAACCGCTTCGCGTGCCAGCGCAGGTGATCGGCGATGAAACTCTGGATGAACCAATAGCCGTGATCATAGCCGGCGTGGCGGCGCAGCGTCAGCGGGATGCCGGCGGCGGTGCAGGCGCTTTCGAGGCGTTCGGGCTGTAGCTGGCTTTCGAGGAAATCGTCGCCAAGGCCCTGATCTACCAGCAGTTCCAGCAGCCGCGCGCCGGCGGCGATCAGTGCGCAGGCATCGTGCGCAGCGTGGGCGGCGGGGTCGTCGCCCAGATAGTGCGGCAGTGCCTTCTGCCCCCATGGCACCGCGCTCGGCGCGACGATCGGCGCGAACGCCGAAACGCTGCGGAACACGTCCGGATGGCGCAGCGCCAGCACCAGCGCGCCATGGCCGCCCATGCTGTGGCCAGTGACCGCCTGGCGCGTCAGGTCGGCCGGGAAATTCGCGGCCATCACGCCCGGAAGTTCGCCGATCAGCCAGCTTTCCATCCGAAAATGCGCCGACCACGGCGCCTGCGTGGCGTCGAGGTAGAAGCCGGCGCCCTGGCCCATGTCATAGGCCGGATCGTCGGCAACGGCGTCGCCGCGTGGGGACGTATCCGGCGTCACCAGCATCAGGCCGAGTTCGGCGGCAAGCCGCTGTGCTCCGGCCTTGATCGCGAAGGTTTCGTGCGTGCAGGTCAGGCCGGCAAGGCACCAGAGCAGCGGAAACGGCCCGTCACCCGGGGGCGTGAACACGCCGAACTGCATCGGCGTGCCGGTGCTGCTGCTGTCGTGGCGGTGAAAGGACTGGCGGCCGCCATGGCAGACCGCGGAGCTGAGCGTTTCCATGGCCGCCCTTTTGCGCGCGTCGCCGGGCTGTTCCCAGTGCTTTTGCCCATTTCCCTTGCATTTTCCTGTCTCCGCGCGCATCTGCCGGCGGTGCGATGGGCGCCCTGCGTCCAGCGGCGCCGGCGTGCAACCGGCGATTGCCGGTCGCCCCGGCCACTTCTTCACGAACAGGGATGCTTTATGGCCTTTGGCAAGATGACGGATTTCAGGACGAGAACCACCACCTCCAGCCTGTGTGCCGGGGCCTGATCCGATGCCGAAGGAAGAAATCATCAAGATCGAAGGCGCGATCACCGAGATCCTGCCCGATGGTCGTTTCCGCGTCCGCCTTGAAAACGAACATGAAATCATCGCCTACACCGCCGGAAAGATGCGCAAGAACCGCATCCGCTCGATCGTCGGTGATCGCGTCCATGTCGAAATGACCCCCTATGATCTCGACAAGGGCCGCATCGTCTTTCGCGAAAAGACCGCGCCGATGCCGATGAACCAGCGGCGTTTCTTTCGCAAATAGCCTGACGGGCTGCGTTCGGGCCGAAGCGGAACTGGGTCCCGGGGCAAGCCCGGGATGACCACAGCCTGCCGCCAGGGCGCTCAGCGGCCAAGGAGACCCCGATGCGCCTCACCCTCGCCGCCGCCTTGCTGCTCGCCACCCCCGCGTTCGCTGCGCCGCAGGCGTCACCCGCCGAACTGCGCAAGACCATCACCGATCTCGTCGCTTTCGGCACCCGGCACACGCTGTCCGAAACGCAATCGGCCACCCGCGGCATCGGCGCCGCCCGCCGCTATGCCCAGGCCCGCTTCGAAGCGATCTCGCAGGGCTGCGGCGGTTGCCTGACGATCGACCTGCCTGCGAAAATGATGACCAGCGCTCGGGTAACGGTGCCCGCGGAGGTCGTCGACGTCCTCGCCATCCAGAAGGGCACCAGCGATCCCGACCGGATCATCATCATCTCCGCCCATATCGACAGCCGCAATTCCGATCCGCTCGATGCGACCGGCGATGCCCCCGGCGCCAACGACGATGGCTCGGGCACCGCCGCGGTGATCGAGGCGGCGCGCGTGCTGTCGAAACAGAAATTCCCGGCCACCATCATCTATGCCGTGCTGTCGGGGGAGGAGCAGGGCCTGCTCGGCGGCAGGATCCTCGCCGAAACCGCCAAGGCGCGCGGCTGGCAGATCGAAGCGGTGCTCAACAACGACATCGTCGGCAATTCCACCGGATCGTCGGGCGCTCGCGACGACCGCACCGTGCGGGTGTTTTCCGAAGGCACCAAGGCAGTCGAAACTCCCGAACAGGCCGGCCGCCGCCGCTACAATGGCGGAGAGGTCGACAGCCCGTCGCGCAACCTGTCGCGCTTCATCGCCGGGCTGGCGGCACGCGACCTCGCCGTCGAACAGGTCTGGCGCACCGATCGCTTCGGCCGCGGCGGTGACCAGACTCCGATGCTGGAGGCCGGCTACCCCGCCGTCCGCATCACCGAACGGCAGGAAAATTACGACCGCCAGCACCAGAATATCCGCAGCGAAGGCAGCCGCCGCTTTGGCGACACCATCGACGGCGTCGATTTCGCCTATCTGGCCCGCGTTACCGATCTCAACATCCGGGCGCTCGCCGCGCTTGCCACCGCACCGGCGCCGCCGAAGGGCGTCACCATCGCCGGCGAGGTCACGCCCGACACGGTGCTGACGTGGCAGCCGGTGGCCGGCGCCACCGGCTATCGCATCTGGTGGCGGCACACGACGGCGCCGCTGTGGGAATTCCACCGCGACGCCGCCGCCGCTGCGACCGCGCTGACGCTGACCGGCATCGATATCGACAGCTGGTTTTTCGGAGTCGCGGCGCTCGGCCCCGGCGGCACGATGAGCCCGGTGGTCTTCCCCGGCCCGGCGGGCGCGTTCTGAGCCGGCCATGATCCCCCGCGAACACCTCGCCACGGCACCCATCCCGGGCGGCGGTGAACTGCGCCTGGTTCGCCGCGGCGAAGATTTCATGATCCTGCTCGATCGCAACGAGCTGATGAACAGCCGCATGCGCGGATCGGAGGAAGCGCTGGCGGCGATGGCGTGGGAACGTATCGTCGATCGCCCCGATCCGCATTTCCTGATCGGCGGCTATGGCATGGGCTTCACCCTGCGCCGCGCGCTGGCGCTGCTGCCGCCGGTATCGCGGGTGACGGTGGCGGAACTGGTGCCCGAAATCATCGCCTGGGCGCGCGGGCCGATGGCGGCAGTCACCGCCGGTTGCCTCGACGATCCGCGCGTTGCCATTGCCTATGGCGATGTCGCGCTGCTGATCGGCAAGGCGCGCGGTGCCTACGATGCCATACTTCTGGATGTCGATAATGGCCCCGACGGGCTGGTGCGCGAGGACAATGGCCTGATCTACACGCGGTCCGGCCTCATCGCCGCGCGCGACGCGCTTCGCCCCGGCGGCATTCTCGCGGTCTGGTCCGCCGCCCCCGATCCGGCCTTCAAGCGCCGGATGGAACGCGTCGGCTTCGCCGTCGAGGAACACGCCGTCCGCGCCCGGGAAAACGGCAAGGGGCCGCGCCATGTCATCTGGCTGGCGCGCAAACAGGTGCCGGCGGCGAGAGCCTGAGGGGTCGCATCCCGCAAAATCCGGGTGCTGGATGGACTGCAGGTGGCTGCGCCGGCGCACAAGCGGCGTGCGACGCCCGAAGGCCCGGCCCACAGCGGAAACCGAACAGCATTTCGGCGATGCCAAATTCATCGGCGAAACGTATCGCCCTCAACAAAAATCTGGTGGGCGTAATGACGGGTGGAGCAGACGCGGCGCGTCGGTAATATTACGAACGCGGACCGAATCAAAAACCTGTCCCGCCGCAACACTGATGTTTTTGTTCAAATAATCGCAACCGGGTCATGACCAGCGCCGTTCACACCGCGGCACTTCGCCACCCGATTTGTGTTTTGAGGAGCTCGTCAGTGAATAGCATATCCTTCGACAGGCTGCGCAAGGCTGCCGTCATCCCCGCTTTGCTATGCTTCGGGATGGCGGCGCAAAGCGCGTCCGCAACGCAGCGTTTCACGACGATTTTCACCCAGATCAACGGCACGGGCGCCAGTGGCACCGCGCAGCTCCAGCTGAACGACGACGCAACGAGCTTGTTCGTGCGGATCATGGCGACCGGGCTGGAAGCCGGCGGTCCGCATCTTGCCCATATCCACGGACTGTTTTCCAACGTCACGACGGGGACCCCGGTGGATTCGATGACGCCGACGATCGCCCAGGACAGCGATGGCGATGGCTTCATCGAACTGGCGGAGGGCCTGCCAAGCTATGGACCGATCATTGTCGATTTCGGCAACATCGATCCGAACCTGGACGGTGTCATCGATTTCACTCGAACGCTCGACCTGACCGATCCAGCGAATTTCGCCGGCAGCTATGGTCGGACCGATCTGATCGGTGCCGACCTGATGTCGCTCGACTTGCGTGAAATCGTGATCCACGGGATGTCCGTCGCGCCCGGGGTCGGCGCGGGCACGCCCGGCGAGGTTGACGGCACCGGCGGTTATCTGGCGGTTCTGCCGGTGCTGTCGGGCGAAATCGGCGCGGTTCCGGAACCGGCAAGCTGGGCAATGATGATCATCGGGTTCGGCGGTATTGGAACGACTTTGCGGATCGGCCGTCGACGCCGCATGGACATGGTGGCAGACTGAACTGCATGCGGGCTCCCTTCCCGGCGGGCAGGGAGCCTTGCGTTTCGTCCACGAGCTACCCGCAACAGTCGGCGATGGTGCCAATGTCTGTTCCAGGGCGGCTGCCGGGCCTGGCGTCCCACATCCACCGCCACTGCACTGCACTGCCAACCAAAAAGCCGGCGGCACTCGCGCGCCGCCGGCTTCTTGTCATCGTTTCGTCGCTTCAGGCCGCGAGGCGGCGTTCGCGGCGGCGGGCCATGGCGCCGACCAGGCCGAAGCCCATGATCATCATCGTCCAGCTCTGCGGTTCGGGCACACCCGCCGACAGGTCATAGCCCATCAGGTCGAAGGCAATCAGATCGGCCTTGGTGAACACCTGCGCGGGGCGGGTGCCGCCGGGGCCGGTTGCCGTCGGATCCATCAGGCCGATCGGCGGCACGATGTTGAGCAGCAAATCGTCCTTCCAGTGGCTCGCCTGGCGCAAATCGCCATTTCTCCGCCCGGTGGAGAGCAGGGCAAGGCAGTTTTTGGCGTTGATCGAATAGCAGGAGGAGCCACCGATCGACCAGTCCCGAACGAACTCGCCATCGAAGCGGCCATAGCGGAACAGGTCATGCACCGTTCCCCAACCCAAATCGTTGAGGCCACGCGCGCCGGGCAGGGCAACCCCCGGCAAGGCGTTGACATCGGCAAGATCGACGCCCGAGCGGAAACCCAGCGCATGGCCGATTTCATGTGCCGCGACTCCGACGAAATCGAATGAACCGGGGGTGATGCCGTCGGTCGGATCGAAATCCCAGGTGAAGGCGCTGCTGAACGAAACCGAACCGTCGCGGCCGCCCGGATTGTTGGCGGCATATACCGGCGTCAGGCCCATGGCTTTCATCTGCGCGGTGTTGACGTTCAGATTGTTGTTATCGGCGGTGTTGTTGCCGTCGAGGAAACGCAGCCGCGAATCGATGGCACCGGCGGCCGGCGGTTCGTTGGTCACGAAGCTGATCGGGGCAATCCCGAGCGCGCCGACGGCGGTATCATCCCAGAAAGTCTTGGCATCCGCGCTGAGCGCGTTGCGAACGGAATTGTAGGCAACCGTGTTGGTCGTCGAACCCGTCGAACCGAGAACGCCGGCGCCGAGTGCCGAAAATCGCACATCGAGGCGGATGGTGATATTGTCGCGGAACAGGCCGGAGAACAGCGCGCCGGCGGCTTCGAAGCCGGCACGCGCCTGGGTGCCGATGCCGACCCCACCCAGATCGTTGAGCACGAATTGGAGGCCGCTGCTGCCGACGCCCATATTGCCGACGACATTTTCGGCAGCCAATGGATCATGAATGCCCTGATAGTCTTCCGACTGGTGATTGCATTCCAGCGTGTGCACATGCCCGGCGGATTGGCCGAAAGCCGGAGTCGCCACGACCGCCGCCAACAATGCAAACTTCCCTACCGATTTCACTCGATTGCCCCCGCAAATACCGTTCGAATCAACGGCCTGACAGCCATATCGGCAAAGAGGTAAAGCGAGTGTCAAATCGCGGCACATCGTGCCTGCGGCAGCGCAAAGGTCGCAGCCCCTGCAGCATTTGCAGCGGGATTCGAAGAAGTTCCGGGCCAGGGGGCGGTCAGATCTCCCGCGCCACCACCACCTCGATCAGCGTCGGTGCATCGCTGGCCAGCGCTGCCGTCACCGCCGCGCGCACGTCGGCCAATGTCTCGGCGCGCACGCCGGCGACGCCATGTGCCGCCGCCAGCGCCAGAAAGTCGATTGCCGGATAGTCGATATCCATGGCGAGATAGCTGTCCAGCCGCGCGCTATGGTCGCCGATGGCGCGCGTCCGCTGCTTCAGGATGCGATAGCCGCGGTTGTTGAAGATGATGACCACCACCGGCAGGCGATAATGCGCCAGCGTCCACAGCGCCGCGGAGCTGTACATGGCGCTGCCGTCACCGCTGAGTGCGACGACGGGGCGGCCGGGATGGGCAAGCTGGATGCCGGCGGCCTGCGGGATCGCCACGCCGATGCCGCCGCCGCGCATGCCGAACCAGCTGTCCGGCCGGGTCGCCGGCAACAACTGCCGGACCATGTTCATCCCCGACGACAGCAATTCCTCGATGATGATCGCATCGTCGGGGATCAGTTCGCCCAGGAGTTTCAGCACGGGCAGCGGTTGCAGCGGCATGTCACCGGCGAGGGAATCGGCCCTTGCCAGCAGCGCGGCGCGCGCGTCGGCAAGGCGGGCGGTGATGTCTGGGACCCGGGCAGCGCCGCAACCGTCGATCAGCGCGGTCAGTTCCGGCAAAGTCGCGCGCACGTCGCCCTGGATGGCGGCGGCGGCAGCGAAATTCTTGGCCAACTGCCAGAGTTCGTCGTCGAGCTGGATCAGCGGCTTGCCCGGCGCCAGTGCTTCGACGGCGAGCGACGTGTCGCGGTCGCGCACCGCCTGGCTCTGCGTCAGCAGATCGGCGCCGATGGCGATGACGAGATCATGGGCGTCGGTCAGCGCGCGCACCGCCGGCGTCATCCGCGCCACGCTGCCGGCGTAGAGCGGGTGATCGCTCGGGAACGCCGCGGTATTGGCCATGCCTTCGAGGTATACGGGCGCGCCCACGGCTTCCGCGAACGCCGCCAGTTCGGCATGGGCGCGCGATTTCGCCACCGCATCGCCGGCAAAGATGATCGGGTTGGTCGCGGCGCGGATCATTTCGGCGGCTCGCGCTATGGTTTCTACATCGCCGCGCACCCCGGCGCCGATCCGCGTCGGCATGCCGAGGTCGAGCCCGGCTTCCGCTGCCGCGGTCAGCACGTCGCCGGGAATGGAAAGAAACACCGGGCCGGTGGGGGCGGTCAGCGCGACCTTCGCAGCGCGGCGCACGGCGCGCGGCAGTTCGGCGAGGCTGGCCACTTCGAACGACCATTTGCACAGCGGCCGGGCGAGCGTCGCCAGATCGTCCCACAACAGCGGCTCGGTCAGCCTTATGGACATGTCCTGCTGCCCCGCCGTCACCAGGATCGGCGCGCCGGCCTTCGCTGCATTGTAGAGCATGCCCATGGCGTTGCCGAGGCCGGGGGCGGCATGAAGGTTGCACACCGCCAGCCGGCCGGTGCCTTGCGCATAGCCATCGGCCATCCCCATCACCACGACTTCGTTGAGGCCGAGGACGTAGCGGATGCGGGTTTCGACGACGAGCGCATCCATCAGCGGCAATTCGGTGGTGCCGGGGTTGCCGAAGATGATTTCCACCCCCTCCGAAGCGAGCAGATCGAGCAGGATATGCTTGCCGGGGCGGGGGGCTGTGGGGTCGGTCATGCCGCGGAATAGCGTGTCGCCGGGGGGAGAGAAAGCCGCCGGAGGCGGAAAAGCTGGCCCCGTGGCCGAGATTCCTACCAGTTTCCGGTGCCTGGTGCGCCCTTGATCGGTCCCTTGATGCGGTCCGTCACCCAGCCGCCATAAAAGCCGCCCGGCTGTGGCCGCGCGCGTTCGGAGCCGACGAAACAGGCGAATTTTGCCGGGTAAAAGGCAAAGAAACCGGCGATGGCGCTGTAGTTTTGCCCCAGATCGTCGAGCGGTTCGGGGTAGGTCCAGGCGGCATCGCGGATGCGGGCGCCGCCGGGCAGCAGCAGGTCATGGCTGACGGCGGCGCCTTTCCATTCGCAAAGGCTGATGTTGTCGGTCGGGACCAGGGTCGCGGCGACCTCGGCCGGGGCAAAATAGGGCACGGGGGCACCGGCGGTTTCGCAAATCCACAGCGGATTGGCGGTTGCGGCGACGATCAGGCCGTCGATTTCGACGCGCAGGGCCTCGGTTCCGGGCCGCACAAGCGGCGGGCGCGGATAATCCCAGACCGATTCCTCGCCCGGACCGACAGGTACGCGCGGCGGCCGCGGGGCGGTTGCCCAATGGGTGCGGGCCGGCCCGACCATGGCCAGCAGCCGGGTTCGATCGGGCAGCGAAGTCACGGAATCAATTCGCCTTCCGTCACCGGCGGCAAGCGGAAACTGCCGTCGAGCAGCGGCTGGCCGGGCAGATAGGCGCGCCAGACAAGGGCGAACTGGCCCTTTGGCGCCGGGAGCCAGTTGACGACGCGCTCGCCGGACGGTTTGGTTGCCTGGACGAAGATTTCATAGCTGCCGTCGCGTTCGGAACGCAGGTGCTTGGCCTGGCTTCCGACAGCGAAACGATTGAGATCGTTGGGAACAAAGAACAGCCGCCCGCTGTCGTCGGCCGCGTACATGGTCAGCGACCAGAAGGCACCGACCGGCAGCCGCGGCGGCAATTTTACCCGCCACGACTTGGTGCCATCGAGCGGCACGCCGGCGCCATCGGTGCGCGCCGAAAGGTACATCGCCTCGATCCGCGGCAACGCGCCAAGGCCGCCAAGCGCGATCAGGCTGCGCAGTTCATCATCGTCGCCATAGTCACCGATGGCGGCCTTGGGGTAGCTCCAGCCGTCGACCGCCTCGCCCGCAGCGGCCATGCCGCCCTTCAGTTCGGCACGGAATTGGGGCAGCGCACGGTCCCACAGCGCCAGGGTTTCGGGCGTGACTGCCTCGCCCGGCCCGGCCATGCCTTGGCGGGAAAAGGCGTGGGTGCGCGCAACCAGCGCATCATTGTTCGAAGAGCGTTCGATCGCTTCGTTGACGACGGCGAGGAAGGTCGCGGCATCGGGGTCGGCGGGGGCAGCGTTGGTCGTCGGTATCGGCGCCGGGCGATCGGCGGGGACTTCGATGGCGTATTGCTGCACGGCGGCGGCAGCGGCGGGAACATCGTCGCGATCGCTGACCAGCACGCGGATCAGCAACCAGGCGTCGTTGGTCGGCACGCGAACCAATTGGGTGCCTTCGGGAGGCTCTCCGGCAAATCCGGGGCCGACAAGGGCGAATCGCCCGGGCCCGCTGCGGGTGCCGAGGATGGCGCCATTGTCGGTGGTGAGGCTCATCACCGCCGCCGAATGGTAGCGGCCGTTGAGCTGCGGAACGGTCAGAATGACGGGTCCCCCGGCAAGATCGAGCCAGGCGCTGCCGTAGAGCGCATCGTTGTTCGGCGTGGTCACGTCGCGCGACGTGGCATCGGCGAGCGTCAACCGCGGCAGGACGAAATTGACGAGGTTGGGGGCGCCCGACGCCTCGCGCGCCCGGCCGAGCTGCACGCCGCGGGTGCGCATCACTTCGTAAATCGGAAAGGCGATACGGAAGGCCTGGCGCAGTTTGGCCAGTTCCTCGGTCTCGGGAAGCGGTTCGGCCTTGACGACCGCGACCGGGGCCGGCCGGGTGATTTTGGGTTTCTTGACAACGGCTTTGGTGGACCGCGCGGTGGGCGCAGCTGATGCGACCGGGCCGCCGAACAGCAACGCGGCGGCGACAATGGAGGCATAGATATCGCAGCGGCGCATCGGACTTCCTTGGCTGAAAGGGCAGGGACCCCTCTCATTTTCAGCCGTCAATGCCGGGTGCCGGGCTGTGCGTAAAGTGCCACCACAGAACAACCGGAGTGCTTGCCATGCATGAAGCCTATATCGTCGCTGCGGCGCGTACCGCCGGGGGCCGCCGCGGCGGCATGTTGCGCGATTGGCACCCCGCCGACCTTGCCGGCCTGGTGCTCGATGCGCTGGTCGATCGCAGCGGCGCCGATCCGGCGTTGATCGAGGATGTCATCATGGGCTGCGTCAGCCAGTTCGGCCAGCAATCGGCCAATGTCGCGCGCAATGCGGTACTGTCGTCGAAACTGCCTGAATCGGTGCCGGCGACGAGTGTCGATCGCCAATGCGGTTCGTCGCAACAGGCGCTGCACTTCGCAGCGGCAACGGTTATGAGTGGGCAAATGGACGTCGTCATCGCTGCCGGCACCGAAAGCATGACTCGCGTGCCGATGGGCGCTGCGGCGAAATTGAGCCATGAAAGCGGCATGGGATCGCCTTTCGGTGGCCCGGCGATGAAGACGCGATACCCGGGTGTGCAGTTCAGCCAGTTTGCCGGCGCCGAGATGATCGCGGTGAAACATGATCTGTCGAAGGATGCGCTCGACGAATTCGGTTGGCAGAGCCAGGTCAAGGCTGCCGCTGCTGCCAATGCCGGCGCTTTCGACCCCGAGATCATTCCCGTCATGGTGACCACGCACGAAGGCGAGGCGCGCGCGCACATGGTCGACGAGGGCATCCGCTTCGAAGCGACGCTGGAGGCCACCCGATCGGTGAAATTGCTGGCCGAAAACGGCCGGCTGACGGCAGCGACATCGTCGCAAATCTGCGATGGCGCGTCGGGCGTGATGATCGTCAACGAACGCGGGCTGCGGGCACTGGGCGTCGAACCGATCGCCCGGATTCATCACATGACGGTGGTCGGCGAGGACCCGGTGATCATGCTCGAAGCGCCGATCGGAGCGACGCGCAAGGCCTTGGCACGGGCCGGGATGAACATCGCCGACATCGATCTTTATGAAGTGAACGAAGCCTTTGCCTCGGTTCCGATGGCGTGGTTGAAGATGCTGGAGGCCGATCCGGAGCGGCTGAACGTCAACGGCGGCGCCATTGCGCTCGGCCATCCGCTGGGGGCTTCGGGTACCAAGCTGATGACGACGCTGCTGCATGCCCTGGGCGCACGCGGCAAGCGCTGGGGCCTGCAGACGATGTGCGAAGGCGGCGGCCTTGCCAATGTAACCATTGTGGAGAAGCTGTGATGGCGTTCACCCAGATCGCGCTGGAGATCGATGGCCCGATCGCGACGATCACCCTCGATCGCGAAGCCAAGATGAATGCGTTCACCGGCACGATGATGGCGGAGCTGATCGCGGCGTTCGACGTCACCGATGGCGATGATTCGGTGCGCGCGGTGATCGTCACCGGTCGCGGCCGGGCGTTTTGCGCCGGTGCCGATCTGTCCGCCGGCGCTGCCACCTTCGACTATGAAAGGCTGGGCGGCGGGCGGGGTGGCCCGGTGCGCGACGATGGCAGCATCGATTACAGCCATGACGAGGTGCGCGACGGCGGCGGCCGGGTAACGATGCGGATTTTCCAATCCTTGAAACCGGTTATCGCTGCGGTGAACGGCGCCGCGGTCGGCATCGGTGCGACGATGCAACTGGCGATGGACGTTCGGATGGCGTCCGAGGCGGCCCGATTCGGTTTTGTCTTCGCGCGTCGCGGCATCGTTCCCGAAGCCGGATCGAGCTGGTTCCTGTCCAAACTCGTCGGGCTGCCGCGGGCGCTGGAATGGTGCATGACCGGGCGGGTTTTCGATGCCGCCGAAGCCCATGCGGGCGGGCTGGTGCGATCGGTGCATGCCGCTGAGGAGTTGCTGCCGGCGGCGCGGGCCCTGGCGCTGGAAATCGCCGAAAACACCGCTCCGGTTTCGGTGGCACTGACGCGCCAGATGCTGTGGCGGATGGCGGGTGCCGCCAGTCCCTGGGATGCACATCGCCTCGATTCGCGCGCCATCTATGTCCGTGGGCGTGCCGGTGATGCAAAGGAAGGTGTTGTTTCCTTTCTGGAAAAACGGCCACCGGTGTATCCGGACAAGGTCAGTACCGACATGCCGGATTTCTACCCCTGGTGGGAGGCGGAGACATATTCGTGATGAACGGCGAACCATATCGGTGAAAGTGCTTGACAAGCGCAACGCTGTTCGCTAGGACAAGGGCACGCTTCAGAAATCCGCCGACAGACAGGCGCTCCGGACCATTCCGGGGCGCCTTTTTTGTCGGCTTTCCGGCAGGAGGCCCCCATCATGGCAAGCAGCAACGCTCGCTGGCCGGCGAAGGATCGCCAGCGCTTCATCGCGACGCTGACCGAAACCGGCAATCCTGCCGCCGCCGCGGCCTGCATCGGCGAGACGCTCGCCGCCGCCTATCGGATGCGCGAGCGCTGGCCGCAGCTTGCCGAGGAATGGCAGCAGGCGCTCGGCATCGCCTGGGAACAGGTCGAGATGCGCGTTCTGGCGGCGCTGCTCGCTGGCGAGGCCGGCAGCATCGATGCCCGGGTGGCGCTGGAAATGCTCAAGCGGCGTCCGGCGCCGCCGATGGCACCACCGCCGCGGCCGGTCAACACGATCGACGCCACCGGCCTCGCGCGGGTGCGAGGTGAAATCCGCGCTCTGGCCGCACCGATCGAATGACGGGATCGCAGGATGCCGACGCCCGCTCCCGCCGCGACGCCCGCTCCCGCCGCGACGATCGCTCCCGCCGCGACGATCGCTCGGTGGCGCAGGCCTGGGCTGCGGTCCCGGCGGCCGACCGCAAGCGACTCCGCCAGATATATGGTGCCGAATTCCTGGCCGCCGCGCTTGCCGGCATCGGTACCCTGCGGCCGGCACAGATGCCGCCGCCGGGGCTGTGGACGATCTGGGTGATCCTGGCGGGGCGCGGCTTCGGCAAGACGCGCGCCGGCGCCGAATGGGTCAACGAACTGGCGATGGAACAGCCGGGGCGGCGCTTCGCGCTGGTCGGCGCCAGTTACGAGGCGGCGCGGCAGGTGATGGTGGAGGGTGAATCGGGCCTGCTGGCACGCGGCCATGAGCTCGATTTCGTGCCGAGCCTGCGCCGGCTGCGCTGGTCGAACGGATCGGAGGCCCGGCTGTTCTCCGGCGCCGATCCGGAAGGCCTGCGCGGCAGCCAGTTCGACTTCGCCTGGGGGGACGAATTCGCCCATTGGCCGGGCGGCGAGGCGGCGCTGACCAATGCCCGGCTGGCGACTCGCCTCGGTCATGACCCGCGGCTGCTGCTGACGACGACACCGCTGCCGCTGCGCTGGCTGCGCGACCTGATCGACGAGGCGGGCGTGGTCGTTACCCGCGGCGAAACGCGCGACAATCATGGAAATTTGCCAAAAGGGTTCGTGACGGCGCTTGAGCGGCGCTACGGCGGATCGGCGATCGGGCGGCAGGAACTGGGCGGCGAGATCGTCACCGACCTGGCCGGCGCGCTGTGGACGCGTGCGCGGATCGAAGCGGTGCGCGTGCCTTCGGCGCCCGACATGACGCGGATCGTCGTCGGGGTCGATCCGCCGTCCGGCGGCGGCACTTGCGGCATCGTCGTTGTCGGGCTGGGGCCGCAGGACGCTGCTTATGTGCTTGCCGATGCGAGTGTTTCGGGGGTGCGACCGGAAGCCTGGGCGCGCGCCGTGGTCAACGCCGCCGGGCGCTGGAACGCCGACAAGGTGGTCGTCGAGATCAACAACGGTGGCGCGATGGTGGAAAGCAATCTGCGTGCGGTCAATGCAGTGCTGCCGCTGCTGACGGTACATGCAGCGCACGGCAAGGTCGCGCGGGCAGAGCCGGTGGCTGCGCTATATGGCATGGACCGGGTGTTCCATGTCGGTTCGTTCCCGGCGCTGGAGGACGAGCTTTGCGGGTTGCTCGCCAGCGGAATCTACGCCGGCCCGGGCGCCTCGCCGGATCGGGCCGATGCGCTGGTGTGGGCACTGCACGCGACGCTGCTGACGTCGCGGTCGGAGCCTTCGGTGCGGCGGGTCTAGGAAGGGCAGAAATTTGCCTCGCGTGGCTGCGTGCGTTGGCTCCAGACCGCATTTTGTCGCGCCGGTGCACTGGTGGGAGGGGCGTTGCCGCGCAGGGTGGCCGGGCCCCGGGTCAAGCCCGGGGCGCCATGTTGGCTCCCCAACGACGGCGCATCTTTCATTCGGGGACCGCCACAAGAGCGGGTCCAGAGGCTGAGCCCCGACCACCCAAGGTCCCTTTTTTTTCGGATTAATCAAAGGATCAGCCGATGAAGCTGCCGTTCTGGCGCACCAAAGCAGCGCCGGCGTTGCCGCGCGTGCCGGCAACCGCGCCAAGCTGGGCGACGCCCTTCCCGGCCGGCGACGCGCCGCGAAGTTACGAGGCCCAGGTTCGCGCCGCCTATCTCGCCAACCCGGTGGCAGCGCGGGCGGTGCGGCTGGTGGCGGAAAGCGCTGGCGGGGCGCCGCTGGTCAGCGATCCGCCCGGGCATCCGGCGCTGGCGCTGCTCGGCACGCCGGGGTTCGGTGCCTCGGGGCCGGGGCTGATCGAGATGCTCAGCGCGCAGCTGTTGCTGCACGGCAATGCCTATGTCGAGGTGGCGACCGGGCCCGATGGTGCGCCGGCGGCGCTGTTCGCGCTGCGGCCCGAGCGGGTGACGGTGGAGACCGACGCGCGCGGTTGGCCGACCGGCTATCTGTACCGCGCTGGTGATGTGGTGACGCGCTACCCGGCCGACACGATCGGCGGCCAGGCGGGGCTGCTGCACATCCGGGCGTTTCACCCGCTTGACGATCATTATGGTGCCGGCTGTCTTGCGGCGGCGTCGGGGGCCGTTGAAACCCACAACGCCGCGGCGCGGTGGAACCGGTCGCTGCTCGACAATGCAGCGCGGCCATCGGGAGCGCTGGTGTACCAGCCGGGTGACGGATCGAGCCTGAGTGCCGAACAATTCGTCCGGTTGAAGGCGGAGATGGAGGCAGGCTTTGCCGGTGCCGGCAATGCCGGGCGGCCGATGCTGCTCGATGGCGGGATGACCTGGCAATCGCTGTCGCTGACGCCGGCAGAAATGGATTTCGCCCGGGCCCGCGATACCGCGGCGCGGGAAATCGCGCTTGCCTTCGGTGTGCCGCCACTGCTGCTCGGCCTGCCCGGCGATGCCACCTATGCCAATTATCGCGAGGCCAATGTGGCGCTGTGGCGGCTGACGCTGTTGCCGATGACGTCGCGCATCCTCGCGGCGCTTTCGGCGCAGCTTGGGGCCTGGTGGCCGGGGCTGACCATCCGTGTCGATCGCGATGCGGTGCCGGCGCTTTCGGAAGATCGCGAACGGCTGTGGGCGCAAGTCACGGCGGCGGACTTTCTCACCGATCTGGAAAAACGGGCAATGCTCGGACTGGAGGCAGGGCGATGACTGCAGTGCTTGAGGAATTGGTCGCGCAGGCCGAGGCGCAGGGCGCGGCGCGGGTGACGTTGCGAGCGCTTGTCGAGGAAGCCTGCGAAGTCGGCGCGGCGCGAGCGCTGCGCACGCTGGGCCTGATGGACGACCGGGCAGGGGCGGATATCGGGGAGCTGCGCCAGCTGATCCAGGGCTGGCGCGATGCCAGGCGATCGGCGCTGCGGGCTGCGATCGGCTGGGTGGCGCGAACCGCAGTGGTGATGCTGTTGTTCGGCATCGCCTGGAATCTGGGGATGCTCGACCGGGTGCGGCCATGAGTGATCTGCGCATCGCCGGCTATGCCAGCGTGTTCGATGTGGCCGACAGCGGCGGCGATGTCGTTCGCCCGGGAGCCTTTGCCGCAGCCGGCGAGGCCGGGCGGCTGCCGTTGCTTTGGCAACATGATCAACGCGAGCCGATCGGCTTTGTCGAGCGGCTGGGCGAGGATTCACGCGGGCTTCGCATCGTGGCGCGGGTGGTCGATGCCGGCCGCGGGGCGGTGGCGGCGGCGCTGCTGCGCGCCGGTGCCGTCGACGGGCTGTCGTTCGGCTATCGCGTCAGATCGGCGCGCCAGAACAGAACCAAGGGGGTTCGCGAACTGACGGCACTCGATCTGATCGAAGTGTCGGTGGTGACCTTTCCGATGCAGCGCGCGGCGCGGGTCATCGGGCTTTCGACCATAGCAGAGGAGACGACGGCATGACCTATGAAACCAAGGCAGAAACGATGGATACGGTGTTCGACACAGCATTCGAGGCCGGGGCGGAGCGCGGCGATGTCGCCGAACTGCGCGCCGAAGTCGGGCGCTTGCAGGGGCTGGTGACGGCGCGGGCCGGGGAACGGGCCGTCGATCGCCCGGTGCTGGCCGGCGCGAAGGGCGAGGCCGGTGGCGGGCGCGGTGCCTGGCTGCGTGGCACCGAAACCAAGGCAGCGACCATCGCCAGCGGCCCCAAGGGCGGGGTGGCGGTGCCGCAGGAAATCGATGCGGTGATCGATCGCGTGCTGCGCGAGACGTCGCCGATCCGATCGATCGCCCGGGTCGTCGATATCGGATCGGCGGCCTATTCGCGGCTGATCACCACCAGTGGCGTGGTTTCGGGCTGGGTTGCCGAGACAGCGGCGCGACCCGAAACGGAGACGCCGGATTTCGCCGAAATCGCGCCGCCGATGGGCGAGCTCTACGCCAATCCGGCGGCGAGCCAGTCGATGCTCGATGATGCGATGTTCGATGTCGAAGCCTGGCTGGGCGAGGAAATCGGCCGCGAATTCGCTCGCGCCGAAGGGGTGGCGTTCATCAGCGGCGACGGCATCAACAAACCGCGCGGGTTCCTTGCCGGCCCGGTGAGTGCCGCCGGCGATGCGACGCGGGCGTTCGGGACGCTGCAATTCCTCGCTACCGGCGCGGCCGGCGGGTTCGCAGCGTCCAACCCACAGGATCGGCTGGTCGATCTTGTCCATTCGCTCGGCACTTCGTACCGGCAGGGGGCGACGTGGGTGATGAATTCGGCGACCCTGGCGCGCATCCGCAAGATGAAGACCAGCGATGGCGCCTTCATCTGGCAGCCGGCGCTGGCGGCCGACATGCCGGCGACGCTGCTCGGCTATCCGGTGGTGGAGGCCGATGCGATGCCCGATGTGGCGGCGGACAGCCTGTCGATCGCCTTCGGCAATTTCGTGGCCGGTTACCTGATCGCCCAGCGCCGCGAAACGGTGGTGCTGCGCGATCCGTTCTCCAACAAGCCCTATGTGCATTTCTATGCAACCAAAAGGGTTGGCGGCAGCATCGTCGACAGCCGGGCGATCAAGCTGCTGCGCTTCAGCGCCTGAACCTGCTTTCGAACTGTTGAAAGAAGACGCCGCCGGCCCGGTGCCGGTGCCGGTGCCGGCGGCGTGCTGCGTGCTGCGAGGAGCCTGACGATGCCGATCGTTGCTGCCGAGGTGGAAGCCAATGGCTGGGTGCTGCGGCTGACGCTGGCCGGCGCGCCGGGCGGCTTTGCCAGCTATGCCCTCGATCCCGATGACGCCGGGCGACTGCGCGTCACGGCGAACCACAGCGGTTTCGTCCGCTCCGGCGGCCAGGCTGTCGCCGGCACTCTGGTGCGGCATCTGCTGGCGACCAAGCCGTTGCGGCGGCCGGTCGATCCGGCGAGCCCGAACACGCCGGTGATCGACGAGACCGACCTGGGGCTGGGATCGCTGCGGGTTCGCATCGCGCTTTCCGAACATGTCTATGCGACCGACACCGGGCTGACGCTGGCGGCGCTCGCCGGGTGGCGGCCGGGGGAGGCGGCGGCTGCCGGCATCGCGGTCACCAACAACAGCATTGTCGCGGCGCCGCTGCCGATCCTGCGCTGGGCACTGCCGTCGTACAGCGTGACGGCGGGCAGTTTCCAGCTGGCGATGATCGTCGCCTCGCATCATCCCCAAGGCTTCGATCCGGTCGCGGCAGTGCGTTTCAGCGTCACCGACGGCGTTTCGGTGCGAACCGTATGGGTTATCGGCCTGGCCACGGACCCGACGCTCGGCGACGGCCTGCGCTGTTACACGGCGTCGCTCGATCCGGCCGGGCTGGGGGCCGGGCTGCTGCGCTGCGATGCCGAGGTCTATCCGTGGCTGGGGGCGATGCGGAGCACCGATCCCATGGGCACGCGATCGATGGCGACGCTGCGCACCGATGGCTATGCCGTCGCGGCGCAGTCGCCCTGGGTCATCGGCCACGACCCGGCGGGCGGCCGCTATTCCGCGATGTGGGCCTTTGTCGACCCGGTGAACGGCACGGTGACGGCGAGCGCTGCGATGGTGCAGCCCAGCCTTGCCGCGGCGCGAGGGCTGGCGCCGGCGGCCCGGCCGCGCGACATCAATACGGCGCGCCAGGCCGGCTATCTGTTCAATCGCACGCTGCCGGCCGCCAACGGCCAGGCGGCGCAGACGCGCAGCCTTGACGGCATGACGGCGGTTCTGGCGGCCGGCACGCACAGCGGCCATGGCACGACGACTGTCACGACAGGTGCGGCGGAGGCGGAGATCCCGTTCCGCATCATCGGCGATCCGGCGGATCCCGATCCGCGCGCCAATTGCATCGTGCAGACCAGCGTCAACCAGCCGCCGCTGCGAGCGACCCGGGTGCGTTATGAAGGGCTTGGCCTGCTTGTCGGCGGCAATGCGCTTGCCGGCGGTACGACCTATGTCTCGTTCGACCGGGTGACGGCGCAGGGCCGCCCCGGGTTCGAGACAGCGACGACGGCGATCGCCACTGCTTCGGTGCCGGCGGGACAGTTCAATCTTTCGGCGGTGGGATCGCGCTTCTGGCGCTACGGCGTCGGCATCACCTCGGGCAATCCGCGCTGCGGCGTGTTTCGCGGCAATGAATATTCGGCGCCGGTGCAGGGCCTGGTGGTGGCACGCTGCCGCTGGCTGGGAGCCGGCGAGGACACGGCGATCGGTTCGGTGGTGCGCAACACCATCACCGGCTGGATCGCACCGACGCTGGCCGGCCAGGCCGAGGACATCGTGCTGGCATGGAACGATTTCCGCTACGCCCGGGCGCGGATCTGGTCCGCGGCGGCGCTGCCGGCGGCAACGGCGGGCACGCCCAACCCCAGCATCCGGCGCAACCTGCTGATCGGCAATATCTGCGAGCGGGTCGGCAACGATCCGGCGCCCTTCTATTCGATCGGCGAGGATGTCTCGGCAACGATGACCTACAACATCATCGAGGCCAACAGCTTCATCGGCGATCGCGCCAACACGCTGTATTCCGATCCGTTGCCGGTCACGCTGGCCGATACCGACAGCCAGCGCAACGAGGCGCTGGTCAACCGTGTTGCCGGCAATGCTTTCGACTGGTGGCCGACCAAACACGACGATTTCGAAGACAGCGCAACCAGATCGGTTCGCACCGCCGCCGGAGTGCCGGGCGCCACCGGCTATCGCCCGCAGATGGTCGAGGCCTGGTCGGTGCTCTATGGCGTCGGAGCGCATGGCAATCACGATGCCGGCCGTACCGGTGTCGGCAATTTCGCTTTCGAATGGCCCGGGCTCGGCAGCGTCCAGACGACCGCCGCCGATCCGGGCTATGCCGTCGATGCCTCGCTGATCGGCAGCGGCAGCGGCGGTGGCGATTATCGCCCGGCTGCGGCCTCGCCGCTGGCGGCGCGGGTCCGCCACGGCAATTGCGACACGGATTTCGGTGGCGCGCAACGCCTGCTGCCGGCAACGGCGGGGGCGTGGCAGGCGAGCCCAGCGCTCGCCGAGCCGGCAGTGGCGCGGTCGGTGCAGGTCGCGGGCGCTGCCGCCGTGCTGCTGGCACTGCCGTTGGCGCCGCTCGGTTGCGGCCATGGCCTCGTGTCGTCAGCCGCCGGCGTTGCCTGGTTCGGCGGGCTTGGTCCGCTGGGCGCGCGGATGGTCACTGACGCCGGCGGCACCGGCCT
>JBBQWE010000016.1:0-31326 GCA_038210855.1 Sphingomonadales bacterium | reverse complement strand
CTCGCCAAGGACCTCGCCGTGCAGATGACCGAACGCCAGCAACAATTTTCCGGCACCGGCGAGATCCGGGCCGGCCAGGAAATCGACGCCGGCCGTCTGCACGAATGGATGACGGCGAATGTCGAAGGCTATGCCGGCCCGCTGACCATCGCCCAGTTCAAGGGCGGCCAGTCGAACCCGACCTACAAGCTGACGACGCCCGGGCAGAATTACGTGCTGCGCCGCAAGCCGCCGGGCACGCTGCTGCCGTCCGCCCATGCCGTCGATCGCGAATATCGAGTCATCACCGCGCTGCACGCCCAGGGGTTCCCGGCGCCGCGCACTTTCGGGCTGTGCCAGGATAACGACGTCATCGGCACCTGGTTCTACATCATGGATTGCGTCGAAGGCCGGGTGATCTGGGATACGACGTTCCCGATGGTGCCGGTGGCCGAACGCCGCGCCTATTTCGACGCGATGAACGCAACCATCGCCGAACTTCACATGATCGATGTCGGCAAGGCCGGGCTCAGCGATTTCGGCAAGCCTGGCAATTATTTCGCGCGCCAGATCGGCCGCTGGTCCAAGCAATATCTGGAGGATGCCGACGCCGGCCGCTACGAAGCGATGGACCGCATCGTCGAATGGCTGCCCGGCAATATCCCGGCGGGCGACGAAGTCAGTGTTGTCCACGGCGATTACCGTTGCGACAACATGATCTTTCATGCCGTCGAGCCGAAAGTGGTGGCGGTGCTCGACTGGGAATTGTCGACGCTCGGCCACCCGCTCGCCGATTTTTCCTACCATCTGATGATGTACCGGATGCCGCCGTCGACGACGACGGGGCTGGTCGGCAACGACCTTGCCGAAATGGGCCTGCCGAGCGAGGATGAATATGTCGCCGCCTATTGCGCGCGGACGGGCCGCGACGGCATCGCCAACCTCGATTTCTATGTCGCCTACAACATGTTCCGGCTGGCGGCGATCATCCACGGCATCAAGGGCCGCGTCGCCCGCGGCACGGCGGCGAGCGCGCATGCCAGGAAATCGGCGG
Source organism: Sphingomonadales bacterium (assembly GCA_038210855.1). GTDB lineage: Bacteria > Pseudomonadota > Alphaproteobacteria > Sphingomonadales > Sphingomonadaceae > Sandarakinorhabdus. The sequence continues at coordinate 30,293 of JBBQWE010000016.1, read as the reverse complement.
AAGGCTTCGAAGCGCTCGCCGACCTGGCGTGGGACCAGGCGAAGAAGATCGGGGCGTAGACTTCTCCCCTCCCGCGTGCGGAAGGGGAAGCAATGCCTACGCCTTCGGCTTGGCGTTCGCGGCGCGTGACGCCGGCGTGTCGCGGCTGCCCGCCAGCAGCGGCGCGCAATCGGCATCCTTGGCGCCGGCAAAATCGACGAACGCCAGTACGGCCGCAAACGGGCTGGCGACGACGCCCAGCCCGATCGCTGCCGCGGCCCGGCCGATCAGTTCGCCCGAGACGATATTGATCCCCGGCTCGGCGAAATAGCCGTCGATGCCGACCGGCGACTGGCCGGAAAACAGGCTGAATTCCTTGGACTTGCCCTCGATCGACAGCGCCAGCGATTCATTGTCGAAACGAAAGCCGCCGGCACCGCGATAGGTGGCTCGCGTCGTGTCGAAAACGATCGGGTCGGCAACCGCCCGCCCGTCGCGAACGCTGAAGGCGAGCACGCCGCAGCGCAGTTCCGCCGGCTTTTTCAGCCGCTTGCCGAGGAACGCCGTGACGAAGTTCTGCACATCGAGCTTGGCGAGTTGAATATTGCGAATCCACAGCGTGCCCTTGGGGAAAACCAGCGCGATGCGCCCGTCCGATGTGGCCAGCGACTTCGCCACCGTGTTGCCGCGGCCCTTCAGCCGGATGCGCCCGCGAACGCTGGCGGTGGCGCCGGCATCTTCGAGGTTGAACGAGGTCAGCAGGCGCTTCAGAGGTACCTGGGCGAGGCGCAGATCGTAATCGGTCAGCACTTCGCGGCCGCGTGCGTCGATGCCGATTTCGCCCGACAGCCGTCCGCCGGCGACATCGAGCGCCAGCGGATCGAGCCGCAACAGCCCGGAATCGAGCGTCAACCCCAGCTGCAGCCCGGTCAGTTCGACGGTGCCGGTGGCGATGCGATCGGCGCGATAGTCGATCTTCGCATCGAAATTGCCCAGCTGTTCGACCGCCAGCGGCGCATCGGGAAGCACCCGCGGCGTGCCCGCTACCTGATGGACGATCGCCTTGCCGCCGCGTTTGTGGAGCGCCGCCGGATCGTAACCGAGCAGCGGGCCGATATCGAGCGCTGCCAGCCGCTGGCTGGCCAGGCTGCCGTCGATGTGCAGGCGCGTCGTGGCGGTCGCCGGAACCACCGTCAGCCGGCCGGCGATATCCGAATCGCCGATGCGGCCGGTCAGGCCGGTGAAGCGATAGGCGCCGCCGCTGCGCGTCATCCGGCTGGCGAGCCGGTACGGCCGCGTCGCCGGCAGCGCGATATCGAACAGCCGCCCCGGCGCCTGCAGGTTGCGGCCGGCGACGGTCACGGCAAGATCGCCGCCGTCCATGCGCGTCGCACCGGGCAGGGTCCCGGCGACGGTGATGCGGGTGTCGACGGCACGCACGGCAAGCTTCAGGCCGACCCGGCCGCCGGCTGGCGCCTGGTTCGGCGTCGTCAGTGCGCCATCGAGAGTGAAAGGCGTTCCCATCAGGCTGCCGTAGCCGCGGAAGGTGAGCGCGCCGTCCATGGCGCCGCGACCGCTGGCAGGCGCGCGTCCGGCGACATCGCCGAACACCAGGTCGATGCGGGCCTTTTTCGCCGCGTCGAGAAATTGCAGGCGGGTGTCGGTGATCGCAGCGCGATCGATGATCGGCAATTCGAGGTTCGAATCACCGGCGAAGGTCCAGGTATTGCGGCCGGCGACATCGCGCTGCAGCCCGACCCGGCCGCCATCGACGACCAGCGCCGAAACGGTTCGTGGGCCGAAGATCAGCTGCCACAAAGGCATGTCGAGTTCGATGCGGCGAGCGCTGAACAGGTGGTCGGCGCTGGCCCAGTCCGGATTGGCAACACTCAGGCCCTCGGCGCGAAACCGCAGGTCGGGCGCGAAATAGAGCTGGAAATCGCCGGCGACTGCCACCTGCCGCCCGGCACGTTCCGAGGCCATCCGCTCGAAAGTGCCGCGCCAGAAGGCGCCTCTTGTCAGATATTGATACCAAAAGAGCGCGATCAGCAGCGCGAGCAGGGCAGCAACGCCGATGCCGAGACGGCGCCACAGGCGCTGGCGGCGGGTTGCCGGCACCCCCGGCTGGCTGGCGGGCGACAGATCCATGGCTTCAAAACCCCTCTGCAACCGGTTCGTTCCCGTATCGTCCGGCACGCTGCCGCCATTCAACCTTGCATCGCCACGCCCCGGCCGGTATGGGCCACGGCCTCGCATGACCGGATCGCCTGGCTGAATGGGCTGCCATGGCGATCTCTATGCGTCCACAAGGAGACGGAAATGCCCAAGCTCAAAACGAAGAGCGGTGTGAAGAAGCGCTTCAAGATCACCGCTTCCGGCAAGGTCAAGCATGGTGTCGCCGGCAAGCGCCACCGCCTGATCAGCCACAATGCCAAATATATCCGCCAGAATCGCGGGACCACGGTGCTTGCGGCGTCCGATACGCCGACGATCAAGCTCTGGGCCCCGTACGGCCTGAAGTAAGGAGCCCCCGAAATGGCACGCGTCAAACGGGGTACCACTACCCACGCCCGTCACAAGCGGATCCTAGACCAGGCCAAGGGCTATTATGGTCGCCGCAAGAACACCATCCGCATCGCGCGGCAGGCGGTCGAAAAGGCCGGCCAGTACGCCTATCGCGACCGCAAGGTGAACAAGCGCAATTTTCGCGCCCTGTGGATCCAGCGCATCAACGCCGCAGTGCGTGAAGAAGGCCTGACCTATGGCGTCTTCATGCACGGCGTAAAGTTGGCCGGGATCGAACTCGACCGCAAGGTGATGGCCGATATCGCCATGCACGAGCCGGATTCGTTCCGCGCGCTTGTCGCCCAGGTCCAGGCCGCGCTCGACGCCAAGCCGGCGCTGGCGGCGTAAACCCGCACTTCGGTGCACGAAAGGGCGCGGTTCCGGGCAGGAACCGTGCCCTTTTTTGTTGTATCGATTTATTGCGACGTATATTCCATGCGCATCTCCAATGTGCAGGAACGACGTTATGGCCGCGATCGCGTCCGCGGAAACAGTGCCGAAGCGGCCGACCAACGTTTCGCTCGATGCGGGACTGGTTGCCGAGGCACGATCGCTTGGCCTCAATGTTTCGCTGGCGTGTGAGCAGGGTCTCCGGCGCAACGTTGCCGAGGCACGCGATCGGCAGTGGCAGGAAGAGAATCGCGCCGCGATCGACTCCTCGAATGCCTATGTCGAAGCCAAGGGGCTGCCGTTGGCGCGCTATCGCCAATTCTGATGGCGCGCTTCGATGTCTGGCAAGGCCGGGAAGCCGGCCTGCTTCTGCTCGAATGCCAATCCGACCTGCTCCGCAATCTCGCGACACGGCTGGTCGTGCCGCTCTTGCCGCTGGCGGAAGCGCCTGTCCCCGCGCGGCGGCTCAACCCTGTCTTCATGGTTGACGGCGCCGAGTGGGTGATGGTCACGCAATTCGCTGCCGCGGTGCCCGTGCAAGATCTCCGCGAGAAACTGATGTCGCTGCAGGACCAGGATCGCGTGGTAATCGATGCGCTCGATACGCTGCTGACCGGATGGTAAGCGTCGACGTGTGCCGTTGACCCCGCCACGAACGCTTTCGTTTTGGCCACGGCGCCGCTAACCAGCGCTGCATGATCGAAACGCAAGCCTTGCAGGTGCAAATCCTGGGTGAAATCGCTGCTGCCGACAGCCCGGAAGGCCTCGAAGCTGTGCGTGTGGCCGCCATGGGCAAGGCCGGCAGCGTCACTGCGCTCTTGAAAACGCTCGGCGGGATGGATCCCGAAGCCCGCGGCGAGGCCGGGCCGCGCTTCAATGGGCTGCGCGAGGCGGTCACCGCCGCTTTGGCAACGCGCAAGGCTGCTCTCGAAACCGCCGCGGTGAACGCCCGGTTGGCCGCCGAACGCCTCGACATGACGCTGCCGGTGGCGCTGCCGGCGCCCGGAACCATCCATCCGATCAGCCAGGTCATGGACGAACTCGCCGAAATCTTCGCCGATCTGGGCTTTGCCGTCGCTTCGGGGCCGGAAATCGAGACCGATTGGCACAATTTCACCGCGCTCAACATCCCCGAAAGCCATCCGGCGCGGGCGATGCACGACACATTCTACATCGCGCAGACCCCGCCCGAGGGCAAATTGGTGCTGCGCACCCATACTTCGCCAGTGCAGGTGCGCACGATGATGAGCCAGGCGCCGCCCATCCGCATCATCGCGCCGGGGCGCGTCTATCGCAGCGATTCCGATGCCACCCACACGCCGATGTTCCACCAGATCGAGGGGCTGGTGATCGATCGCGGCATCACGCTGGCGCATCTGAAATGGACGCTCGAAACGTTCGTCAAGGCGTTCTTCGAAGTCGATGACGTGACGCTGCGGCTGCGGCCGAGCTATTTCCCCTTCACCGAGCCGTCGGTCGAAGTCGATGTCGGCTGTTCCTGGGCCGGCGGCAAGCTGAGCATCGGCGGCAGCGAAAGCTGGATGGAAATCCTCGGTTCCGGCATGGTCCACCCCAGCGTCATCGAAGCGTGTGGGCTCGACCCGGCGGAATGGCAGGGCTTCGCCTTCGGCACCGGCGTCGATCGCCTCGCCATGCTGAAATACGGCATGAACGACTTGCGCGCCTTCTTCGATGCCGATCTGCGCTGGCTGAAACACCACGGCTTTTCGGCGCTCGACGTGCCCACCCTGTCGGCGGGAGTGGGGGCATGAAGTTCACCCTCGGCTGGCTCAAGGACCATCTCGAAACCACCGCGTCGCTCGACGAGGTCACCGGCGCGCTCAACCGCATCGGCCTCGAAGTCGAAGGCGTCACCGATCCGGCCGCAGCATTGGCGCCCTTCGTCATCGCCGAAGTGCTGACCGCGACGCGCCACCCCCAGGCCGACAAATTGCAGGTGCTGACGGTTTCGACCGGCGGCGAAGCACTGCAGGTCGTCTGCGGTGCCCCCAATGCGCGCGCCGGGATGAAGGGTGTCTTCGGCGCCCCGGGAACCCATGTCCCGGGCAGCGGCATCACCCTGAAGGTTGCTGCCATCCGCGGCGTCGAATCGCGCGGCATGATGTGTTCGATGCGCGAGCTTCAGCTTTCCGAAGAACATGATGGCATCATCGATCTTCCCGCCGATGCGCCAGTCGGCGCGCGCTATATCGATTGGGCCGGGCTTTCCGATCCGGTCATCGAAGTCGCGATCACGCCGAACCGCCAGGATTGCATGGGGGTGCACGGCATCGCCCGCGATCTGGCAGCGCTGGGGATCGGCACGCTGAAACCGCGCGAAATCCCTGCAATTCCCGGCGGCTATCCGTGCCCGGTGGCTATCGCCACGCACGATCCCGAGGGCTGTCCTGCCTTCCATGGCCGGGTTGTAAGCGGCGTGAAGAATGGTGCCTCGCCCGACTGGATGCAGCGCCGGCTGCGCGCCATCGGGCTGCGGCCGATCTCGGCGCTGGTCGACATTACCAACTATATCAGCTTCGATTCCGGGCGGCCGCTGCATGTCTATGACGTCGCGACGCTGCGCGGCGGCCTGGTCGCGCGCCGTGCCGTCGATGGTGAGACCATCGAAGCGCTGAACGGCAAGACCTACACGCTCGACGCGACGATGACGGTGATCGCCGACGATGCCCATGTGCACGACATCGGCGGCATCATGGGCGGCATGGCTTCGGGCTGTTCCGAAACCACCACCGATGTGCTGATCGAGGCCGCGTATTTCACGCCGGAACGCATCGGCTACACCGGCCGCAAGCTGGGCATCGCCAGCGATGCGCGGGCCCGCTTCGAACGCGGTGTCGATCCGGCCTTCGTCGCGCCGGGGCTCGAACTGGCAACACGGCTGGTGCTCGACCTGTGCGGCGGCGAGGCGTCCGAAGTCGTCATTGCCGGTGCGGTACCGGCGCATGACAAGACGGTTGCCTTCCGCCCGGCGCGGGTCGCCGGGCTCGCCGGCATCGATATCGCCGAAGATGAACAGGCCGACATCCTGACCCGCCTCGGTTTTGGCGTGACGCGCGGTGAAAGCTGGACCATCGCGGTGCCGTCGTGGCGCCGGGACATTTTTTCCGGGTCTGCTGCAAGCAGCGGTTGGCACGGCGAAGCCGACATCGTCGAGGAAATCGTTCGCATCCACGGCCTCGACGCCATCGTCTCGGTGCCGCTGCCGCGCGCCGAAGGCGTGGCCCGGCCGACGGCGACGCCGCGCCAGGCGCTGGAACGCCGGTTGCGCCGCGGCATCGCTGCACGCGGTTTCGACGAGGCTGTCACGTGGAGCTTCCTGCCGCCGGCCGATGCAGATCGTTTCGGCGGCGCCGCCTTCACCCTGGCCAACCCGATTTCCGCCGACCTCGCCGCGATGCGGCCGTCGCTGTTGCCCGGCCTGTTGAGCGCTGCGAAGCGCAATGCCGATCGCGGCACGCCGTCGTTGCGCCTGTTCGAAGTCGGCCAGCGCTACTTGGCCGACGCCGAGCGCCCGACGGCAGCGCTGCTGCTCGCCGGCCAGTTGCGGCCGCGTGACTGGCGGACCGGGCCGGCAGTGCCGGTCGATGCCTATGATGCGAAGGCCGAAGCACTGGCGGCGCTCGCCATCGCCGGCGCGCCGGTCGATCGCCTTGCCGTTGCCGCGCCGGTGGACGGTTGGTGGCACCCCGGCCGCGCCGGGCGGCTGGTGCTCGGCAAGCTGCCGCTTGCCGATTTCGGCATGGTGCATCCGGCCGTGCTCAAGCATTTCGACATCAAGGGCCCGGTCGCTGCCATCGAGATCTACCTCGATGCGCTACCACCGCGCCGGCGCGGGCGCGGCCTGTTCGCGCCACCGGCGCTGCAGGCGCTGACTCGCGATTTCGCTTTCGTGGTGCCCGACAATCTTGCGGCCGATACGCTCCTGCGCGCCGCTGCCGGTGCCGACAAGGCGCTGATCGCCGGCGTGAAGCTGTTCGATCGCTTCACCGGGGCGGCGCTCGGCGAAGGCAAGGTCAGCCTTGCCATCGAAGTGACGCTGCAACCGCAGGCGTCAACGCTGACCGATGCCGATATCGAAGCGGTATCGGGCAAAGTGGTGGCGGCAGCGGCGAAACTGGGGGCGGTGCTGCGGGGGTAAGGAAAAGCTGACCTCTGGTGGCTGGGGCCGCAGGCCCCAGCCGCCGTTTCATTGGCCGAAAGAAGAGCCGATGTAGCTTGAGATCCAATGCAAACAAAATGGGGTCTGGGGCCCAAGGCCCCAGCCGCCGGAGGCCTCTTTCCTCACCGCCGCATCGGCGCCTGCGAGGCGAATTCGTCGGTCACCACGCGCAATTCCACCCGGCGGTTGCGGGCACGGCCGGTTTCGTTGTCGTCGCTGGCCAGCGGATAGCGATTGCCGAGGCCGCGCAGCCGGATGCGCGGCGGTGCAACGCCGCGCAGGTTGAGGTAATCGGCGATGGTGCGGGCACGGTCGGTGGCGAGTGCCTGTGCAGCGGTTTCGTCGCCGTCGCTGTGGCCGAGAAGTTCGATCCGCGCCGGCGGGTTGGCGACAAGGGCCGCCGCAAGGGCATCGAGGCGGGCGCGATAGCCCGGCCGCAACCGCGCCGAGCCGGCATCGAAGCCGACGCCGGCGGGAAGCTCGCGCTCCAATGCGTCGTCGATCTCGTCATTGGCGAAGGCGAGCTCGCGTTGGTAATCGAAGCGGCCGCGGGCTTCGCGATCGCGGCGGGTGCGTTCGGCGTCGTTGCCGATGACACCGCCGGCCGCGCCGCCGATACCGGCACCGATCAACGCGCCGTCGCCGCCGCCGACCAGCGCGCCGAGCACGGCGCCGCCGCTGGCGCCGATCAGGGCGCCGCCGCCGCCTCCGGACAGCCGCTGTTCGCCGGTTTCGGGGTCGGTCACGCATCCGGCAAGCGCCAGAGCCGCCGCCATCAGGCCCACCGAAACTGCTTTCGACATCGTCATTCCTCCGCCACGCAACCGGAGCATTCAATCTTCGATCGTCGCTTGATCGGCGATGAACGGCCCTTCGCAAGCGGGCCGGCTTCGCCTAACGTGATCCGGCGGGCGCAGACCCGTGCCGCCCCTGTCGGAGTGCATGGTAGCTTTTCCCTGGCTGGACGCCGCCATCATCGTAGCGCTGATCGTCCTCAACGGCTTTTTCGCGATGTCGGAAATGGCGATTGTCTCGTCGCGACGGCCGCGGCTGCGCGGGCTGGCGGCATCGGGGGTTCGCGGCGCTCGTACCGCGTTGGCGCTGGCCGAAAATCCCGGCAGCTTCCTGTCGGCGGTGCAGATCGGCATCACCCTCGTCGGGATCATCAACGGTGCCTATTCGGGCGCGACGCTGGCGGTTCCGGTCGGCCAGCGGTTGAGCCTGTGGTTCGGCTTCGACGCGGCGCTGGCCGAGGAAATCGGCTTCAGCGTCGTCATCGTGCTGGCGACCTATTTGTCGCTGATCGTCGGAGAGCTTGTCCCCAAGCAGTTCGCGCTGCGGTCGCCCGAAAAGATCGCTGCAATGGTGGCACCGCCGATGGCAGTCGTCGCACGCATCGCGCTGCCGGCGGTATGGGCGCTCGACGGCTCGACGGCATTGGTGTTCCGGCTGCTCGGCCAGGTGCAGGGCGGTGACAACCGGGTGACCGAGGAAGAGCTGCGATCGGTGGTCAACGAGGCGGAAACCGCCGGAGTCATCGAGGAATCCGAACGGCAGATGATTTCGGGAATCATGCGGCTGGGCGATCGCCGGGTGCGCGGCGTGATGACCCCGCGCGGCGAAATCGACTGGATCGATGCCGATGCCGGCGATGCCGCGATTCGCGCGCACCTTGCTGCAACGCCGCACACGCGGCTGCCGGTGGCGCGCGGCAGCATCGATGCGATCATCGGAGTCGTCCAGGCGCGCGACATCGTGCAGGCGCTGATCGAAGGGCGGCCGCTCGATCTGGGCGAACTGGCGCGGCCGGCGCCGGTGCTGCCCGATGTCATCGATGCCGTCGATGCGCTGGCGGTGCTGCAGGCCGCCGAAATTCCGATCGCCCTGGTGCACGACGAATATGGCCATTTCGAAGGGATCGTGACGCCGGCCGACCTGCTTGCGGCGATCGCCGGTGCTTTCCGGTCCGATGTCGACGATGCCAACGACCCGCCGGCGGTGGAGCGCGATGATGGTTCCTGGCTGTTTTCGGGATCGCTTCCGGCCGACGAAATGGCCGACCGGCTGGGTTTCGACCTGCCGGAGAATCGCGATTACGAGACGGTCGCCGGTTTCGTCCTCGAAAAGCTGCGTCACCTGCCCGAGACGGGGGAGCATTTCAGCCTCGAACGCTGGCGTTTCGAGGTCGTCGACATGGACGGCCGCAAGATCGACAAGGTGCTCGCCGGGCCGGTGAGAAGCATGGGCGAGCGGCGGCTGGTCTGATCGGCGACGCTGTCGGGGCAGCGGAATTGTAAGAAAACTTTACAGTCGTCGGTGGGCGGGCGCGCGAGCCGCACGGGCCCTCGGGGCAGGCGAATACATCAACCGTTTCTAACCTATTGGCGCGACGGGTGTTTCTTGCCGCGTCATTTCGGCAACGACGTTCCGTGCTCGAATGGCATAATCCTTGCTTTTCCGTTAACGTTGGCTGTGCCGGCGTTACCATCGAGGAGCTTGGAATATGCGTAAGTTCGTTGTCGCAGCCATTGTCGCTGCCACGGCCGCCCTTCCGGCGGCAGCCGTCACCATCACTTCGGTTCCGGGCGCGCCCGACCCCGGCCCGTTCGTGTTCGAACAGCTTGTCGTCACTTTCGATGCCCCGAACGCCGCCGGGATCACCGACAGCAGCATCGGTGCCGTCATTACCGCCACCGGCAACATCTCCGGCGTTCGCGCTGCGCCGGCCGGCAACACCAGCATTTATCGCTCGGTCGGCACCAACGGCAGCTCGACCTTCGATTTCGGCAGCCTGACCGGCAGCCGCGGCGTCCGCACGATCAGCCTGTCCTGGGGTTCGGTCGATTCCTTCAACCGTGTCAGCTTTCTCGATGCTGGCGGCAACGTCATCGGCTCGTTCACTGGCAACGACCTGCCCGCGGCAACCGGCAACCAGACCAGCGCGCTGACCAACCGGCGGGTTCGTTTCGATCTGACCGGCAGCGATGCGATCACCCAGGTGCGCTTCAGTTCGACCGGCAACGCCTTCGAATTCGACGACATTGCCGTGCGTTCGGTCGTGCCCGAACCACAGGCGTGGATGATGCTGCTCGCCGGATTCGGGCTGGTCGGCAGCACGCTGCGCCGCCGGAACCGCAGCGTCGCTGCCTGAACCCCGTGCTGCGACCGGCCGGGCTGCCCTTGCCCGGCCGCTCACGCCTTCGGATCATAGGCGGCGATGCCGGGTGCCGGCGCATCCCAGCGCACCCAAAGCGCCAGCCCGGCCTGCAGCGCCAGGCAAGCGCCGGCGATGATCCACAGCGGCCGCCGGGCCGGTGCTTCCGGCACCAGCGGCCACAGCAGCGCCAGCACCAGCGGCGCGAACAGCGCGACTGCCGATGGTGCCGAAATGCCGATGCCGAGCAGCAGATTGTGCGCAAAGCCGCCGACGATCGCGACGCCGAACACGGCGGCAGCGGCGGCGAGGCCGCGCCCGGCCAGCGGCAGATCGCCGTGCGGGCGCTGCGCCGAAAGCGCCAGCGCCAGCGCCGCCGGCACCAGCGGCCAGGCCAGCGCCGGGCCGCCCGCCGGCAGGACGATCTGCAGCGCCACCAGCAGCAGCAGGAGCAGCGCGACGCCGCCCAGCCAGCCGTCCCAGCGGCTGCGCTGGCGCGGCGCCAGTGCCAGCGTCACGGCGAGGCCAACGACGGCAGCAAGCAGCGCCATCACCTCGAGCCGCGGCAGCGCCGCCAGCCGATCATAATAGTTGGCCGGCGCGTCGGCGCCCGACAGCAGATTGCCGGCATAGGCGATCACCGCGACGGCAGCGGCGGCGACCAGTCCGTCGAGCATGGCGGCGGCGACCCGAGCCGGTCGCCAGTCGCGCCGGGTGCGGGCCGCGTGGAGGAGGCAGGCGGCGACGATCGCGATCGGCAACCAGCCCCACGCCGGCGGATAGGCGAGGGTGGTCAGCCCGAGCAGGTCGCCGAAGGCTAGATCGGCCGCCGGCGGCGGCAGCGCTTCGGCGGTCAGCAGCGCGCGGGTAACGGCAAGCGCCTGCACGCCGAGGTGCTGGACGCTGCCGGCGTCGATGGCGTCGGGGGTGGCGAGCGGCGAGTGATAGAGTTCGGCGCGGCCGGTGAAGGCGAAGTTCAGCCCGGCGATGCCGGCCTGGCGTGCCGGCGTGAAATCGGTGGAATTGGGCAGGAGTTCATAGACCTTGACCGCCAGCGAGGTGGTCGCCGGATCGGCGACGCTGGCGGCATAGAGGCGAACGAGGTTGCCGGCGGATTGCGAGGTTTCGAACATGAACGCCCGGCCGCCGCCGCCGCGGGTTTCGAGGTTGATCAGCACGCCGAGGCGGCGCGCCAGCGGATCGGGCGGGCCGGGCGCGCGGATGCGGCTGCCCTTGGCAGCAACTCCGAAAAAGCCGCGCGCCCCGACGAGGCCGAGCTCCTCGGCATCGGTGAAGATGATGGCAAGGTCGCGGCGCTGGGCAGCGACGGGGATGGCGCGAGCGATTTCGAGCGCGGCCGCGACTCCGGCGGCATCGTCGCCGGCACCGGGGGAGCCCCAGACGCTGTCGTAATGCGCCATCAGGCCGATGGCGGGGCCGTTGCGGTCGCGACCCGGCCGGAGGGCGATTATCGTCGTCGCGCGGCGGAAACGGGCATCGGGGTCGCCCCAGGCGGCAAGCCGGCGCGCGGCGCGTTCGGGCAGGAACACGGTTTGCGTTCGCACCGCAAAGCCCAGCACCTGCAACCGGCGCACGAGATGGCCGCGCACCGCATCGTTGGCGGCCGATCCCGTCGGGTGCGGCCGGGCGGCGATGATGCGGATATCGGCCATGGCGCGCCCGGCGGAAAAGCTGTCGGCCGGCGCGCTGGCAGGCAGCGGCGCCGGTGGCAGCGCGGCGCGCCAGCCGACCAGCGCCGCGAGCAGCAAGACAATGATCAGCCCGGCCCAGCGTGTCACCCGCTTCTCCCCCACCGGCAACCTACACGGGGGTGCGGGTGAGACAATCCGGGAAAATCCGCGGCAACAGCGGTCGGGGCGCGCCGCTATGCCCGGCCGGGGGTCGCGCTCAACTGGCCGACATCGATGCCGATGCCGCCATAGGCCTGGGCCCAGCGGCGATCGAAGGGGGCATCGAACAACAGGCCGGGGTCGCCCGGTGCCACCTGCCAGCCGTGGCGGGTGAGTTCGCCTTCCAGCTGGCCGGGGCCCCAGCCGGTATAGCCCATCGCCGCCACCCAGGCGCGCGGGCCATGGCCGTTCGCGATCGCTTTCAGCACATCGGTTGTCGCCGTCAGTGCCCAGCGGCCGGCGACCGAAATGGTGCTCTGGCCTTCATATTCGGGGCTGTGCAGGACGAAACCGCGCGACGGTTCGACGGGGCCGCCAGCGAGAACCCGTGCGTCGGACGGCGTTTCACCGGGATCGATTCCCTGTTGCTGCATCAGGGCGCGCACGCTGATATCGCCGGGATTGTTGACGACGAGGCCGAAGGCGCCATCATCGTCGTGCAGGCACATGGCGATGACGACGCGTTCGAAGCGCGGATCGCCGATGCCGGGCATGGAGAGCAGCAACTGGCCGGCGAGATAGGGCGATGTGCTCATGATCGCGACCATAGCGGCGCGCTGGACGCTGGCCAAGGCGGCAGCTAGACACGGGTACACACGGCAACTGCCGCACCCGGCGAACGAGGAAATCCACATGGCGATCAAGATCGGCGACACCACCCCCGAAATGACCCTGGTGAAAGCCACCGAAGCCGGCCCGGCGCCGGTGACCACCGGCGAATTGTTCGGCGGTCGCACCGTGGTGCTGTTTTCCGTGCCCGGCGCCTTCACGCCGACCTGTTCGGCCAAGCACCTGCCGGGCTTTGTCGATCATGCCGAAGCGATGCGCGGCAAGGGTGTCGACGAAATCGTCTGCCTGTCGGTCAACGATGTCTTCGTGATGACTGCCTGGGCGAAATCGGCCGGGGTCGACGGCAAGGTAACCATGCTCGCCGATGGCTCGGCGGATTTCACCCGGGCACTCGGGCTCGAAATGGATGCCAGCCGCTTCGGCATGGGCGTTCGCGGCCAGCGTTTCTCGATGATCGTCAGCGACGGCAAGGTGATCCAGCTGAATGTCGAGGATCCGGGTGCCTTTGCCGTGTCGTCGGCCGAACATCTGATGAGCCAGCTCGCCTGAGCCGCGACGCCCCCTCCCGCCCGGCGCCAGCCGCCGGGCCGAACCGGCGTACCTTGTTAATCGCCGCCGGTGCCACAGCCGGCCTCGCCGTTGGCTGGGCGGTGTGGCCGCGCGCGGTCACGCCGGGGTGGCAGGCCGACAAGGGCGAAACGCTGGTCAACAGCTTCCTGAAGATCGGCGCCGATGGCCGCGTCGTGGTGGCGGTGCCGCAGGCCGAAATGGGGCAGGGGGCGTGGTCGGGCCTGGCGCAGATCGCTGCCGATGAACTAGGCGCCGATTGGCAGACGGTGGCGGTCGAACCGGCGCCGCTGGGCGCCGATTATGCCAACCGCGGCGTGCTGATCGATGCGCTCGCCGGCGTGCCATCGGGGATGCAGGCGCTGGCCCGTTGGGGCGGCACGCGCATGGTGGAATATTTCGAATTCCAGATCACCGGCGGCAGCACGTCGATCCGCGGTTTCGAAGGTCCGCTGCGCGCTGCGGCTGCCTCGGCGCGGGCGATGCTGTGCGCGGCCGCTGCTCGCCGCTGGGATGTGCGCGCCGATGCCTGCCGCACCGAAGGCGGTTTCGTGCTGCACAAGGCCAATCGGGCGGCGTTCGTCGACCTGCTCGGCGATCTCGATCCCGGCGATGCGCCGTCGACCCCGGTGCTGCGCGACAAACCGCTGCTGGTCGGCAAATCGCTGCAGCGCCTCGATATTCCATCCAAGGTCGATGGCAGCGCGCGTTTCGGTGCCGATATCCGCCTGGCCGGCATGGCCTATGCCGCCATCCGCCAGAACCCGATCGGCGCGACGCGCGCCGGGCTCGGCAAGGTGTCGTTGCCGCCGGGCGCGCAGCTTGTCGAACAACCGGATTTCATCGCTGTCGTTGCTGATGGCTGGTTCGCGGCGAAGACGGCGCTCGATGCGATCGAGCCGCGATACATGTCGGGACCGAACCCGCCGGGGCCGTGGCTGGAGGCCGGGCTGAAGGCGGCGCTGGAAACTGCAGGCACGGTGGTGCGCAATGAAGGCGAAGTCGGCGCCGGGGCGCTCAGCGTCGATTACACGCTGCCGTTTCTTGCCCATGCCTGTCTCGAACCGATGACGGCGACGGCGCGGATCGCCGATGGCCGAACCGAAATCTGGGCGCCGACGCAATCCGCCAGCCTCGCCGCCTGGGCGGTCGCCGAAGCGCTCGACATCGGCGGCAACAAGATCACCATCTACCCGACGCTGATCGGCGGCGGTTTCGGCCGCAAGGTCGAAAAGGATGCCGTTGTCCAGGCCGCACTGATCGCTCGCGCTGCCGGCCGCCCGGTGCAACTGATCTGGAGCCGCGAGGAAGATTTCGGCCACGACATGTGGCGCCCTGCCGCCGCCGCCCGGATGCGCGGCAGCGCGACCGCCGGCGGAGTCACCGCATGGGACGCGAAGATCGCCGTTCCCGATGTCGGTTCCAGCTTCATGGCGCGCAACTTGCCGGCCGTGGCTGGCGATCCGCAGGCCGGCGCTGCGGCCATCGAAGGCGCCGTTGCGATGCCCTATGCGATGCCGGCGGTGCGCGTGACGCATTGCCTCGCCGACTGCAACGTGCCGTTGGGCTATTGGCGGTCGGTCGGCCACAGTTTTTCAGGGTTCATGGTGGAATCGTTCGTCGATGAATTGGCCGAAGCTGCCGGTGCCGATCCCGGCGCCTTCCGCCTTGCCATGCTCGCCGACAAGCCGCGCCATGCCGCCGTGCTGCGCGCCGCATTGCGTGCCGGCGGCCCGCTGGGGCCGGTGGCGCCGGGCGTCGGCCGCGGCGTTGCCCTTGTCGAAAGCTTCGGCAGCATCGTGGCCGAAGTCGCCGAAGTGACCATGGTCGATGGCGCGCCGACCGTCAGCCATGTCTGGGCGGCGATCGATTGCGGCCGGGTGATCAACCCCGATTCGGTCGTCGCGCAGGTCGAAAGCGGCATCGTCTATGGCCTTGCTGCCGCGCTGCACGGCCGGGTTACGTTCCAGAACGGCGCTGCCTCGACCGCGAATTTCGACAGCTACCCGGTCATCGGCCTTGCCGACACGCCGCGCATCGATGTCACCATCATCGCATCGACGGCGCCCCCGGGCGGCGTCGGGGAGCCGGGGACGCCGCCGATCGCTGCTGCCGTTGCCAATGCCATCGCGGCCGCCGGTGGTGGCCGCCGCCGCGACCTGCCGCTCCTGCGTGCCGCCTGAGGCCCCGCCCATGAACGCTCTCCTGCCTGTCCCGACCCTGTTGCCCGATGACCACCCGCGGGTGCGCACCGGCCGCATCGGCGTGCTGCTGGTCAACCTCGGTTCCCCCGATGCCGCCGACGTTGGGTCGGTGAAGCGCTTTCTCGGCGAATTCCTGTCCGACCGCCGCGTCATCGAGATTCCGATGGCGATCTGGCAGCCGATCCTGCGCCTGTTCATCCTCAACACCCGGCCGCGCATCACCACGGCGAACTACAAGAAGGTCTGGACTCCCGAAGGTTCGCCGCTGACGGCGATCACCAAGGCGCAAGCCGCTGCGCTGCAGGGGCGCTTCGGCAGCAATGTCAGCGTCGATTGGGCGATGCGCTACGGCACGCGGCCGATCGGCGAGCGGCTGGCGGCGCTGATGGCCGATGGCTGCGACCGCATCCTGCTGGCGCCGCTCTATCCGCAATATTCGGCCGCCACCAACGCCACCGTCGTCGATGCCGCCAACGCCGCGCTGGCGAAATGGCGCTGGCAGCCGGCGATGCGCACCCTGCCGCCCTATTCCGACAGTCCGGACCATATTGCCGCGCTCGCCGACGGCCTGCGCGACGGGTTGGCGGGCCTCGATTTCACGCCCGATCTGATCGTCACCAGCTTTCACGGCATGCCGCAGCGCACCCTCGATCGCGGCGATCCCTATCACTGCCAGTGCCGCAAGACCGGGCGGCTGCTTGGCGAAGCGCTGGGCGTGCCGGTGAAGGTCACCTTCCAGTCGCGCTTCGGCCGCGCCGAATGGCTGCGGCCCTATACCGACGCGACGCTGGAAGCGCTTCCGGGTGAGGGCATCAAGAAGATCGCCGTCGCTTGCCCGGGCTTTGCCGCCGATTGCCTCGAAACGCTCGAGGAAGTGGCGATGGAGGGCAAGCACAGCTTCCTGGAGGCCGGCGGTACGCATTTTGCCTATCTGCCATGCCTCAACGCCACGCCGCCGGGTGTCGAAATGCTGGTTACGCTGCTCAAGCGGGAACTTGCCGGCTGGGTGGAAGCCCCCTAGGCTGATCGAACCCGAGGCACATCGGGCGAAGACCTTTCATCCTCGGGGAAATTACCATGGCACGGGTTGCGATCGTAACCGGCGGCACACGCGGTATCGGCGAGGCGATCTGCCTCGCGCTGCACGAATTGGGT
The DNA here is from genome assembly GCA_038210855.1 of Sphingomonadales bacterium. GTDB lineage: Bacteria > Pseudomonadota > Alphaproteobacteria > Sphingomonadales > Sphingomonadaceae > Sandarakinorhabdus. The sequence continues at coordinate 13,619 of JBBQWE010000016.1, read as the reverse complement.
ATCACCGTTGCTGCCAATTACGGTGGTGATGACGTGAAAGCTGCGGCTTTCACCGAACGCACCGGCATCCGATCGTTCAAATGGGATGTCGGCGATCATGAGGCGACGATGGCCGGCTGCGCGCAAGTCGAGACCGAGATCGGCCCGGTCGATATCGTCGTCAACAACGCCGGCATCACTCGTGACGGCACGCTGCTGAAGATGTCGTACGAAGCCTGGGAGGCGGTGATCCGCACCAATCTGGGCGGCTGTTTCAACATGGCCAAGGCAACCTTCCCGGGCATGAAGAGCCGCGGTTTCGGCCGCATCGTCAACATCGGCTCGATCAACGGCCAGGCCGGCCAGTACGGCCAGGTCAATTACGCAGCGGCGAAATCGGGCATCCACGGGTTCACCAAGGCACTGGCGCAGGAAGGCGCGCGTTTCGGCATCACCGTCAACGCCATCGCGCCGGGCTATATCGATACCGACATGGTCGCTGCGGTGCCGCCCGATGTGCTGGAAAAGATCGTCGCCAAGATTCCCGCCGGTCGGCTGGGCCAGGCCATGGAAATCGCTCGCGGTGTCGCTTTCCTCGTTGGTGAGGAGGCCGGTTTCATCACCGGATCGACGCTCAGCATCAACGGTGGCCAGCACATGTACTGACGCCGGTGGCGGCGGGACCCGTCAAGCGATCGGTGACGATCCAGGGCCATGCGACATCGCTGACTCTGGAACCCGTTTTCTGGGATGCGCTTGCCGAAGCGGCAGCGGCCGAAGGCCGCAGCATTGCCGGGCTGGTCGCGGCGATCGACGAAGCGCGCACCACCAATCTTTCATCGGCAGTTCGCGTCTGGTTGTTCGAACGGGCGCGGCACGTCTGGCCGGCGGCGCCGCCGGCGGTGGGCGTGGCTGGGCTTGCCGGGCCCGGGTGAGCGAAACCTGCGCCCGGCGAGCGGCGAGCGGCGAGCGGCGAGAGGCGAGCGGCGAGCGGCGAGCGGCGAGCGGCGCCGGCGTATCCGGGCCGTGATCCGGTCCGGCTTGGCGTATGCCGGGCCGGCGGCTAGACGAACGGCGAACACCCCCCTGAAGGACGACCAATTGCCATGACTCTGCGTTTCGACAATCGCGTTGCCATCGTTACCGGTGCCGGCGGCGGCCTTGGCCGGGCCTATGCCCTCGAACTGGCGCGCCGCGGTGCCAAGGTGGTCGTCAACGATCTGGGCGGCGCTCGTGACGGTTCGGGCGCTTCGCTGTCGGCAGCGCAGGGCGTCGTCGACGAAATCGTCGCCGCCGGCGGCGAGGCAATGGCCAATGGCGCCAGCGTGACCGACGCCGCCGCCGTCGAACATATGGTCGCCGTCGTCAAGGAACGCTGGGGCCGGGTCGATGTGCTGGTCAACAACGCCGGCATCCTGCGCGACAAGACCTTCGTCAAGATGACTCACGACGACTTTCGCCAGATCCTCGACGTGCACCTGATGGGAAGTGTCATCTGCACCAAGGCAGTGTGGGAATTGATGCGCGAACAGGCCTATGGCCGCATCCTGATGACGACTTCGTCGACCGGCCTCTACGGCAATTTCGGCCAGGCCAATTACGGCGCTGCCAAGCTGGGTCTGGTCGGGCTGATGAAGACGTTGGCGCTGGAAGGCGCCAAGTACAATGTGAAGGTCAACACCATCGCGCCGCTGGCGGCGACTCGGATGACCGAAGACCTGATGCCGCCGGCGCTGCTGGAAAAGATGGGCCCCGAAACCGTGGTGCCGGCCGCTGTCTATCTTGTCAGCGAGGACGCGCCGTCGAACGCCATCATCAACGCCGGCGGCGGCGGTTTCGAACGCGCCTATGTCACCCTGACGCGCGGCATCCATGTTGCGGCCGAAGACATGACCGCCGAAACGGTGGCAGCGCGGTTCGACGAAATCAGCGACCGGACCGGCGAGATCGTCCCCGATACCGGGTCGGCGCAAGCCCAGATGGCGCTGGCGCCGCCGGTGGCGGCCGCCGGCTGAGCCAGGCCCGATGGCGCACCCGCCGATCGACGAACGCGCCCTCGATGCAGCCGTGGCGGCGGGCGTCGTCGATGCCGGCACGCGCGAGCGGCTGGTGCGCTTCGCCGAAGCCTGGCGTGACGGCCGCGGCGGCGCCGTGGCGGAAGCCGGCGTGGTAGGTGGCGGCGGGTCGGTGGTGGTGGCCGACGAGGAACAGTTCCGGCTGCTGACCGGCTTCAACGACATCTTCGTCGCCATCGCGATCGGCATCCTGCTGTTCGCCGTCTCGGGTCTCGCCGGGCAATTGGTTCCGGCAGCGGCGGCACCGGCGGTTTCCAGCCTGGCGCTGGCCGTCACGGCGTGGCTGTTGTCCGAATACTTCGTTCGCCGGCGCCGGATGGCGCTGCCGGGGGTGGAATTGCTGCTGGTGTTCGTGCTTTCGGCCAGCGGTCTCGCTTCCGCTTTGCTTGGTGGCGGTCTCTTCGCCGTTGCGACCGCTGCCATCACGGGTAGCGGAGTCCAAAACCCGAATGCGCTGCTGCCGCCGGTGATTGCCGGCGGTTCAATCCTGTTCGGTCTCGTGGCCGGCGTGGCAGCCGCCTGGGCGCATTGGCGGCGGTTCCGGGTGCCGATCACGCTCGCTGCCGGTTGCGCTGTCGTCATCCTGCCACTGATGCTGCTGGCCGGCAGCCAATTCGGCGCTGCCGCTTCGCTGGTCACCGCCTTCCTCGGCGGCATCGCTGTGTTCCTCCTCGCCATGCGCATCGATGCCAGCGACCGGGCGCGGCTGACTCGGCGAACCGACATGGCGTTCTGGCTGCACCTGCTGGCGGCGCCGCTGATCGTCCACCCGCTGCTGTCGCAGCTGCAATCGCCCGGCAACGCCCTGCTGGCGCTCGTTGCCGCGGCGGGGACGATCCTGATCTACCTCGTCCTCGGCTTCATCGCGCTCGCCGTCGATCGCCGCGCGCTGCTGGTTTCCGGGCTGGCCTATGTGATCTACGCCCTTGGCAAAGTGGTGCAGTCCGGCGCCGATCCGAGCATGGGCTTCACCGTCACCGCCCTGATCGTCGGCGGCTCGCTGGTGCTGCTGGCTGCGGCATGGGGGCGAGCCCGCCGGGGGGTGGTGGCAGTGTTGCCCGCCGACGTCCAGCTGCTGGTACCGCCGGCGGTCTGACCGCCGGATTGTTTGTCGTGGCAGGGGTGGCGGGGGTAGGCAGGCCGGCTGTGTCAGGCCAAGCTTGCTGCCGTCAGACCAGCCAGCGGCCGATCATCAGCCCGGCGCCCAGCGCTGCCGCCAGCCACAACAGCCCGGGGACGCCACTGCTTTCGGGAAGCGGCGGCAGCGGCGGCCCCGGCGGCGCGGCGCCGGGCATCGGATGGTCGGCCACCCATTGCCGGAAAATGCGCGGCAGCTCGGTCAGCGACCGCGCGTTCATCACCAGCCAGTCGGCGATGAAGGTATCGGGCCCCATTTCATCGCGCACCCAGTCGCGCACATAGGGTTCGGCGACTTCCCACATGTTGACCTGCGGATCGAGCGTCAGTGCCACGCCCTCCACCATCACCATGGTCTTTTGCAGCAGCAGCAGGTGCGGCTGCACCGGCATGTCGAAGCTGCGCGTGATGGCGAACAGGCCATCGAGAAGCTGGGTGATGTTGACGTCCTTGGCGCGCTTGCCGCGGATCGGTTCGCCCACGGCCCGCAGCGCGGTGGCGAACGCCGCCGGATTGTGGTGCGGCGGCACATAGCCGGCTTCGAAATGGATTTCGGCAACACGCTTGTAGTTGCCGGTAACCAGGCCATGCAGGATTTCGGCAAGGTACAGCCGCGCCCGGCGGTTGATCCGCCCCATGATGCCGAAATCGATCACAGCCAGCCGCGCGCCATGGCCCGGGCCATCGCCATCGCCGGGCTTGGGCGGAATCAGGAACAAATTGCCCTGGTGAAGATCGGCATGGAAAAATCCCTGCGCGATCGCCTGCTGCAAAAACCCGTGCACCAGCACTTCGGCAAGCTTGCGGCGATCGAAATCGACCGCCGCCATGCCGGCAGCATCGTTGAGCTTGACGCCGTCGATCCAGTCGATGACGAGGATGCGCCGCGATGACCGCGCCCAGTCGATGCCCGGAACGATGAAATCGGGGATACCATCGAGCGCTTCGGCGAGTTCGGATGCCGACGCCGCCTCGCGGCGCAGGTCGAGCTCGCCCTCGGTCCAGCCCTTGAAGGTCGAGATGACGGCGCGCGGACGCAGCCGGGCGAATTCGCCGCCCAGCGTCTCGAGATAGCCCGCGGCCCATTCATAGGTATCGATGGCGCGCGCCAGATCGGCCTCGATTCCCGGCCGCAGCACCTTGATGGCAACCCGTCGGCCTTCGTTGGTGATGCCGCGATGCACCTGCGCCATCGAGGCTGCACCCACCGGCACCGGATCGATGCTGGTGAAATGGGCCCGCCAGCCACCGGAATAGCTGGCATCGAGCGCTGCTTCGATCAGCGGCCAAGGCGCGGCCGGCACTGCATCCTGCAGCCGCGCCAGATCGGCCGCTGCCTCCAGCCCGATCAGATCCGGCCGCGTGGCCAGCGCCTGGCCGAGCTTGATCGCCGCCGGGCCGACACTGGCGAGGCCGGCGGCAAAATCGGGCGTTTTCGGCGCGCCGGTGCCGATCCGTGCCACGCGCGCCACGGCGCGCAGCGCCAGCGGAACGCGGCGATCCTCGAACGGACGCAAGGCGCCGTGGCGGGCAAGCTGCCGGCCCCAGCCGAGCATCCGCCAGAGGTGAACGGGGGCCGGCGTCATGCGCGCTCGCCCCGGAAGGCAAGGGGGCCTCCGGCGGCTGGGGCGGTCGGCCCCAGACCCGCATTTGTTTTGGGTTGGCGTGACGGCATCGTGCCATAACGCGGCGCCCGGCGAAACGGGGTCTGGGGCCTGCGGCCCCAGCCGCCGGGGGCCAGTTCCCTCGACGATTTCCGCATCACCGACAGCCTACAGCTTCCAGCCGCTGTGGATAGCAACAGCGCCGCCAAGGATCGGGCGATACGCCACGCGACCGAAGCCGGCAGCTTCGATCATCGCGGCGAACTCCGGCATCTTCGGGAAGCGCCGGATCGATTCGATCAGGTAGCGGTAGGAATCGGGGTCGCCGGCAACGGCGCTGCCGACACGGGGCACAACGCGTTCCGAATAAAGATCATAGGCCTGGGCAAAGCCCGACCATTCGGTGGTCGAGAATTCGAGGCAGAAGAACCGACCCCCGAACGCCAGCACGCGGTGCGCCTCGCGCAGCGCGGCGGGGATATCGGTGACGTTGCGGATGCCGAACGCGATCGTATAGGCGTCGAAACTGCGGTCGGGAAAGCTCAGGACTTCGGCATTTTCCTCGCGCCAGACGAGGCTGGTGATGCCGCGATCGGCGGCGCGCGCGATGCCGACATCGAGCATGGCAGGGTTGATGTCGGCAACCGTGACCGCAGCACCGGAGCGTTCGAGGCGGAAGCCGATGTCGCCGGTGCCGCCGGCCATGTCGACGATACGCTCGCCGAGGCGCGGCCGCACGGCACGGACGAAATCATCCTTCCACAGACGGTGAAATCCCGCCGACATCAGGTCGTTCATGATGTCGTAGCGCCGCGCGACGGACGCGAAGACTTCGCCGACCTTGCGGGTCTTTTCTGCCGGCGCGACTTCGGAATAGCCGAAGCTGACGGTTTGCGCCGTTTCCACTGCGGGCGCGATGTCTGATGGCGCGGTGTCTGTCATCGCTTGGCTCCTAGCCTCCCCTTGGCGACACGGCAAACGCGCCGTATGTCGCGCCGGATGCCCGAACTCCCCGAAGTCGAAACCGTCATGCGCGGGCTGGATCCGGTATGGACGGGGCAGCGCTTCGCTCGCGTCATCCTCAACCGCGGCGATCTGCGGCGGCCGTTTCCGGTCGACCTTCGCCAGCGACTGACCGGGGCGCGCGTCATCGCCTGCCGGCGGCGCGCCAAATACGGCATTGTCGATACCGATCGCGGTGACACGCTGGTCCTCCACCTCGGCATGTCGGGGCGGATGCGGCTCGATCCGGGCGAGACGGCCAAGCACGATCATGTCGTTTTCGAAACCGATTCCGGGCGCGTGGTGGCGTTCAACGATGCGCGGCGCTTCGGCAGTCTCGATCTCGTCGCCACGGCAGAGGCCAACGCGCACCCGCTGCTCGCCGGGCTGGGGCCGGAACCGCTGGGGCCGGATTTCGGTGCCACGATGCTGGTGCGGGCCTTTGCCGACCGGCTCGCGCCGGCGAAAGCGCTGCTGCTCGACCAGCGGATCGTCGCCGGCCTTGGCAACATCTATGTCTGCGAGGCGCTGTTCGAAGCCGGCATCCACCCGGCGCGCGCCGGCGGCAGCATCGCAGGCGCGCGGCTGAAGGCACTGGCGAAGGCCGTGCCGGCGGTGTTGCAGGCGGCGATCGCGGCAGGGGGATCGAGCTTGCGCGATCACGCCGCCCCCGATGGCACACTCGGCTATTTCCAGAATCGTTTCCAGGTCTATGGCCGCGCCGGCGCGCCATGCCCGCGCTGCGGCGGTCCGATCGAACGAATCGTGCAGTCGGGCCGGTCGAGCTTCTTCTGCAGCCACGATCAGCGCTAGGCCGGCCCGAGGGCCAGGCCGCCGCGGTTGCGATCCTGCTTGACCTCGGCGGCGGTTCCAGACTATGCGCCTCGCCTTCCGGTGCGGCGATGCTGGCGCCGACAGCCCGTTCATGTCATCGGCCATCGTGCCGGCGCGTGGCCGGATCCGACCGACAGCTTCGACTTTTAGGACGAACATGGCCAATACGCCCCAGGCAGAAAAGCGCATCCGCCGCAACGGCCGCCGCGCCGAGATCAACAAGGCCCGAGTCAGCCGCATCCGCACCTTCGTCAAGAAGGTCGAAAGCTCGCTCGCCGGAACCGATCCGGCCGCCGCCGCCGCAGCGCTCCAGGCCGCTCAGCCCGAAATGATGCGCGGTGTGTCCAAGGGGGTGCTTCACAAGAACACCGTGGCTCGCAAGATTTCGCGCCTCGCCAAGCGCATGAAGGCGATGCAGACCGCCTGATCGGGTCTGCGCGGCCACAGGGCTCGCACCGACGATTTCGGAAAAAAGGCGCGGTGGAGGTTTCCACCGCGCCTTTTTGCTGTTCGCAGGTCCCGTCAGGGTCGATACGCGTGCCTGCGCCCGCACGGCAAAGCCGCCGGCGATACGTTCATTGCGGATGCAATCCGAACGTGGCGATTCGTGGTCCGGATTCGCACACCGGTCAATTATGTGACGGTTCCATGACGGCTATAACGGCCACAAGGGCAAGGCGGCGCGGCACCCACCGCCCCCGTCCGCGCCCGAGCCTGCGCGAATCGCATCGCGTATGACGCTAAAACATATCGTTTTGAATCAATGCAATGACTGGACTGCCGGCCGCCGCTGTCATGGTTCCTTCACGGCCTTGTCACGAAAATTCAGCGTCTTGCGATGGGGCGACCGCAAAATCCCGCAAGTTCGTGTCAACGTCTTTATTTCAAACTCGCGGTGATTCTGACGCTTGCTAGGGGCTCCCGCGCTTGCTTATCTGGCCCCCGGTTTTGAGGCCAATCGCCCTTTCTGGCGCATCGGTCGGTCGACAGTTCGGTGTGCAGCACGCGCGGGTCTTTTCGCGTGGGCGGGGGTTCTTTGACCCCAAACGGAACGCGTCGGGCGGGCAATGCGAACGGCAATGCGATCGGCAGCGATGGAAACAACCGAGCGTGATGACGCCGTGGATCGCCAGCATTCGGCGGACCACCGAGCCTGCGCCGGCAAGAGTTGGGGAGCAGGGGATCCAGTGTCAGCATCGGCGATACCCGCATCGGAAACGGCAAATCCCGCAGGCCTGCCGGCCTGGGGCCGGCGGGTGGCGTCGATGGAGACGGCGGCGCCTGCTACCGCCAACACCTCGCCCGATTATGCCGCGGCGCATTCTTCGGCCCATCCCGGCGCCTTCACCAGCGAGGACGAGGCCGCCTGGGCTCGGGTCCGCACAGCCCTGCGCGCCGAATCGGGTGGCCGTCATTTCGATAATTGGCTTGCCCCGCTGGCGCTCTCCGCCGTGCAGGGCGACCATGTCCGGCTGGCTGTCCCGACGCCGTTTCTTGCCGACTGGATCGCCGGCAATTGCGCCGAGCGACTGCGCGGCCATTGGTCGGTGCAGCGCCCCGGCACCCGGCAGGTTTCGGTGATCGTGCAGAACCCGGGCCAGGGTGCCGTCACCGCCGCGCCGCTCGCTGCGGCCACCGCACCGGCGGCGGCCGGCAGTCCGGCAGCACGCGGCGGTATCGAAACCCGTTACAATTTCGATAATTTCGTCGTCGGCAAGTCCAACGAGCTCGCCTACAACGCTGCCCAAGCCGTTGCCGAGCCGGGGCCGGTCGGTTTCAACCCGCTGTTCCTTCACGGCACCACCGGACTCGGCAAGACCCATCTCATGCACGCGATCGGCAACGCCTTCCTCGCGCGGCAGCCCGATGGCCGCATCGCCTATCTATCGGCCGAAAAATTCATGGTCGAATTCCTCGCTGCGCTGCGTGCCAAGGACATCATCGCCTTCAAGCAGAAGCTGCGCGCCGTCGATCTGCTGATGATCGACGATGTCCAGTTCATCGCCGGCAAGGATTCGACGCAGGAAGAATTGTTCCACACGATGAACGAGGTGATCAGCGCCGGAAAGCGACTGGTCATCAGTGCCGATCGCTCCCCGCAAAACCTCGAAGGCATCCAGGAACGCATCCTCAGCCGCATGGCCTGGGGCCTGGTGGCCGACATCAACCCGGCCGATTTCGAACTTCGTCTCAACATCCTCCACGCCAAGGTGCTCGCCATGGCGCAGGTGATGCCGAACCCGGTCGCGGTGCCGGCCGAAGTCGTCGAATTCCTTGCGCGCAAGATCACCGCCAACGTCCGCGAACTCGAAGGCGCGCTGAACCGCGTCGTCGCTTCGGCCGGCCTGTTCGGCCAGCCGGTAACCCTCGATTTCACGCGAGCGACGCTCGCCGACCTGCTGCGCGCGCATGAAAAGAAACTGACCATCGACGAGATCCAGCGCAAGGTCGCCGAACATTACCGGCTGAAACTTCCCGACCTGCTGTCGGCGCGCCGGGCTCGCGAAGTCGCCCGGCCGCGCCAGGTGGCAATGTATCTTGCCAAGAAGCTCACTCCGCGGTCGCTTCCCGAAATCGGCCGGCGCTTCGGCGGCCGCGATCACACCACCGTGATGCACGCCGTCAAGCGCATCGAGGAATTGCGCGCGCAGGACCGCGAGCTCGACAATGACGTAGCGTTGCTGACGCGGTTGCTCGATTCTTAAGTAGAGCCTCCGGCGGCTGGGGCCGCGGGCCCCGGGCCCCATTTCGTGGGGTTCGGCCCACAACTTCGCAGGGCAGCGCGAACCCGAAAAGATGGGGTCTGGGGCCCGCGGCCCCCGCTGCCGTAGGCCCCCGTCCTTCCCGTTTATCCCCACCACCGTTACCCCCGCCCGGTGCCCCGCACTGCCGCCTCTCGTGCCATCCTGTGGATGATCCTGTCCTGCCTCGCGTTCGCGTCGATGTGGGTGATGATCCGCTATGCCTCGCGCGACCTGCACAGTGTCGAGATCGTGTTTTTCCGCAACGCATTCGGCGTGCTCGCCCTGCTGCCGATGATCCTGCGCAACAAGGGGTTGATCGTGCCGTCGCGGTGGCGCGTGCATGTGCGGCGGGCGGCTTCGGGGTTCGTGGCGACGCTGGCGACTTTCTACGCGGTGGCCAACGCGCCGCTGGCGACGGTGCTGGCGATCAATTACACGGCGCCGCTGTTCGCGACGCTGGGGGCGGCGCTGGTGCTCGGCGAGCGGATCCGGGCGCGGCGGGCGACGGCGCTCGTGGTCGGTTTCTGCGGCATGTTGGTCGTGCTGCGGCCGGGGCAGGTGCCGCTGACTCCGGGGCTGGCCGCGGCGGTCGTTTCGGCGCTGTCGACGGCGTTCTCGATTGTCGCGATCCGCCAGCTCGTCGCGCGCGACGACAGCCGCGCCGTGGCGTCGTGGAGCTTCCTGCTCATGCTCGTCCCCAGCCTGCTTGTCGCGCTGCCGTTCTGGACCTGGCCGCCGCCGCCGTTGTGGCCGCTGCTGGCGCTGATCGGCGGTGCCGCGGCGATCGGGCAATTGTCGCTGTCGAAAGCCTTCAGCCTCGCCGAGGCCTCGGCAGTGCTGCCATATGATTTCGTCCGCTTCGTCGCCATTGCCGCGGCCGGCATCGTGCTGTTCGGCGAAAGGCTCGACGCGCTGACTCTGGTCGGCGGCGCGATCATCCTGGCGACGACGGTGTATCTGGCGTGGCGCGAGGCGCGGATCGGGCGGGAAGAAGCGGGCCTTCGGCGGCTGGGGCCTTAGGCCCCGGACCCCATCCCATCTAGTCAGTGCTCCAACGCAACGTTTTTCCCCAAACCAAACAAAATGGGGTCTGGGGCCCAAGGTCCCGGCCGCCGGAGGCCTGTTCTTCTTGCGCATTGCCCCCGCCGCAGCACTTTTCCATAAGCGGCGGGCTTGAATTGGGAGAGCGAAATGAATCTGGAAGGTCTGTCCGCGGTTGTTACCGGCGGCGCATCGGGGCTGGGGGCGGCGACGGCGCGGCTGCTGGCGGCGCATGGCGTAAGGGTCGCGATTTTCGACATGAACGGCGAAAAGGGCGAGGCTGTCGCCACGGAAATCGGCGGCGTTTTTTGCCACGTCAACGTGACCAGCGACGAATCGGTCGATGCCGGCTTTGCCCGGGCGCGCGCGGCAATCGGGCAGGAGCGCATCCTGATCAACTGCGCCGGCACCGGCAATGCGATCAAGACTGCCAGCCGGGCCCGCGAGACTGGCGAGATCAAGCATTTCCCCATCGATGCCTTCAACCTGCTGATCCAGATCAACCTGATCGGCACGTTCCGCTGCATCGCCAAATCGGCGGCGGGGATGATGACGTTGCCGCCGCTCGACTGCGGCGATCGCGGCGCCATCGTCAACACGGCGTCGGTGGCGGCCGAAGACGGCCAGATCGGCCAGGCGGCGTACAGCGCATCGAAGGGCGGCGTTGTCGGCATGACGCTGCCGATCGCGCGCGATCTTTCCGCCGAGGGCATCCGCGTCAACACCATCCTGCCCGGCATTTTCAACACGCCGCTGCTGGCGGCGGCGCCGCAGAATGTGAAGGACGCGCTCGGTGCCTCGGTGCCCTACCCCAAGCGGCTGGGCAATCCGGAGGAATATGCGTCGCTGGCGGTCGAAATGTGCCGCAACGGCTATTTCAATGGCGAGGATGTCCGGCTCGACGGTGCGATCCGCATGGCACCAAGATAAGCAGAAGCGCTTTCGCCGATGCCCCGGCATGCGATTGACCGCGTGCCGGGGCTGGCATGGCTTCGGAATCGTTTCGGGGAGGAAATGCCGTGGCGCACAAGTTCGAAATCTACAAGGACAACGCCGGCGAGTATCGCGTTCGTTTCAAGTACAACAGCGAAGTGATGTTCTCGACACAGGGCTATTCATCCAAGGCATCGGCGGTCAACGCTATCGAATCCATCAAGAAGAACGGCCCCGACGCACCGACCGAGGACAACAGCGCGGCCTGAGGTGCGGTCTTTCTGCTGTCATCCCGGGGCAAGCCCGGGATGACCGGTTTGGCGGCGTTCTATCCCTCGATCGCCCGCGCCAGCGCGAAATCGCGTTCGGAAAGCCCGCCGGCATCGTGCGTCGTCAACCGGATGCTGACCCGGTTCCAGACGTTCGACCATTCGGGGTGGTGATCGGCCTTTTCGGCAAGCAGCGCGATGCGCGTCATGAAGGCGAAGGCCTCCGGAAAATCCCGGAACCGCCAGTCCCGCTCGATGGCGAGGCCGTCACCCGAAAGCGCCCAGCCGGGCAGGGTGGCGAGAGCAGCGGTGACGGCTTCGGGGGCGGCGCGATCGATCATGGCCTCGCCTTAGCGGCGGCGGCAGCGTAGTGCCAGCGCATGATCCAGACCCCCAACATTGCCCCCAGCCTTTCCGATATCGAAACCATGGCGCAGGCCGCTGTCGAGCGCCTGCCCGAAATCTTCCGCCGCCACCTCGCCGGCGTCGTCCTGCGTGTCGAGGATTTCCCCGACGAGGCGGTCATCGCCGCCATGGAACTGGAAAGCGAATGGGACCTGCTCGGCCTCTACCAGGGTCGCCACATCGGCCTGAAGGGCGATGAGCCGACGGGCGCGCTGCCCGACATGATCTTCCTCTACCGCCGGCCGATGCTGGAGGAATGGTGCGACAGCGACGACAGCCTGGAGGCCATCGTCGCCCATGTGCTGGTCCACGAAGTCGGCCACCATATGGGGTTGAGCGACGCGCAGATGGAAGCGATCGAAGCGCGGATGTGAGGGGTCGTTCCCGTTGAAGACAAGCGTTAGGGAAGGCTGCCTCCGGCGCCCTTCGACAGGCTCAGGATGACGGCCTGCGGCCCCAGACCCACGATTGTTTGATTTTGGAGCCATCGCCGAGGTTCGACCGCAAACCAGCAAAATGGGGTCTGGGGCCTATGGCCCCAGCCGCCGGAGGCCCTTTTTCCTTCGATGAGTCTCGATCGGCGAGCTTTGGTATGAGCAGTCGTTCCGGAGCGCTACCCGGTGCGACGCGGCCGGCGGCAGAGCCGCCGAGTCCGCCGGGGGAGGGGAAGAAGGAAGAGCAGGGGCGCGGCAAAGCCGCGCCGTCAGACGAGCCACCGCGGCAAACCTGAGGGTTCACCGCGGCGCTCGCTGGCCGGCCTAGCGCCTGTCGGCGCGCAACAGACGATTGCTGCGCAATCGTGCCGCTGCGCGCTCGCGGCGCTGCGGCTCAGAAGTTCACCCGCCCGACGATGCCGAAATACCGATCGGCCTCGCGCGGGATCAGGTAGCGGAACGATCCGCCCGGGCCGCCGTTGGTGATCGCAGCAGCAAAGCTCTCGTTCGCCACGTTGTTGGCGACGAAGGTCAGGCGGAACTTGTCCTCGGCATCGACGATGCCGATCTGCATGTTGAGCAGCGAATAGGCGCGGATGGTGCCGGCAGCGCGAACCGCGGCGCTGGCATCGAACAGCGACAATTGGCTCGACTGCGCCGATGCCTGCGCACCGAAGGTCACATCGATGGCGCCGCCGGTGCGATAGCGGTAATCGACCGACAGGGCACCGCGCCACTTGGGGGCATAGCCGAGCGGCGTGCCCGGCGGGATGACGGCAGCACCCGGCGGCGCGCGGAACGCATCGACCTTGGCATCGGTGTAGGTCAGCGCGCCGCCGATCGACAGGTCGGCCAGCGGCCGCCAGGCGAAATCGACTTCGGCGCCGCGGGTCGAAACATCGCCGGCGTTGGTGAAGCGGGTAACGACGACACCGGCGATCAGATCCGGATTGTTGGCCTGGAAATTGCGATATTTGGCGAGGTAGCCGGCGATGTTCAGCGTCAGCTTGCCATCGAAGAAGCTGTTCTTCAGGCCGATTTCATAGCTGTCCGAAAGCTCGGAAGCGATTTCGTTGGTGCCGGTGGCGCTCAGGTTGAAGAACACGTTGAACGCCGGGCCCTTGTAGCCGCGGGCGTAGGTCACATAGACCATGTTGTCGTC